>CAITND010000076.1 GCA_903893625.1 uncultured Oscillatoriales cyanobacterium
CTGTTTTCAATTACCGAATGGGGCTAAATTATCCCCGGATGCGGCTTGGATACCCTTAATCAAATGGCAAACCCTAACGCCAGAACAACAAGATAAATTTCCTCCCTTATGTCCTGATTTTATTGTGGAATTGCGTTCTCCCAGCGATTCGTTAAAAGATTTACGCGAAAAAATGCAAGACTATATTAATAATGGGACTCGTTTAGGATGGTTAATTAATCGTCAAAACCGACAAGTCGAAATTTATCGGAGTGGTAAAGAACCGGAAATTTTAGACAATCCGACAACTTTATCGGGTGAAGATGTTTTACTGAATTTTATATTGGATTTATCTGTGATTTGGTAGGATTTATTAGCCGTAGTAGGGCCAGGGTAAACCCGTCCCTACCAGTGCAACAGTTTTAAATGCTGAACCTAACGTAAAATTAACGCCACTTCTTTAGCGAAATAGGTCAAAATTAAATCAGCGCCTGCACGTTTAATGCTGGTTAGGGTTTCTAACATGACTTTTTTCTCATCAATCCAACCCATTTGTCCCGCCGCTTTAATCATGGCATATTCGCCACTAACGTTATAAGCCGCCACAGGTAAATCTGTTGCTGAACGCAATAAATGAATAATATCCAAATAGGCCAAAGCAGGTTTCACCATGACAATATCGGCGCCTTCAGCTTCATCTAACGCTAATTCTGTTAACGCTTCTTTAGAGTTAGCCGGGTTCATTTGATAGGTTTTCTTATCGCCAAATTTAGGGGCAGAATCCAAGGCATCGCGGAAGGGGCCATAATAAGCAGAAGCATATTTAGCGGTATAAGCTAAAATTGCGACTTCGATATATCCCGCTTCATCTAACCCTTCACGAATTGCGCCAATGCGACCATCCATCATATCCGACGGCGCGACAATATCGGCTCCCGCTTCTGCATGAGAGAGTGCTTGTTTAACTAAAACTTCAACGGTTTCATCATTAAGAATTTCCCCATCCTCGCTGACGATGCCATCATGACCTTTGCTGGAGAAGGGATCAAGGGCAATATCCGTGATGATCATAATATCAGGAATTGCCTGTTTAATCGCCCGGACAGTACGCTGAATTAAGCCGTCTGGGTTATAACTTTCAGTTCCAGCGTTATCTTTTTTTTCTTCAGCAACCAAAGGAAACAAGGCAATGGCAGGGATGCCTAATTCCCAAGCTTCATTGACTTCTTTTAACAGTAAATCTAAGGTGTAGCGGTAACTTCCCGGCATGGAGGAAACCTCAACTTTCTGGTTTTCCCCCTCCATGACAAACAAGGGATAAATTAAGTCATTGACGGTAAGGTGGGTTTCCTGAACCATCCGCCGGAGGGCATCAGTGCGACGGAGACGGCGAGGACGCTGAACTAGATTTAAGGAATTTCTATGCGATTCTGAAGACATGAGAAGCTTAGGATAAAGATTTTTACTAATGACCAATCATTTATTATCCCATTGGGGTGAGTTCTGGATGTCCCTAATTTGTTAATAAATGTAACGATTTTAAGAAAAACTAGAATTGACACGCCTGGAACAATCTATCTGAGAAATCAGCCTAAAATTAATCTTATGGCTAACTTGCCTGAAATGGACAGATCCAGTTTAGCCTCCTATCTATTTATTACCCGTCGTAAATTTATGATTAGCAACTTATATATTACTGGCATTGAATTCAATAGCGGTAAATCCTTGATTCTGTTAGGAATTATGGAATTACTCTCCAAACGAATTCGACGGTTAGGGTTTTTTCGTCCGATGATTCAGGCGGGAACTCAACCGGATAATGATATTGAACTGATTCGCAGTCGGTATCATTTAGACTTTAAATATGAGGACTATTATGGTGTCACCCATGAAGAAGCCCGGACTTTGGGAGCAGAGGGACAGTTTGAAGAAATCTTAAAACGGATTATTGAAAAATACAAAGCTTTAGAAGAAAAATGTGATTTCATGGTCTGTGAAGGAACGGATTTTACAGATGTTATTTCTGCTTTTGAATTTAACTTTAATGCTGAAATTGCTAATCAACTCTCCGCACCCATTTTATTAGTTGCTAATGGACAAGGGAGAACCTTAAAAGAAGTGGTTAGTATTGTTAAAAGTGAGCGGGAAGCATTTATAGAACAGGATTGTACAATCATTGCTACAATGGTTAATCGCATTCCCCCAGAACAATTTCAATCCGTTGCTGATCAACTACAAAACATTTGGGCTTATAATGATCCCGTATTTATTTTACCCGAAATAGAAGCCTTGGGAAAACCAACAGTAGGAGAAATTGTTGCCGTCCTTGAGGGTCGATTTGTACATGGCGATCCAGAACAATTAAAACAGGAAGTATTAACTTCTAAAGTGGCAGCCATGCACGTTCCTAATTTCTTATATCATATTCGAGAAGGCAGTTTAATCATTACCCCAGGCGATCGCGCTGATATTATTTTAGCCTGTTTAGCCTCTGCTTTTTCTGAAAATTATCCTAATATTGCTGGAATTATTTTAACAGGTGGGTTAGAACTGGCACCCTCCCTGCACAAATTAATTAAAGGCTTTAAAAAATGGACAGTTCCGATATTTGCAGTAGAAACGGATACCTACAATACAGCCACAAAAATCAACCAAGTTCACTCAAAAATCACTCCCGATAATGAACGAAAAATCGCCTCGGCTTTAGGGGTATTTGAAAACCATATTGATACTTCTCAAATCGAAAAACGGATTTCTTTATCTCGTTCTTCAAGAATTACTCCGATTATGTTCGAGTATGAATTAGTCGCACGGGCAAAAAAACAACGTCAACATATTGTTTTACCCGAAGGAACAGAAGAACGGATTTTAAAAGCCAGTGAAATTTTATTACGGCGGGGAGTTGTGGATATTACTCTATTAGGAAATCCCGAAGAAATTCGAGAAAAATCTACCTCATTAGGCTTAAAACTAGAAGGCGTTAATATTGTTAATCCCATGACCTCCGAATGGTATGAAGACTATGCTCAAACCTATTATCAACTCCGAAAACATAAAGGAATTACAGAAGATTGTGCGCGAGATGTGATGCACGATGTCAGTTATTTTGGCACGATGATGGTGTATAAAGGGATGGCTGATGGTATGGTTTCCGGGGCTGTTCATACCACCGGACATACTATCCGTCCCGCCTTAGAATTTATCAAAACTCAACCGGGATGTTCGATTGTTTCTAGTGTATTTTTTATGTGTTTAGAAGATCGGGTTTTAGTCTATGGAGACTGTGCGGTGAATCCGAATCCCAATCCTCAACAATTAGCGGATATTGCCATTAGTTCAGCTTTAACAGCTAAACAATTTGGCGTTGAACCTTTAGTGGCATTATTATCTTATTCTACGGGAGAATCTGGTCAAGGAGCAGATGTGGATAAAGTTCGGGAAGCCACATTAATTGCTCGTAAATTTCGCCCTGATTTAAAAATAGAAGGCCCCATCCAATATGATGCGGCTGTTGATGAAAATGTGGCTAAAACCAAACTTCCAGGAAGTGAAGTCGCCGGACACGCAACCGTATTTATTTTCCCTGATTTAAACACTGGAAATAATACTTACAAAGCTGTTCAACGGTCGGCTGATGCTGTTGCTATTGGCCCGGTTTTACAAGGATTAAATAAACCCGTCAATGATTTAAGTCGAGGCTGTACCGTTACCGATATTGTCAATACCGTTGCAATTACAGCGATTCAAGCTCAAAGTATTAATAGTTCAAATTGAGCGAAATTACCTTGTAAGGGCGAGGTGACCTCGCCCCTACGATGAATTAAATTTCAAGCCATTGATACAACTAATTTAGATTAGTCAATCAACTCTCGACTTGGAATTTGTGTATCAATATCCGCTTGAGATAATGTGGGGATTAAGCCGTTACTTTCAGCCGCTTTTAAAACATGGGCGGGTTCAAGATTTAATTGAATTGCACCTGTTGTCGGGTCGGCTGTTGCAACGGACTGGGTACCATCAACAAATTTAACTGCAATGGGTTCAGTTAACTCTTGAACGGGAGTATTAGGACTGAAAACTACCTGAGTTCCTGCGGGTAAGTAGAAGCCATCGCAATCCCAATCATCATCGGTAATTTGACCGGCTGCCAGGAAATAGAGTTCGCTAGGAGTTTTTCCACCATCACTGGCATAAACCCCTATGGTTTTCCCGGTTTCATTGCGGCACTGTGCCCGTTTTTTCGCTGTTTCTATGGTTTTCTTCTGGGACTCTAATTGTGTTAGTCGCTGTTGAAATTGTTCAGGGGTATAGCCCGCTTCTTCCGGTGTATCTTTAACTTGTAGAAGTTGATTCAGGGCTTGAGTCACCTCTGCATAATCAGCCCCTTTAGTAAAATCTTTGCTAGCCCAAGAGGGTTGAGCAATGACTAGGTTCACGCATAATAGAAGACCGACAAAAAAAATTTTGATAAACCGCATATTGTTTTCCTTTTTTGAAATTTGGGTAGATGCCAACAAATGAATTATAGCCATTTCACTCTTAATTTGCTGTAACTTTACTTTAAACAAAGTGCTTCAATAAAAGCAAATAGTCTTATTTGTTGTTTCGATAAATTTAAGTGATGAAAGGTGAGGATTTTTCCTAATCCGTATTTTTGTCACTGTCTTGATTTGGAACAGAAGGCAAACTCTCAAGTTTATTTCGGTTCACCCAGCGATTGACAAATTGGTTGTTATTTTTGCGAAACTTAATTTGGACTTGCTTGGCGCCTAACTTGACAACTTCCGCCGGAATTTTATGAACATCAGCCGAATCAGCACGAACCTTATAAAGCCAAATGACCTTTTGACCCACTTCCAGAACGTCAGAACTGCTAATTAAAGACGGGGAAGTTTCTGCTAAAGCAGGGCAAGAAATGACTAAGTTGATTCCTAGTAATAAGACAATGAGAGACAGGGGGAAAACTTTCATTTTTTTTCTTCCGATTACAAACTTTGAGTTTTGAATTGTGAGGTTTGAATAATTTTGATCAGTCCTATTAAGCACAAACAGCTAGTTACTAAAACCAATGGAGTTAGCGAGGCACTATCAAGGATAATAAATGCACCTAAACCGATTAACACGAAAGGAACTAAATGATTGCCATAGCGGGTAAGTAAATTGGAGATATTACGTTGACAAGTCAATTTATAGGTCATGTAACACCAAACTCCAACAAGTAACAAAAAGACTGAAATAATCACTAGCAAACTAGAGAAATTAGTAGATGCAAATAGGGGCATATAGATACTGATATTATCACTGCCATTAGCAATTGTAATCGCTGCCACACTATAAGCAGGGGGAGATATCAAACTAGCTAAACCAGAAGCAGGGGAAAATTCAGTTTCTAATTCTAGCTCGGAGGATGAATCATCATCAGGATTTAGTAACCGATTGAGTCCAATTGTAATCGGGACTAAACCCAGAAGTCCAACCCATTCAGAGGGTAATATTAAGCCACCGAAAAAACCAACGAGGCTGGCAATGATTAAAGCACAAAAACCGAGATACTGACCGATGACAACGTGACGACGATGAAAGGTTGCATTGACTTGAGAAAACAAGAGGGTGAGGATGACTAAATCATCCAAATTTGTAGCGGTAAACGCTGTAATTCCTGTAAAAATAGCAGTTATAATCTCATTCATTTTTGTTTCTCCTTAATCTTCTAAATATTCCATCTGTAAACTCTGATTTCAATTTGGGTTTCCCCTGATAATATTTAATATACTCTGATTAAACGATAGGAGCAAATGTTCTTTATTGTCAGAACGATAAATAAAAGTAATGATAAACTCAATAACTTCTACAAACTTCGCCCTGTATTCCTTTCATCCTCAAATCATCTTTGAGGTAGAGGCATCAAGACCTCTAGGGAAGAATGTGCCGTAGAGCGAGTATTCGACTCGTTTGCCTGAATCTGAGAGCAAAGGCAGAGTTAATGTTGTTTTAATACTAAGATCAAAAAAAATCGACTACTATTAATTATAAAAATAGAGGAAAATGCCCTATGGATATGACTCATTATATGGAGCTTCTAGCTACTAACCAGCCCTGGAATCTGTTGATTTTTATGGCTGTACCTGTGATTTTAGCAGAAACAATTGCGGTGTCTGAACTGTATATTTTATTTACTCGAAATTTGAAAGGAAAAGTCAGAACAATTAATAAAATAGCAGGTATTTTAGCTGGATTTTACTTTTTAATCATCTTTTTACATCTATTTTTTAAAGCGGTTATTCCTATCACGATGGCAGGACAATGGAGAACCATTATTGATGTGATTGCGGTAGGATTTTATTTATTAGGGGTTGTGCCTTTATTGGGAATTAGTCTTTTAGAATTAGACTTAATTGCTAAACATAAAAATGAAGAATCTAAACTCAAAATTCACGCCACCTTTGTCGCTATTTTTCTGGTTGTTGCCCATATTGCTATGATTTTTGGAATGCTCAGTCCTTCTATATTAGGTGGACATTCAGGAATGCAGGGGATGTAGAGGTATCGGACTAATTATTGCAAGTCTATTGTAATAATTTCCTTCTAATAAAGCTTTCCTACTGACAACTTTTTAAACGATTGGATAATTCTTGAATCCAACCTCCTCCCCAAGCATTCATCATCCCATCGGACAACACAGGACGCAAAGGTAAATGACCTTTTGGAGCCAATTTAACATCAAAAATCGGTTGAGTTCCCGTCCATCCTACAGCCTTTTCAAACTTTAGGGAATCTTCATAGGTTTTCCCTTTTAAGTTTTGCCAAATTTGAGCTTGTACACTCAAACCGAATCGGGACATACTATATTTAACCCACAATTGATCAATTTGTTTTAACGATTGACAGGATAATTTACGGGTATCCGTCGCCACTAAATAAGTCTGTTTTCTTTTTCCCGCCAAGTCTAAAATACCCAAAGAGGTTAAACGATTTGCTTCTTTCCAATTTCCCGATGCTAAAGCCGTTTCTAATGGGGATAATGAGGTTGTATTTGAGGCTAAACAGGTATTAACTCGACTATAAAACGCCGGAAGATAAGTATAATTTCGTTCTTCCTGTAAATACATCGCATCAATACTACAACTTCCACATCCTAAACCAATTTCATTAATTAAAGACATGACTCTTTCCTGAGAAATTCCATTCCAAGGTAAATGACCAACGGGAGCATTGGGTGTAAAATTGAGTTCAGATTCCATTAACCAAGTTGAAGCAAACCATTTATCTTGAAATTCAGTTTCCGTTAAAGGTTTGAGTCTAACCCAACCCATTTTTTTACCAAAAGATTCAATACTAGAGCGATCTTTAGGTGCTAATTGTTGCCATTGTTGTTGTTGAATACTAAACCCAAACCGATTATTACTGGCTTGTTTCCACAGGGTATCAATAGTTTTTAAACGGTCACAGGGAATTTGATTGACTTCAGGTTTTGCATAGACATCCCCTTTGGGAAAAATCCATTGTTGAATTAAGCGACGGGTTTCAATATCTGCTGCTTTCCAATTCTCGGAATTTAACTGTTGTTGTAAAGGGGTTAAAGCCTGAGCAGTAGGGGGTTGAGTTTGGGCAAAAGCCGGAGGAGTAATAGAAATTATTAAGGCTAAAAATGCTATAATTCCACCGATAAACCCGTTAAATTTGTACATAAAGCTGTGAGTTATATTAACAATAGGATTAGTAAGATTTTTCGTTGATTGATCAGCTAATTCAGGATACTTTTTAACTCAACTCATTTTTAATATTCTGAAATAACCAATAATCCTGATATTCCGATAAAATAAACTCCATCGCATCTTCTAGTTTAACTTCTAAATCATGGTTTTGGATATCGACGATCATTTGATAGAATAATTCAAACAGAAGTCGCTCATTTTGATTCAATAACATTAGTTTTCCATTGCGAGAGTGATGAAATCTTTCTAATTCTAATTGGCTTTTTTGACCACTGATAGGATAATCATTTTGATCTCGACATAGAATAAATTTAAAATTCGGTTTTTGAACCAGTAACTCATTCCAGTTTTTGAGACGATGGAAAAAGGGTGATCCGCCTAAATGCAAAAATCCAACTACAAAACTATGGGTTTGAGTTTGGATAACTAAATGTTCAGGAATTACCCGTTTTCCTAAATGTAATATATCGAAACTTAAAGGAGAAATAACTAACATTAACGCTTCTAAAAGTGTTGTCAATTTTCCTAAATCATCACTATCAGTAATAATTTTAGGTTTGGATAAAATCGCCTCTAAAAAAATTTGTTGTTCATTGATATAATTTCTTAGTTGACGTTTAACGGGAGAATCTGACAAAGGAATGAATCTAAATAACTCAGAATTAAAAATTTCTAGGTGTTGCTGATTATTTTTGGCTAAAAATTCAGCAATTTGACCCATCGCTTGTTTCATTTGTTCCATGTCCGTTTCCATCTGTTGTAACCGTCTTTCTACCTCGCCTTCATCGGGTTTTGACAGGGGAATCAGTTGATGTTTGGGAAGCGGAATTCCATCGACTTTATACCGATAATAATCCGCCGCGACATTTAAGACTGTGCGAATGGAAAGATGATTTAAAATGGCAGTAATTTCATCGGCTTCAAATAAATCATCAACGGTTATCCCTAAACATTGTATTTTTAAATTCAATAATTGTTCTAATTGTTGATTAGAAGGACGGTTAAGGAAAACTTGGGACTGAGACACGCGATCAATAATTGATCCATCAAAAACTGTTTTAAATTGTTGCCAGCGATCGGGAAATAGGTTTAAAATAATTAAACTATTGGGAACATGGGTAAAAATCTCTTTAACGGCGGTTCCAAAACAGTGTAATAACCGTTCATTGTGTTTTAACCCTAATCCCTCTAATTGATCAAAGACAATAATTAAAGGTTCATCTAATAACGATAAACATCCCAATACTTTTAACGCTTCTAAAGAGGCTTCCTCCCGACTGATTTCATCTTCCCAAGAGGGTAATCCTACCCGGTCTAATTCCTCTTGGGGTAAATTATTCATCGCCAACCATTGGGTAATAATTTGGCGACGGTTAAAGTCGGTATAGCCACAAAATTTCACAATTCCTTGTAAAAATTTAGGCGCGTAACCTGCGGCGGAAAAGTTATTATTCCACCATTCTAAGGCTCGTTTTTCAATATGTTGCCAAAATTCCCGTTTTGTTTTAGTTTCCGCTTGGGATAAATCCGTAAATAGCTTTAAATTTCCTCCTTGAATCAGTTGTAATATTTTCTCGTCTTTTTGCGTTTTTGAGGTAAAATAGTTATTAGTGGATTTAATAATTTCAGCAAAACTATTCGCCAACAAATATTCCAGTTGCGTGTGAATACTATTGGGGACAATTTGAATTAAAGATTCTAAAATTCGGCTGTAGGTATGGAATAAAACCGTATCGGGGTTATTGGGTTGACGGATAAATAATAACCGATTTTTAGTTAATAAATCCTTTGCTAATCGCATCATCAGGTGAGTTTTTCCCGATCCCGGTTCCCCAATCACAACTGCACCTTTCGTTTGGTGATTTGGGTCTAATTTAATATCGCTTAAAATCGCTTTTAGGCGATCGCATTCCTCCGAAAAAATTCCTCGAAAATCCGGGTGATCTTGAAACGGCGTATCAACGCGACTGGTTCCAAAGGGGTTAGGTTGAGATTGTAATTCATTTTTCAGAAACTCATTAACAATATGTTTATAGAGTTGATAGGTAAATAAAGCATCATATTTCGCTCGATGGGCTAAATCCTTGGTAAAAAATTGACCATCTAGTTTCAGTCTTAAATGTTTACTTAACGCCTCTAAAGAATGACTATTTAATTGGGGTAAATAACGTTGAGCTAGTTCAAAACTACATTGAAAATCTAATTGCGGTGCAGAAATTCCGACCGCTTTAAAGGTATTTCTCAAGACTTCAATATCATGTTGAGCATAATGACAGATAATCACCTGAGATTGAGCGATTTCAACAAATTCTTTTAAAATGACTTTTAAAGGTTTAGTGCGATGGGGAATTTTAGGACTTTGGGGATGATTTTCAGCAAAGGCTTCATAAATTAATTCTCCTTGATGATTCACAATTGCCAATTCTCTTAAAATCGGTTGTCCTTCGGTATCAATGACAATAAAATTGGTTGTAGTTTTCATAGAACTCAAACAGAATAAACTTTTTGTAGAGAGAGAATCAAATGATCAAGATCACAGGAGACCCTCGATGTTTCTCACTCGCTTCTATGTTCATTGTCACTCAGAATGAACGTTATTATCACAGGGTTTTTGAGATCAGCGTCCCTGATATCACTGGGAAAATACGGAATAATTGAAGAATCAAGTTAATTACCCCTATTGCTTCAACCGTCACGGACTTGGAGACCCATTATGAAATATCCTAAACCCCTACGTTCCAACCCCTATAGCAGTTACCGCGATCCCAAAACTGGACGATGGTTGATTGTTAAACCCCTGGAAACTTCCGCTAAAATGGACTAAGTGTAACGTTTTGTAAATCAGTGGGTTGTCATAACACACGGGTTACTCAAACGACCTTAACAATTTAAAACTAAAGTCATCGTGACCCAAAAACGAATTTTAGTCTGGTATCGCAATGATTTGCGGGTTCATGATCATGAACCTTTATCCTCAGCATTGCTCAACTTATAGAAGTATTGACTTAATTAATCTTTATTGATTTAAAATTGATACTCTCCCTAGATTTTCTCCCAGAATTTAAAGCCCTAATTTATCTTCTATTTTGACAGATTTTTAGTCTTTCCTGATGCTGCATTTATCAAGATTTGTTGAGAAATGGGTTTCTCTTGTGATTGTAGTGATAACGCCAGGTTATAATCCAGCTGCATCAGGGTTTTTAGCCTTCATTATTCAAATAACTTGTATCAGCAGCGACTTGTGATCCTAAGTACCCAGGACAGATAATTTATGTTTCCATTAAAATCCCATCTTATTTCTAAAAGAGTTTTTAGCAAGGTTTTTTTGAGCAGCTTTTTTGCCGTTTTCACAATCATTCTGGCATTGACACTGCACTCATTAACGATCGCATCTTCTGCTATAATTAATCCTGATTCGGCAATGAATCAGACCGTCTATTCTCAGGAGTTAATCACGCAGTCTCCAGCGCCAACTTCGGATCAACCTTCCCCAAACACAGCCCCTGAAATCCCCACCGCAGATACGGCTTTGTTGTTTCAAAATAACCGTTATGTGGTGAGAGTATTTCGACAAGGAGACAACGCTTATATCAATATCTATGACAAGGAAAATAAAACTCTAACTCTTAAAAACATACCCGTTTCAATTACTCTAGCTAAAAACTCCAAAAAAGATCCGATTAAATATATTGCCGCGATCGGAAATCAACAATATATTGTCATCATCAGCCCGTTAGGTACTTCGGAATTAACCATTTTGAAGGAGGGAACAGTTGTCTACCGCCAGGGGAGTAATCAGGTTGAAGTTGCTCAAAAAGTCCCTGGTGTCTCTGACCAAACTGAACCCGTCAGCCCCATTCTGGCGCTAGTTAGGACAATCTTCATCAATTATGCCAAACTGACCATCTTTGCTCTGATGTTTTCGATGGCAATTCGCTGGACGTTTGAGGATGTCGTCTGGTTAGTTCAGCAACCGTCTCTACTACTGCGATCGCTAATCTCGGTGTTCATTGCCGTCCCCTTATTGGGAGCATTAACGATGTTGATTCCGGGTTTAACGGTAGCACAACACATTGGGATTTGGGCGATGATTGCCTGTCCCGGTGCGCCAATGATTCCGTTTAAAAGCCTGCAAGCCGGGGGAAATGCCAAATTTGTCGCCAGCTTACAATTTACGGTGTGCATTCTGGCAATTATTAGCATTCCCTTAACGGTTTTGATTCTGGCTCAATTCTCTCCCAATCAAGCCTGGTTGTCGCCCCAAGAAATTGCCCAACAAGTCTTTTTTACTCAAGTATTACCGATGGGAATTGGTGTTTTACTGGCTCAATATTCGCCCAAACTTGCAGAGGATTTGGTAGAACCTGTAAACAAAATTGCCAAATTCATGCTGTTGCTGGTTGTGATTATTCTGCTCGCTGTCACCCTAGAAAAAGTTCTCAATGCCGGATTTTCAGCTTACTTGGCGATGGGTTTTATCTCAATTGCTTCCCTAGCCTGTGGTCATTTCTTGGGGGGGCCTCAACCCGAAACTCAAACGGTTCTAGCCTATGCAACGACCACTCGCAATGCGGGTTTAGCGATTCTACTCGTTAGCTTGAATTTCCCCAATCTGGATTATATCAAAGGTGGTATTATCAATACGCTGATTACCTATGCCTTAATTGCTGGGGTTGTGTCCATTCCTTACACAATCTGGCGTAAACGAACGGGGGTTGTTAACTAATAATTTCCGGTTTTTAAAGCGGTAAAGTGTCAACTGGATTTCCTAATAATCGCAGAATAATATCTACATTATTTAACTCGCCAACAATACGGCGGACAGGTTTCGGCCAGACTTTAACTAAGGTTGGAGTCGCAGAAATTTGATCTGCTTCTGCTAAGTCGGGATGTTTTAAAACATCTATAACTTTCAGGGTATAAGGATGACCAATAGAACGTTCTAATAATTGATGGAGCGTTTGTAGGGTTTTTTCTGTCACCAAACTATGACCCGAAACAAATAATCGTAAAACAAACCCTTGGTTTTCCAGAAATTCCGGTTCAGGAGATAAATTTAATTGAAAATTGGGAGATCGTAGTTCCGATAAATTTCCGGTCGTCGTCGAATCATGACTTAGATCGGTTTTTTTGACCTCAACAATCAGATCATGATTTTCCCAAAGTTCAGGAAATTGATCATAGTAAGTCGCAATAATCAAAGGATTACAAAACTCCTCTGAACCCGTTGCAGGTTGCCAAATTAAATCCCCAGTATCAAAAATAGTATTTAATAAGGTTTGATATTGCAAAACCGGAGGATAAGCTTCTGCGGAAAACTGGATTTGTTGGGTTTGGGTGTCAACCCATCGGTCATAGGTTGCGGTATAGCAAGGAATCAAAAAATGAGGAGGTTCTGGTAAACTCAAGATTTCTTGCAAATAGGTGCAAAGATGAGAATGCCAGCGACGCTGTTTATTGGGATCAATACAATAAACTAAATCTCCCCCTGGGGTAAATAAAGCGATCGCTTTAAATAAATGATTCACCGTAGATTGAAATAAATTCAAGGTATCATTCCATCTGTAGGTAATGGGTAATAGACTAATAACTGATGACTGATGACTGATGACTGATGACTGATGTTGTTAGACTCGTCCTCGTAACATTTGACTCATCTCGTTGGGGAAGGGAGAGACCTCTAAACAAATTTCTTCGGTAATCCGTCCTTCCTGATAGAGAGTATAAAGAGATTTGTTCATAGTCGTCATTCCTTCATAGGTATCTTTGAGCATAATTTGATTGATGTCTTCAAACTTGTCTTTAACGATATATTCCTTAATCACATCGGTATTGATCAGAACATCGTGGAAAGCGGCCCGTTTACCATCGGTGGTTTTACACAACAATTGAGCAATAATTGCCACCAGAGATTCGGAAATAGATACTTTAATAGAAGGTTGTTCCTCGGCGGTAAACATATCTAAAATCCGAGTTAAGGTTTTCACCGCACTATTCGTGTGTAACGTTCCAGAGACTAAGTGACCCGTTTGTGCTGCTTTTAAGGCAATTTGCATCGTGTCTTTATCCCGAATTTCCCCCACCAGTAAAACATCGGGGTCTTGTCGCAAAGCACCTTTAAGCGCATTAAAAAACTTCAGTGTATGACGTCCGACTTCTCGGTGTTTAATCAGGGATTTTTTACTTTCGTGAACAAATTCTACCGGGTCTTCAATAGTAATAATATTGTAGGCATAGTTGCGGTTCATGTAGTCAATCATCGCCGCCAGGGTCGTAGACTTACCCGAACCCGTTGGCCCTGTGACTAGAATTAACCCTTTGTGATAGTTACAGATTTTTTTAAACACCTCTGGTAACTTCAACTGTTCCAAAGTCAAAATCGTGGAACCAATTAACCGCAATACCAGTGAAGGGCCATTGAGGGCATCAAAGACGCTGATCCGAATTCGCACAAAGCCCAAATCTGCCGCACCGTCAAAGTCGAGATTTTCTTGGAATTGGTGGATTTCCTCATCGGTCAACACCTCCATCAACCAACTCATAAATGTATTTAAGTCGGTGTTCGGCCACTCTAAAGCGACAATATCACCCCGTTTGCGAAAGCGTGGGGGTTCATTAACGCCTAAGTGAACGTCCGAAGCGCCCTCATCGTTGGCTCGTTTAACAATATCGCGTAACGTGGGATTTCCGGGGCTAGGGCCTTTGTTTCTGGGTGTCGCCATCACCGTTACTGTAGTCGCAGGAGCTTGAGCAGGTGCAGCAACGACACCACTGATAATAGTAGTCCCTGGAGGGGGAGGTGCTTTCGGTGCAGGTGGACGTGGCGGAACCCCTGGTACTGGCGGACGAGGAACAGGTGGACGCTCTGATTGTGTCATATCCCGTGACCTTGAATGGAAAAAATCAATTCTGGCTGAAATATCGAAATCGAACACTCTCAGTCTACCGCTTTGGTGAAACCTACAACAAGTTGACGGTTAGCTGTTAACGGTTGAGGGTTGGCTGTTGAGGGTTGAAAAATGGTGCGTGGGAGTGTGCAAGGGCTGACCTATCAACGTTAAGATAAGATACGAATAAATTATCAAGAATCGTTCAGGATACTGTTGTGACAGAAGCCAAGTCCTATAAAGATACCGTCAACTTGCCCCAAACTAAGTTTGATATGCGGGCAAATGCTGTGAAACGGGAACCGGAAATCCAAGAATTTTGGGCTGAACAGGAAATTTATCAACGCCTGTCAGAAAATAACCCCGGTGAATTGTTTATTTTACATGATGGCCCTCCTTATGCAAATGGGGCGCTGCATATTGGTCATGCTCTAAATAAAATTCTCAAAGATATTATTAATCGCTATCAAATTTTACAAGGTCGTAAAGTTCGTTATGTTCCGGGGTGGGACTGTCATGGTTTACCCATTGAATTGAAAGTATTACAAAACATGAAAGCCGGGGAACGTGAACAATTAACCCCCCTAACTTTGCGTTACAAAGCCAGAGATTTCGCCTTACAAACCGTTGAACAACAAAAAATCAGTTTTCAACGTTATGGAGTTTGGGGCGACTGGGAACATCCCTATTTAACCTTAAAACCCGAATATGAAGCCGCCCAAATTGGCGTATTTGGAAAGATGGTTTTAGAGGGATATATTTACCGAGGACATAAACCCGTTCACTGGAGTCCGAGTTCTAAAACCGCCTTAGCTGAAGCTGAATTAGAATATCCTGAAGGTCACATTTCCCGCAGTTTATTTGCAGCCTTTAAACTGTTAACGGTGGCTGAACCCTTGCGGGAATTATTCACACCATTTTTATCAGAATTAGGCGTTGCTATTTGGACTACAACCCCCTGGACAATTCCTGGTAATTTAGCGGTTGCGGTTAACCCGGCTTTAAATTATGCCGTTGTGGAAGTGGGGGAAAGTGACAAACCTGTGGCGTTTAAATATTTAATTGTGGCGGCGGATTTAGCTGAACAATTATCAGTAATTTTGGGTTATCCGTTAACCATTAAAGCCACGTTTAAAGGTCAAGATTTAGAAAATTCTACCTATAAACACCCCCTATTTGATCGGGAAAGTCCGGTGGTAATTGGAGGAGATTATATTACCACAGAATCCGGTACAGGATTAGTGCATACGGCCCCCGGTCATGGTCAAGAAGACTATATTGTGGGTCAAAAATATGGCTTACCAATTTTATCCCCCGTTGATGATCAAGGAAACTTTACTTCTGAAGCCGGAAAATTTGAAGGATTGAATGTTTTAGGAGAGGGAAATGGGGCAATTATTGAGGCTTTAACAGAAGTTAATTCTTTGTTAAAAGAAGAACCTTATCAACATAAATATCCCTACGATTGGCGCACGAAAAAACCCACAATTTTTAGAGCTACAGAACAATGGTTTGCCTCCGTTGAAGGGTTCCGAGATGCGGCATTAAAAGCAATTTCTGAGGTGAAATGGATTCCCGCCCAAGGGGAAAATCGGATTACTTCTATGGTGGCAGATCGCAGTGATTGGTGTATTTCTCGACAACGGAGTTGGGGGGTTCCGATTCCGGTTTTTTATGATGAAGAAACCAACGAACCGCTATTAAATGAAAGCACAATTAATCACGTTCAAAGTATTATTGCTGAAAAAGGTTCTGATGCGTGGTGGGAGTTATCAATTGAGGAATTATTACCCGCAGAATACCGCAATAATGGCAAGACTTACCGCAAGGGAACCGATACAATGGATGTTTGGTTTGATTCCGGTTCTTCTTGGGCTGCTGTTGCGAATCAACGCCCAGAATTACGCTATCCGGCGGATATGTATTTAGAAGGTTCTGATCAACATCGGGGCTGGTTTCAATCGAGTTTATTAACCAGTGTGGCTAACTATGGTCACGCCCCCTATAAAACGGTATTAACTCATGGATTTGTCCTCGATGAAAAGGGGATGAAAATGAGTAAATCCCTGGGAAATGTGGTTGATCCAGCAATTGTAATTGAAGGGGGGAAAAATCAACAGCAGGAACCGCCTTATGGGGCTGATATTCTGCGGTTGTGGGTGTCATCGGTAGATTATTCTTCGGATGTTCCTCTGGGTAAAAATATCCTCAAACAGATGGCGGATGTTTATCGAAAAATCAGAAATACTGCTCGATTTTTATTGGGAAATTTGCATGATTTTGATCCGATAAAAGATACTGTTAAATACGAAGAATTGCCGGATTTAGATCAATATATGTTACACCGGATCACGGAGGTTTTTACTGAAGTAACAGAATCTTTTGAAAGTTATCAATTCTTCCGATTCTTCCAGGTTATTCAGAATTTCTGTGTGGTGGATTTATCTAATTTCTATTTGGATATTGCCAAAGATCGGTTATATATTAGTGGAGTTGATGGGTTTCGGCGTCGTAGTTGTCAAACGGTTTTAGCGGTAGCGTTAGAAAATTTAGCTCATGCGATCGCTCCTGTATTATGTCATACGGCGGAAGATATTTGGCAAAATCTCCCCTATTCTACGCCCCATACTTCGGTATTTGAAGCGGGTTGGGTAACGTTAGAGAAATCTTGGGAAAAGCCAGAATTAGGGTCATTATGGCAACAGTTAAGACAAATTAGAAGTGATGTTAATGTTGTTATGGAAAAAGCCCGTCAGGATAAAATGATTGGTGCATCTTTAGAAGCCAAAGTATTGTTATATATTGCGGATGAGGATTTGCGTCAACAGATGCAACAAATGAACCCAAAAACCACCGAATTAAAAGCAAATAATGGGGTTGATGAATTGCGTTATCTGTTGATTTGTTCCCAGGTTGAACTATTAGACACCCCCGAACCTTTAAACAGTTTACAGTATAATCAACAGTTTGAAGATTTGGGAATTGGTGTTGTTAAAGCGGATGGGGAAAAATGCGATCGCTGTTGGAATTATTCCGTTCATGTTGGGGAATCAAAAGATGATCCTACAATTTGTGAACGGTGTGTAGAGGCGTTAGCAGGGACGTTTTAAACCCTAGAAATACCAGAAACCCGGTTTCTCAAAGAAACCGGGTTTCTAATACAACTAGAGATATTTAGTTATGAGTCAAGAATGAATTGATTTAAGACAAAGTATTATAGAAGGTCGATAATAGGAGGCGGATTTTGGTAGTATTTTTTTATACAAAAATGGTTGTATGTATGATATCGAATTTGCTGAATCTGTTAGAGGACACCTGAGAAGCCTCTCACCCAGAGAAATTGCTATCATAATAGATGCCATTGAGGAGCAACTTGTCTATGATCCTTTAACTCAAACTCGCAACCGCAAACCGTTACGCCCTAATCCTATAGCACCTTGGGAACTCCGTATAGGTTCTTTACGGGTTTTTTCTGATGTTATTGTTGATGAATCCAATGTTGTGCGAATTTTAGCAGTCGGTAAAAAGCAAGGAAATCAACTATTTATTGGTGGTCAAGAGGTAAAACTTAAATGAAAACGATTGAACTTTCAACTGCATCTCAATCTTTATCAGCTTATGCTGAAGAATTTAGTCAGGAGACAATTGTTTTAACAGTTAATGGAAAAGCAGTTGCAGCCGTTATTTCTTTAGAAGGAGTTGATCCTGAATCTTTAGTATTAAGTACGAATCAAGAATTTTTAGAAATTATCCAAAATTCAAGAAATGAGTTTCAATCGAATAAAACCTTATCTCTTGAAGACATTAAAAAAGAATTTATTCACTTTAAACCCTAGAAATACCAGAAACACGGTTTCTTTGAGAAACCGGGTTTCTAATAATACTATAGGTATTAGGTTATGAGTCAAGAATTAATTGATTTAAGACAAAGTATTATAGAAGGTCGATAATAGGAGGCGGGTTTAGATAGATTAATTAGATTAATGTTGAGAATTATAAAATTTTGGTTGAGATCAGGAGATAAAACAAGATAAAAAAAAGGGAACAAATGACGGTATTATAGAGGCTGTCACAACTGGATGATGAGTTGAGAAGAATATGACTGAACCTAAAACCGAAAAGTTAACTCGTGCTTTAAATCAACTAATTGAGGAGCATGGAATTATAAATGTTGTCCATTCTTTAGCCGATCATTGTTTTAATGAAGCTAAATTTCTACGTCAAGATCGCAGTACAGACCTGGCTCAAAATTGGCAAGAGATTGCTGAAGGACTACAACAGATTATTAATCAGTGGGAATCTTAAATTTTGAGAGATTGAGTCAGGTTACAGATCAAGATTTTAAACAGATCAGTGGGTGGTTTGAGGAACAAAAACCACCCTGTATTTTAGGTTGAGTTCCCAGTTTAATCCTGTTCTTCTATCCCTAAATCAAAATCATTGATTCTTACCTAAGAGTGAAAATCAGTTATCATTAAACCTAGAACTCAAAAACTCATACGGAATCGCAAGTCAATCCTGTGAAATAATTTTACTGTATCCGATCTATCACTTTCATTCTTAACTCAATAATATGACCAGTTCACAGCCTATTTTTTTAGATATCACCCAACATTGGGCACGTCCTTTTATTCAACGTTTGCAAGCTCAAGGCTTAATTACTGGATTTAAGGATAATACATTTTGCCCCGATCAAGACCTGACTCGTGCAGAATTTGCCACGATTTTACAAGCGGCGTTTCCCACTTCTGTTAAACGTCAATATATTCAATTTAGTGATGTTCCGAGAGATTTTTGGGCAGCAAAAGCGATTCAAACTGCTTATGAATCTGGTTTTATGTCTGGGTTTCCTGATGGACTGTTTTTACCTCAAAATCCAGTGACTCGCTTACAAGTTTTATTGGCTTTAGTTTCAGGTTTAAACTTATCTCAATCGACTAATTTAAACTTAGCTGATATTTACTATGATGCGGATCAAATTCCTAACTATGCGACTCAGGGAATCATCATAGCAACAGATTCTAAATTGGTTGTTAATTATCCCAATCCCCCAGCTTTAAATCCTAATTTAACTGCAACACGAGGAGAAGTTGCTGCAATTGTCTATCAAGCTTTAGTGCTGCTCAAAAAAGCTGATCCGATTATTTGTCAATATATTGTAGAATTATCTAAACGGGGAATTATTCGTACAGGAACCCATCTTTCTGTCAATGGAAGAAAATGGAAGTTACCTTGGAGTCAATGGAGTTCTGGAATTGCTACCAATACGGGAATTAGTGATAAGGGAATCATCCAAGTTTTAGGGATTAATCCCTTAAATACAACGGCGGAAAACCTACAACCTGTGAGTTGGTTTTCTTCAAGCTCTTATAAACTACCGACAACTTTTGATGCCGAATGTCGCTATTTAAAAATTAATTCCTTGGCGGAATTATCAGGATGGGATTTAGAGATTCAAGACCAGACTCTTAACGTTATTTCTAAACTAGAAACTGTTCAAGCTTTAAGCTTTGAAGAAGGTTCTAATAGTTCTCAAATGACTGTTACCTTAAATCAACCGACTCCTTGGGAACTCTATCAACAAAATACTCAATGGGAAGTAGTTGTAGATGCTATCACTTCTGCGACTATTGCTAAACCCTTTCAAGAACAATCTCAACCTGCACCGACTTCGGGAAATTCTGAACAACAAAATGAAGGAGAAACGGGAGGAAATGCCCAAAAACTCGCTCGTCCGATTGTTAAAATTGCCAATAATCAAACAGTAATTCAAGGAACCTTACCCGATGGTTATGGGGTGAAAGTTTCTACTTTGAATAATCCGAATCGAATTGTTATTGAGTTACGGCAAGATTCCTTAATTGAACGCGATATTACTTGGACAAAAGGACTGCGGTGGCGACAACAATATATCACTTTAAATAATAGCCGTTTCCCGGTAGTTTGGTTAATGCTAACTCCGGGTTCTAGCTTAAATTTACGTCCAATTTGGGCAAGTCAAACGGGGATGAAAGGAATTGACAATTTAGCGAAAACAGTAGATAATTGTCAATGTTTAGGTGGCATTAATGGAGGCTATTTTAACCGAAATAATCTTTTACCTTTAGGAGCAATTCGGCGAGAGAATCAATGGTTTTCTGGGCCGATTTTAAACCGAGGGGCGATCGCTTGGAATGATGCAGGACAAGTTAAAATCGCTCGTTTGAGTTTAAAAGAAACCTTAATTACCGCATCAGGACAACGGTTAGATTGTGAGTTACTGAATACAGGATATGTGAAAGCTGGAATTGCTCGATATACTTCCGAATGGGGCGAAAGTTATACGCCATTAGCAGGGAATGAAATTGTGATTATTGTGGAAAATAATCTAGTGAAACAACAACTAGAACAAACAAATACTACCACTGCAATTGCAATTCCTAAAAATGGTTATTTGTTGACATTGCGGTCGTTTCGGAGTGCCTTAAGTGCGTTTTCTATAGGTACATCCATCACTATAGAATCCCAAACTACACCCTCGGATTTTAATTCTTTTCCCCATATTTTAGGAGGGGGGCCATTATTATTACAAAACGGACAAGTAGTAGTTGATGCAGTCGCCGAAGGGTTTAATATTTGGTTTGCAGATCAGTCAGCAATTCGCAGCAGTGTAGGAATTACCGCCAAGGGAGAATGGCTAATTGCCACCGTTCATAACCGTGTGGGGGGTGTGGGTGCTAAATTAACAGAAATGGCGCTCCTGATGCAGCAATTAGGTGCAACGGATGCGTTAAATTTAGACGGAGGAAGTTCGACCAGTTTGGTACTTGGAGGTCAACTGTTAAACCGAATTCCCGATACCGCCGCCCCGGTTCACAATGGTTTAGGGGTGTTTCACCGATAAAAAATGCTGAGGGAGAGATGAGTATGTTACGCTATAACGCTAGTATAGATTGCAGTTCCCATCTCCTCTTTTGTTGATTAAATCACAAACTAGGATCAAAATTTGGAATCGAAAAGATTTTTATTTTCTGATTCTTAATTATAAATGCTAAATCCTTAATTGCGGACTCCTGCCATGATAACTCCGGGTGAGTTGAATTACTACTATAAAGTGTTAGATCTTAAGCCTGGTGCATCCCTAGAATTGGTGGATCAGGCTTATAAAGACTTGGCATTTATTTGGCATCCCGATCGCATTCCCGAAGAAAATCAACGATTAAGAAAAATCGCCGAGGAAAAACTTAAAGAAATTAATCAAGCGCGGGATAAATTGCGTTCTTTATTGCGTCGTTCTTCATCTCATTCAACTCAACAATCATCAACGGTTCAGCGTTCAGAATCCTATCCTAAATCGTCCTCCAATGGGTCAGGACATTCAACTTCCAACACCCATCAACGTGCGTCTTCTTCCTATCAATCTTCGACCTATCAAAGCCGTGTAAAAACTCCTGAAAATGCAACTTTTCAGCGTTCCCCAACTTCTGTTAATTATCAACCCAAAACACCACCTTCTCCATCATCACCACCACCTAAACCAACAGAATTAAGTGGATTAAGTTTTAAAGGGGAAGATTTAAAAGAACGGGATTTTTCCAGCCGAAATTTAAGCGGTGCGGACTTAAGTGAAGCCGATTTAAGTGATGCGTTTTTACATAAAGTTAACTTAAGTGGTGCTTGTTTGTATAAAGCTAATTTATTTCGAGCTAATTTTTTACAGGCGAATTTAACCTATGCAAATTTACAAGAAGCTAATTTAATTGGGGCTGATTTAAGTGGGGCTGATTTAAGATGTGCTAATTTAACGGGGGCTAAAGTAGGAATCGGCGATAAAATTATGGTAAAATTAACAGGAGCTAAATTACAAGGCGCTATTTTACCCGATGGAAGTGTTCATCCTCAATAAAAATTAACTATTAATAGGAATAACGGGACGTTGACCCTCTTGGAAGTGTTTCCAAGCTGTTTTAAGTTGAGTTGGGGCGGGATAATTGCGATCATAAATCACAATCACATTCGTTAAATTTCGCCCTGGATTAATATAAGTATCTCCGTGATAAGCTAACCCTTCCGACGCACCGCCATCTAAATTCATCGCTTCATAACATCCAATGGCTTTCATCACTTCCGCTTCTTGTTGTAACGTTAAACTCGCTAAAAATGAAACTAAAAATAGTTCTTTTCCTCCTTGAGAAAACCCTATTGCTGTGCGATATCCCTGTTCTAAAACATGAGGATCATTAAACCCTTCTGTTTTGGGTGCTAACCAAATTTTACCCTGTTTTATTAATCGAGGGCCACAGGTTAAAGAAAACCAATGTTGATTCCATTCGGGCTTTCCTTCTAATCTAGTTGTAATCATTTCCGGGCGATTTCCGGCTTTTAACCCTAACGTAGTACCAAAATTTTCCCAACGACTATATTTTAAAAATTTGCCTTCTCCAACCATATTTCCCATGACTCTTTTTTGAGCATCTTTACTAAAAAAAGTTCCATTAGCAACGACAGCCGCCGGATACCGTTTTACAAAGTTTGTAAAGGATTCATCTCCAAAAGATTTTTGACTACTATTCGCTTGAGGTGCGTTATTCGCTAGTCCAATAGTGATTATATTTTCAGGATCAGTTAAATTAATAGTGGTTTGATAAAAAGGAATTCCTAATAACGTTTTTTGAAGAATTTGTACAGGTTGTATTGAATTTAATGGAAAATCAGAACCGTTAGGACTAGGAGAAGGAGAGTTTTGAATAATTAGGGGTTGGGGTGTGGGGGTATTAAGAATAGGAGTTTTAACAATAGTAGGAGTAGAAATTGCAGGTTGAGGTGTTGGAGAATTAACAGCAAACCGTTCTGAAAAATAGGTTTGTTTGATTTGGTTTATCAATTGTAAAGTGCGATCGCGGTTTTCAGCAATCGAGAAAAAAGCTTTTAAACCCTTGAAAATTAAGAACCCAATTAATAATAAAAAGCTGCGACGCACCATCGTTTGACAACCATTTTGTTTTTTATAATTTGGCATAATATTTTTTATCAATAAATAGTAATGGTCATTTTGATGTTAAATATTGTATAATATTCTTTTAACCTAAATAGGCTTGTTTAACTCGTTCATCCATTAATAAATCCGAGGCTTTTCCGGTAAGGGTTAAACACCCGGCTTCTAAAACATAACCTCGATCCGCAATTTCTAAGGCTAAATGGGCATTTTGTTCGACTAATAAAATCGTAACACCGGATTGATTTAATTGACGAATTACAGAGAAGATTTCTCGAACAATTTGGGGGGCTAATCCTAAACTGGGTTCATCTAATAATAATAACTGAGGACGACTCATAACCGCACGGGCGATCGCTAACATTTGCTGTTCTCCACCGCTTAGAGTTCCTGCTAATTGATGTTTTCGTTCTGCTAACCGAGGAAAGATGATAAATTGTTTTTCAATATCCGCTTTAATTCCTAAGCGATCGCTGCGGGTATAAGCTCCTAATTCTAAATTCGTTAATATGGTTTGTCGAGATAGTATTCTCCGACCTTCAGGACTTTGGGCTATTCCCATTTTAACGACTTGATCGGGACGTAAATTAGTAATATTTTTTCCTTGATAAAGGATTTTACCTCGGTGGGGTTCAAGTAATCGAGAAATTGTTTTTAACGTGGTACTTTTTCCGGCTCCATTGGCTCCAATTAATGTAACTATTTCCCCTTGATTCACCAGAATATTAATATCTTTTAAGGCTTGAATAGAGCCATAATTTACCGATACATTCACTAATTCTAACATAATTTATTCATCTCCTAAATAAGCTTCAATGACAGCCGGATCATTTCTCACCATTTCCGGTTCTCCTAATGCAATTAATTTGCCAAAGTCTAAAACCGCAATGCGATCGCACAAACCCATAACTAAGGGGACATGATGTTCTATTAAAATTACCGTTAATTGAAATTGCTTACCAATTTGTCGAATTAAATCACTGAGTTCTTTTTTCTCACTGGGATTCATTCCCGCCGCAGGTTCATCTAATAATAACAATTTCGGTTCTAAGGCTAAAGCACGAGCAATTTCTAAGCGTCGTTGGTCGCCATAGGCAAAATTACGAGCTTTTTGTTCAGCCCTTTCTGCTAATCCAAAAATTGCTAATAATTCCCTAGCTTTTTGATAGTTTTCCTGTTCGATTTTCACCCCTCGAGGTAAGCCTAAAATCCCTGAAATTAGATGAGCTTGATTATGGATATGACGAGCAATAACAACGTTTTCTAAAGCCGATAAATTGCCAAATAACCGTAAATTTTGAAAAGTTCTGGCAATTCCTCGTTCTGCAATTTGATAGGGTTTTAATTGAGTTATGGGACTGTTTTGATAAATTAATGATCCTTTGGAATGAGGAATTAACCCGGTAATTAAATTAAATAAAGTGGTTTTTCCGGCTCCATTTGGGCCAATTAAACCGAATATTTCTTGCTCTTGAACAGTGAAAGATACCTGATCAACGGCCAATAATCCGCCGAAATATCGGGTTAAACCTTTTACCTCTAAAATTGGTTGTACTATTGATGAACTCATGAATTAACCCTTAACTGATTGTTTTTTTAAAATTGATCGGAAAGGATTGTTTCGAGCAATTTTATTTAATAATTCAGGAGTAATTAAGCCTTGAGGATAGAAAATTGATCCCAAAACCAATAACACCCCAAAAATAATTAAACGACCATCTCGCAGAAATTGGGCTAACCATAAGGGTAAACTACTCATTCCCCCCATTCCCCGTAAAACTTCGGGTAAGGCGGTAAGAATAATTCCTCCTAAAACTGGCCCCCAAAAGGTTCTTGATCCTCCAATTAAGACAAAAGCTAAATAAATAATACTACTATCAAAGGTTCCTTGACGAGCATTCCAAGTATTGAGAAAATGGGCGCTAATCGTTCCCACTAATCCCGCTAAAATTGCCCCCAAGGTAAAGGATAACACTTTATAATAAGTCGGGTTAACTCCCATTGAATCGGCGGCTAATTCATCTTCTCGAATGGCGGTAAAAGCTCGTCCAGCTTTAATTTTTTCTAAGCGATACAAGAAAATCATACTTAGAATTAATAAGGGAATAGCAACCCATAGATATTCCAGAGAAGTTGCAAAGGGTTGAGGAATTCCAAAGATACCTACAGCCCCTCCAGTTATCTCTAAATTTAACGCTAAAACCCTTAAAATTTCTACAAAGGCAATCGTTGAAATCGCTAAATAAATGCCCCGTAATCGTAGTACCGGAATGCCTAATGCGATAGCCAAAATCGCAGAAATCAGAGCGGTTATTAGCAGTTCTAACAATAGAAAATGGAAGGGAAAAATCGTTCCTGTAAATTTAAACACTTGCGTCGATAAAATCGCGGCAATATAACCACCTAAAGCGTAAAATCCAGGGGTTGCTAAGGAGAGTTGACCCGCCATTAAAGGTAAATAAACAGACAACCCCAAAACCGATCCAAATAACATGGAAACGATTAAAAATCCATAGGTGTTGAAAAAATTAATCATGGATTGTAATTATACCTTTTGAATGCGTTTACGTCCTAATAATCCTTGGGGTCGAACTAATAGCATAACAAAGAGAATAGCAAAAGAAATCGCCTCTCGATAACCTGAAAAATCAGGAGGAACAAAGGCTTCTGCTAATCCTAATAATAACCCCCCAATCACCGATCCGGGAATACTCCCTAACCCTCCTAAAACAATCACTCCTAACCCTTTTAATCCAAAACCAATCCCAAAATATGGCCCCGCAATACTAACACTAGACCCGACTAAAGTTCCTGCTAATCCCGCTAAAATTCCACTGACAAAAAACGTCAATATAATAAACTGTTCCGTGTTAATTCCTAATAAACTGGCGGTAACTTCATCTTCAGCAACAGCTTGTAACGCTTTCCCAAGTTTTGTGCAATTAACAAAATAAGTTAATAAACCGACAATTACCGCACAAACTGAAAAAATAATCACTTGAACAGTTCTAATCATAATCGGTCGAGTCGCCGTTCCAAAATTAATTGCTGCGGGAATATTGCCATAAATATTATCAGGAAAAGTGTAAATTTCTGCCCCAACTAAATATTGAATCACGTTGACAATAACGACCGCAGCCCCTAAACTAGAAACTAGGGTTAATAAAGGATCTGCCCCTCTAACTCTTAACGGTTTAAAGGCTAATCGTTCTAACACAATGGAAGCTAACCCGGCTAGAATACTGCCTAGAATTAATGCTATAAAAAACGGCAATTGAAAGGGTAACTTACCATTGGCTAATAATCCATTAAACCCAAAAACACCCCCGGATAATATATAGGTAAAATAAGCACCTAAAGTAAAAATTGCACCATGAGCAAAATTAATCACTCCTAAAATTGAAAAAACAAGCGTATAACCCAAGGCAAAAATAGCGTAAACGCTACCAATGGATAAACCATTTAAGAAAGATTGCAGGAAAAAATTAAAATCCATATTCTCATAGAAACAAATCAAGAATTACATCAGAGATGCGCCATGGCGCATCTCTACATTATTTTAAATAGGTGAATTTGCCATTTTTCCCAGTTTCATCCATTTTAATTTGAGCAACATAAAATTTTTCTTGTACCACTTCCCCTTCAGAAGTAAAGGAAATATTACCTAAAACCGTTTCATATTTTCCTGATAAAATCGCTTGATTTAATTGCTCTCTTAGTTGTTCTAAGGATAAACTGCTAATTTTATTTTTCTGGTCAACGGCTTTTAAAGCATCTACAAATACTTGAATTCCCGCGAAAGCTTGGGCTGTAAATTGAGGTGGTTCTTTTTTATTCTCAGCCAGATAAGTTTCCCGAAAGGTTTTATTAATCGGATTATCAATTTCAGGACTATAGGCTTGAGCAATAATCACGCCATCACATTCTTTTTGACAGACGGAGAAAATATTAGAAGTATTTAAACCATTCCCCCCAATAATTAATCCTTGATAACCCAGTTGTCGTAACTGTTTAATTAAATTTCCACCATCAGCAGCCAGTCCCGAAATAATAATTAAATCTGGGTTTAAATTAATCGTGGCGGTGGCTTGGTTTTGAAAATCGGTGTCTGTGGTTTGGAATTTTTGCACCGTGACTAAATCCAGGTTTAAATCTTTAACGGTTTGTTGAAAAGTTTCCGTCTCTGATTTACTAAAAGCATCATTTTGGGCGAATAAAACGGCTACTTTTTTAAGATTAGGATTGATTTTTAATGCTGCTTGTACCGCGTTAGGGGCGACAACCGCAACGGGCGCCGAAACCCGTGCAATATAATCCCCAATTTGAGGAACACCTTTAGCGGTATTAGAAGGGCCTAAAACGGGGACTTTTGCTCGTTCTGCAATGGGGTCAGCAGCAAAGGCTTGTTGGGATAAAGACGGGCCTAATATTCCAACAACTTTCTCTTGAGTAATTAAAGTATTAAAGGCATTAATAGCGCCTTGTTCATCGCCTCCCCCATCTTGAAGTGCTAATTTAATCGGAGTTCCATTCACACCTCCTTGTTGATTAAAATACTTTTCTGCCATTTTCGCGCCGATGACTTGTTCTTGTCCTAATAATGCGGCGTTACTGGTTTGAGCTAGGACAACTCCAATGGGAATTCCATTAGAATTTTGACTGGGAACAGTGTTATTTCCAGAAGGTTGAGAGGAATTACAGGCAACTACTAAAGAAAAGGTAATTCCCGATAAAAACAGAGGAATAAATTGGCGTCTCTTAATCATTGGGGTGCAAATCCTGCCAGAAATGAGTTATCTTTCACTCAGAATTGAACTCCTGAGTGAAAGTGGGATGGCTGCCAATTATACAACTGTCTGGGATCGGATACAAGCTGATCTTGAGAAAGGCGATGAGTGTCAAAATATATGACAGTTTGATAGTTAAATTAGGCGAAATGGAGTATCAAGCCGAGGCTTGAATTCCCAACCTTGGAAACATCTTATTTTGCTGTTTAATTTTCACCGGAAAACGGGGAAGAATCCAGTTGAGATTTTGGTAGATTTTGAGCTTTCAATATTTGTTGAGCACAAACGCTAGCCAGATAAAAACACCACGTTGCAATTCCCATCAGTTTGCTGCCATCTTCTAATAAAAAGAGCCAGTTACTTTTAAACCCGTCATAATCTGTTTCAATGGGTAAAATATCCATAAAAACAGAGACTCCAAACAGCAGTAAAGCGATTCCCAAAATTTTGAAATGAGTAGATTTTAGGATAATCTTTCTATAGTAAATCAAATGTAAAAAAAGCCAAGCAAACTCACCTCCAAGAATAATATCTTCATGGACATGCAAGTAATAAGGAAGCAGTGCCTCGTGAAGCATCAAGAAATCATCAAGCATGAACCAGAACGAAATTAACCCTGACAACCCGATAAAATTTTTAAATTTTTGATCTTGGCTGTTAGTCGGTGAAAGGAGAAAAAATGAAAAAATACAAACTACTGCACTACTACCCCAGGTAAATGCACTTAAATTAGAGATAAATCCTGTAAAAGGGGATAGGTTTGCGGTCGCAAAAACATCTCTTGTTAAGGTGGGGACAGGAATATTATGCTGTAATCCTGCCAAGATTAAGATGCTCAGAAAAGGAACATAGAACTTCAGCAAATTTAAAAAAGCTTGATTCCCTATCGTTGTTCCCAAATTGGGTAAATAGATCGCTGGTTTCATGATTTAGCCCTAACAGGTAATCAAAAGGTTAATAAATTATTAACAGAATTAACTTGATTAAGTATCACAATATACAAAAATCAAGCCTTGCACCCCTTGAAAATTAAGCTTTTACCCAGGCTATTAAGTATATTGATCGCCGATTGCACAATAAGCTACATTTACCTTATATTAACCTAGACTTAACCAAAAACCAATCCCTTGTTAATATTTCTTTAACTAAACAGTCTCAAACCTGCTATTGAACATTTGTCAAACTGCGCTCAATTCAGAATTTCTCAGTCTTTAATAGCAAAATTCAACAGGGGTGTAACCTTCAAACGAAGGGACTAGGAAGGAAGTAAATTTATGTAAACATACGATACTTTTTTGGGGAAATATGTTTTAAACTAGAAGTTGTGCTTAGTTAACAGGACTGTTAACAGCCTAAATATTCAAGACGTATTGAATCAAAAACCATGTCTTTTTTGAGAAAAGGATTAATCTTTTTCCTGGCTTGTTTAGTCTGTTTTACGGTTACAATTACCCATCATTTTCACTTTTCTCCCGTTTCCGCCACTGAAACAACGATCATTGCTCAAATTCCAACAGTTAATTTAAGTCAACTGCCAGCAGAAGCCCGGAATACTTTAAAATTAATTAATCAAGGAGGCCCTTTTTCTTATCCAGAAAAAGATGGCTCAACTTTCTTTAATCGAGAAAAATTATTACCCAATAAACCGAATGGCTATTATCGGGAATATACCATACCAACTCCAGGGGAAAGAAGTCGGGGAGCTAGGCGCTTTGTTGTCGGTAGTCAGGGAGAAATTTATTACACCAGCGACCATTATCAAAGTTTTTTGAGGGTTTTAAGACAATGAATCAAATATTAGATCTTATCCAGGGTAAAAGTCAGCCTAATATTTATCAGTTTCCCTTAGATATTTCATCGGAGGAATTATCTAAACTTTGTCAAGACTATAACTGTCAGTTATTTTATTTTGACGGTAGCACAATTAACAATAAAGCTGATTTTCTAAAAACAGCCAGCACGGTGATGAATTTACCCGAATATTTTGGCTATAATTGGGATGCTTGGCAAGATTGTCTGACTGATCTTAGTTGGTTTGAAGCTTCATCTTATTTGTTAGTTTATGATCAATGGCAAAATTTTGCCACTGATCATCCTGATGATTGGCAAATATTAAATGATGTTTTTTCAGAAGCGATCGCCTATTGGCTAAAGAGAAATAAGCGGTTTTATGTATTATTAGTCAATCCTTGATTCCCCTCGTTGCTAGGTTTGACCTAGCAATGCTATTTTGCAGGCTCCGCCTACTGTTTACATTCCCTTTGATAGTTAAATTCTTTCTTACAAGTTCGAGTCTTAGCCAGAGAAGATGATCACAGATCTAAACTAAGGTATAATCAAAATAGGACTGACACAAATTGTTGTCCAATTAATTTTAATTCCAAATTAACCAGAATTAACCAAATGGGAATGCGTAAAACCATGACTTATCACTTGTCTACTTTTCTGAGATTAACTCAAAAGTATCTTAGTTCAACAGGCATTTTACCAATAATTCTAGTATCGATTATCTGCGGTTGTTCATTTGTGGAAAAACCACAAGCTACTTCTTCTACAGCTTCCCCTATAGCGACATCAACTCAAACTCCTTCCCCCTCTCCTCAACCTGACTCATTCAGGGAAGCAGTTAGCAAAGCAATGAAAGTTGCTGTTAATGTTCAATCTGCTAAATCTCTGGAAGATTGGAATGAAATTGCTCGTCAATGGATGGAAGTTATTGACTTGCTAAAAGCTGTACCTTCTTCTAGTTCTAATTATGAAATGGCTCAAAAAAAAATTATGGAATATCAGAAAAATCTTGATTATGCTACTCAACAAGTTTCTCGCTTAGATCCTTTTAACCAAGCCACAGAAAAAGCAAAGAAAGCAGCTAACTTAACGCAAACTGCAAAATCTTACGATCAGTGGAATCAGGTATTAAATTTATGGCAAGAAGCGATCGCATTATTAAACACAATATCAGAATCTCATCCTAAAAGCAGTTTAGCTAGGCAAAAATCTACAGAATATAAAACTAATTTAGATTATTCTCAACAGCAAGTTATCAAGAATGACCCTTTTAGTCAAGGAATGGCTAAAGCTGAAGAAGCTGTTCAACTTCAGCCTTATGCTATTTTAGAAGCTGATTGGAATCAAGTTGCTCGTTCTTGGCAACAAGCAATCAATTTCCTGAAAAATGTTTCTCAAAACCATCCGCAAAAAGATTTAGCAAATCAAAAGATTTCCGAGTATTCAAAAAATTTAACTTATGCAAAGCAGCAGGCTAATTCTATGAGGCAAGCTGCCGAAGTTGCTATACAAAGTTCTTCATCAATTCCTGAACCTGCTCCACAGCCCAGTTCCCCTAAACCGCCTGCTTCTAATCAAAAACCTAGTCCCCCTAAACCGCCTGCTTCTAATCAAAAACCTAGTCCCCCTAAACCGCCTGCTTCTAATCAAAAACCGAATCAATTACCACCTTCTAATTCAGCAAGAGACTTTTTAGAGGATTACTTGAATGATGTTGTTAATAAAGGTAATTACGGGTATGGCTATTGGTGTAAATCATCAAAGGATCTAATTAGTCGCTTGTATTCACCTAGAAACTATCAAATTTTAGATGTTTATGACTATAGCAACATAGCATCAGCTGTTGTTAGGATAGATTCTAGTACAAAGGGAGGATTTGCAGTTACACAAAATTGGGATTTTTCCCTGCATCAAGAAGCCGGAAAATGGTGTTTGGCTTTAATAATAGAAAAATGATAAAATAATGGTATTATTGCTTTATATCTACGAAATATTCTATAATCTAAGTAGAGATGAGGTAATGCCAATGGATTTTTATAGCGTTGTTCTTAAAAAAAGTGCGGGCTATTGGGTCGCATTATGTTTAGAGAATGGGATTGTTGCTCAAGGGGACAATCCTGAACAATCGATGAGTAAACTTCAAGAAGCGATTGAATCTTTTTTATTAGTCTGTGAAACAGAGCAAAAAGTTGATCAATCTCCTATTTCAATTTTAGAACTCCATGAATTTTTAACCATTGATGAGGATAATAAATCAAATAGTTATGAATTAAGGAAGGTCTATGCCTAAAAATATCCCTTCATTAAAGCCGAGAGAACTGATTAAAATTTTAGAAAAAGGTGGATGTAAATTTTATCGAGAAGGGAAAGGAGATCATTGCTTATATATTCGTCTAATTCAAGAAAGTAAACGAATTGTTCCCATTGATATCGGTGCGAAAGAAATGTCACCTGCTTATGTGTTAAGGATTTTTCGGCAATTTGGCTTTACTGATGAAGAAATTGATAAAATGTTAAAATAGAACCCCAACTTTAACCCCTTTCAATCCACTCACCCCTTTCGACGTACAATAGAAGAAATGAACCAAAACACTAACGAGGGGAAAGAATTGTCAGAACTTCCTGATATTTTCTCCCCTTTGTCATGCTGTATCGTTATTGGAGACTTTAAACAGTGGTTGCACAATACCCTGACACCTACGAAGCCAAAACACAAGAGATTGCTAAACAACTGCTGGCGGCGACCCAGGAGAAAAAACGCTCATTGTTGGGTCAGTTACAAGACCAAATGCGCTTAGATGATAAACTCCTCGACTGGACAATGGCAAACCCTGGTTTACGGGTGCAATTATTTCATTTTATTGATTGTTTACCAGCGCTGCGGAGTAGACCCGAAATTGCCGCACACTTACAAGAATATTTGACAACAGAAGCAGTCGAACTTCCCGATTTTCTCAAAAAATTACTTAATTTTGCTAACCCCGACTCCGTAGCCGGACAACTGGCTGCAACAACAGTAGCTCCGGCGGTAGAAACCTTAGCTCAAAAATATATTGCTGGGGAAAATATTCCCAAAGTGATTAGAACTTTAGAACAGTTACGCAAAGATAAAATGGCGTTTACTGTTGATTTATTAGGGGAAGCTGTTATTACAGAAACCGAGGCAGAATCTTATCTAAATAATTATTTAGAATTGATAGAAAACCTCAGCAATGCTGCGAAAAGATGGCAGAACATTCCCAAAATTGATCAAGCCGATGGACAGCCTATTCCTCAAGTTCAAGTTTCCGTTAAATTAACGGCTTTTTATTCTCAATTTGATCCCTTAGATGCTAAAGGAAGTGAAGAAAAAGTTGGTAAACGCATCCGAATTTTATTGCGTCGGGCGAAAGAATTGGGGGCGGCAGTTCATTTTGATATGGAACAATACGCCTATAAAGATTTAACCTTCAGCATTTTAAAAAATCTGTTGATGGAAGAAGAATTCCGCAGCCGTACCGATATTGGGATGACTGTACAAGCCTATTTGCGGGAGTCTCAAAAGGATTTAGAAGGAATTATTGAATGGCTGAAGTTGCGGGGATATCCCCTGAGTATTCGACTGGTTAAAGGGGCTTATTGGGATCAAGAAACGATTAAATCGATGCAGAATGACTGGCCCCAACCTGTCTATAATGATAAAGCTGCAACGGATGCTAATTTTGAACGGTTGACGCAATTGATGTTAGAAAATCATCAATATATTTATTCGGCTATTGGTAGCCATAATGTTCGTTCTCAAGCTAGAGCGATCGCCATTGCTGAAACCTTAAATGTCCCACGTCGTGCCTTTGAAATGCAGGTATTATATGGCATGGGAGATCAACTCGCTAAAGCCTTAGTTCAGAAAGGATATCGGGTAAGAATGTATTGCCCATACGGGGATTTATTACCTGGAATGTCCTATTTAATTCGGCGGTTATTAGAGAATACGGCTAATAGTTCCTTTGTGCGCCAAAGTTCAGAAAATCGCCCTATTGAGGAGTTATTATCACCCCCAAAAGATAACCCTAATAGCAATATTTTTGATACCTGGAAACCCGTATTTCCAAATTCAGCCGATACGAACTTTTCTAATGCAGCTTTACGCGATAAAGGGTTACGCGCCTTAGAAATTGTCTATCATCAATTAGGACAAACTTACAACCCATTAATTAATGGTCAATATGTCAATACCGTGCAAATTGTAGACTCCGTAAACCCCTCCAACCCCTCAGAAATTGTTGGGAAAGTCGGGTTAATTAATGTTGAACAGGCGGAAACCGCTATTCAAGCCGCCAAAGCTGCATTCCCTGCATGGCGGCATACTCCAGTCCGAGAACGGGCGGGTGTGCTGCGGAAAGCTGCCGAACTGTTTGAACAACGACGGGCAGAGTTCAGTGCTTGGATGGTGTATGAAGTTGGCAAACCCCTACATCAGTGTGATGCTGAGATATCGGAAGCGATTGATTTTTGTCGCTATTATGCCGATGAAATGGAACGGTTAGATCAGGGCTACCAGTATGATACCGCCGGAGAAACCAACCGTTATAATTATCAGCCACGCGGCATTTCTCTGATTATTTCCCCCTGGAATTTCCCCCTTGCTATTCCCGTTGGGATGACGGTCGCATCCTTAGTCACAGGGAACTGCACGTTACTCAAGCCTGCGGAAGTGTCATCGGTGATCGCGGCTAAAATTACCGAGGTGTTAGTGGATGCAGGTGTGCCACCTGGTGTGTTCCAATTTGTGCCCGGAAAAGGTTCAACGGTGGGTTCCTACATGGTACAACACCCGGACGTTCACATGATTACCTTCACGGGTTCCCAGGAGGTAGGATGCCGGATTTATGCTGAGGCGGCACTGCTGAAACCCGGACAGAAACACCTGAAGCGGGTTATTGCCGAAATGGGGGGCAAAAATGCCATTATTGTTGATGAAAGTGCCGACCTTGACCAAGCAGTGGCGGGTGTGGTCTATTCTGCCTTTGGCTATACGGGGCAAAAATGTTCGGCTTGTTCCCGGGTGGTGGTCTTGGAACCTGTTTATCAGGCTTTTGTGAACCGTTTAACTGAGGCGGTACGGTCTTTAAATGTGGGAGATGCGGCATTATTAAGTACGCAGGTTGGCCCGGTGATTGATGCCAATGCTCAACAGAAGATTAAAGAATATATTGAGATCGGCAAACAAGAGGCCGAACTTGCTATCCAAGTTGCTGCACCAGAAATCGGTTATTTTGTCGGGCCAACGGTTTTTATTAATGTTTTACCGACGGCAAAAATCGCCCAAGAGGAAATTTTTGGCCCTGTTTTATCCGTGATTAAAGCCGAGAATTTTGAGGAAGCATTGACTATTGCTAATGGGACTAATTTTGCTTTAACGGGGGGTTTATATTCAAGAACTCCGTCCCATATTAGCAAGGCTAAAGTGGAATTTGAAGTGGGAAATTTGTATATTAACCGAGGAATTACGGGGGCGATTGTTTCCCGTCAACCCTTCGGCGGTTTCAAACTTTCCGGTGTCGGTTCTAAGGCGGGTGGCCCCGATTATTTATTACAATTCTTAGAACCCCGTCACATCACTGAAAATATTCAACGTCAGGGTTTTGCCCCCATTGAAGGGATGGAATAAATCTACCCTATATCTGTAGGGGCGGGGTAACCTCGCCCCTACATTTTGTAGAAGATCGAGAGGATTTACAGAATTATCGTGAACCTAATGGTCAATAATAGCTGTAAAAACTTGACGATAGATTAAATAAATGATAAAATTAAAATAAGAACAAACAAACAAAGGGAGAAACGAATGAAACAATTTTTTATAAATTTTAAACATTATGTTCCATTTAATTTCAATCAGGAATCTTCGTAATGAAACGGCGAAATACCCTGATGTTAAAAAGCAGATTGATGATTGGTATACAGTTGTCAAAAAAGCCAATTGGAAGAACTTAGAAGATGTTCGTAAAATTTACCGAGATGCTGAAGCAGTGAGTAATTTTACTGTCTTTAATATCAAAGGTAACAATTATCGATTAATTGTAGGTATCGACTACGAAGAACAGATCGTTTACTACAAATATTTTCTGACTCATGCCGAATATGACAAAGGCAAGTGGAAAAATGACCCTTACTATTGATAAAACTGTTTATAGCAATCTGTTAGCTGAAGTCACTCCTCAAGTGATTGAAACGGAGGAGGAGTATGATCGTATTTTAGCCATTGTTGAACGATTAACCTTTGCTAAAACTCGCACCCCTGAAGAACGAGCGTTATTAAAATTGCTGGTTCAGTTAGTTGAAACCTACGAATCAGAAAAGTATCCCATCGATGAGTCTGCACCCCACGAGATCCTACAACATTTGATGGAAATGAGTGGAACTTCTGAAAAGGATTTAGTTGGCACTATTGGCTCAAGTGATGTTGTCTCTGAAGTTGTTAATGGTAAATGTTCTATTAGTAAGATGCAAGCCAAAGCACTGGCTGATTATTTTCAAGTTTCGATCAACTTATTTATTTAGTTAAATTTTAATTCAATCTTTAGTAGCCCTGAAGTATGAAAACAAGGGAGCGATCGCGCTATAATTAATATAGGATTATTGAGGAATTGAAAGAATTAGAATTCTGGAATATCCAAAATATTTGCTTGTGATAGTAACCTTCGTTCCTCAACTCGCTCTGGACGATTTATCTGTAACAATTTTACTGTCACTCGTGCAATCGCAGTTAATGGGATAATTTCGCCTTTTTCTAATTTAAAATGCTCCCGCCAGCGATCACGACGAGGATGATACAATCTCACAATTTCCCCATTCATGGGATCGATTGAAGCCAGATCGCTTCCTTTATATTTGTTGCAGATTGTACAAGCCAACGCCAAATTATTTTCCTTCGTTTGTCCACCGTGCTTTTCCGCAATGATATGATCGATTTCATGAGGTACAAAAACAGAAATTTCTGGCATCAAACAATACTCACAAGCAAAATCAGCGCGATCGCAAACCAAGCGTTTGAGAGCAGCAGAAACATAAGCCTTACTCATTTTTTAGCTTCGTTAAGTTTCAGCAATGCTTTAGCCTTAGCCACCCGTACCAAATGTTCAATATATTCATATTGTTGCCATGATCGTTCCTCTTCAGCCGTCAACCCAACGGTTCTATTTTTTTCCAGCAAATTGTTGATATGTTGTTGTAATGCTTCCGACGGCTTCAACGCCAAAATTTCCTCTGGAGTCGGAAGATTTGCCAAGAATTCTAATACATCTGCCAACCCAGAAAATCCAGATTGAGCATCTGCACTCCATTCCCGCAAACCCAGTTCTAAAATTTGTGTTAACTGCTCTTGCAGTGGACTTAACCGCATCGCCAATTCATCTGGAACTTCAACTTTAATCTGCATGATCGAGCTTTGCAACACTTAAAAAGATTTGTGTTAATCGTAGCACTAATTTTGTAAATTGAGGTCACAAACGTTAGCAATTTTGCCAAACAAGCGTAATAAATGAAATGAGCGAAGCGATCGCTTTTTTAAAAAGGGCATCGCAATTCATAATTCAACTCTGCTTAAATACAATAATAAAACCTTCTTATTGAAAGTGCTTATCAGGGGTTAAAACTTCAGTAATATTAAGTTGATTCATCGTTACCATAAAAATACAATCTGTTAAACTGTATCCTTTATCAACAAGTAAAAATCATGATTTTCCGCCCCGTCTTTTGGTAATTGACTTATAACTTCTTCAGGAATATCTTTAATAATATCATCTGCTACTTCCCAAATAGGTTTATACGGTTTCTCTGTCGGTTTAACAGTTTGCTTAAGAGAGCGAATGAAATCTAATACCTCATCCAGTTGAGAAGCAGGAATTTGTTCTAATTCCTGTAGAATTATTTCTTTGGTTGTCATAGTGTTCTTATTGATTAACGTAAGTTAATTATACCATCTTAGTAAATTGTATGATCGGCGATCGCATTCCAACACATGAACCAGTCAGAAATAAAATAGCGATCGCTTTTTAATATCATATTATTAATAACTTTATGATTAAAATCACAGAGAGTCAAGTTTTTGATACCAAAATTGAACAACTAGCAAAGCACCTCTAATTAGTTGATCCCATGTTTCATCCTCTAGCTTTTCTAGTTTCAGTTCTTCATCTCGATGTCGATAATGAACAATCGAGTTACGAATTTTATAAAAAAACTTTCCTAGTTCTCCTGTGTCTTCATCATGAATAACTTTTTTAACATTACGGAAATTTTCGTTAGCATCTTCAGGAGAATTTTTAATAATTTCGATAACTGTTTCTTCTTCTTTCGGTTTACACTTTAAAGATGTTTCAATACGGTTTAAAAATTCTCTTAGGGGAGTTGAAATATTTAACTGTTTGTGTAATTCATATAATCGAGATTCTGGGAATATTCCCTCGATACATCGGTAAATATCCAGAAAAGAATATTTCCAATAAACAGAAGTTAAACTCAAAACCAAGTTTTCGTAAGGTACATTTTGCGGAGACTCTAAAAACAATTTTTCATATACTATAAGAGTCTTTTGCGAAAATTTTAAAGTCAAATTTTGACAATTTTTGATCATATAAAATCCCGATAGTCTCTCTATATCTGTACCCTTTAAAGGGGAATCATCTAAAATTTGATAGACAAGAATGGGTTCAAAAAAAATAGAAACATCTTCAAAATTATGTCCAGTATAGTCATCTTCAATTGGATAGAAAACTTTCTCAATTATTTCAAGAGGCTTTACTTTCGCACGAATGGGAACTTTTAAATCGGATAATAATGCTGTAACAAGTCCTGCATTAATCTGAATACGAGTAAGAATATCTTCAAAAGTTATTATATTATCCTCAGTCCATCCAATAATCACAAAATATTCTTTTTCATTAAAATCAAAAACTGCGGTACTGAGATTAGGTAAAATTTTAAAGTTAAAAGGTTGATTACTACCATTACCTAAAATTTCATTTTGTGTTTTTATTTTTAAATTCTTTAACCAATCTTTATCATCATCATTAGTTTTAATATACCGTTCACCTCCAGGAATATCTCGATCAGTATTACTCTGCAGAAAATTAATCAATGTAGAAAACATAGACTTGTTAGCTTTTATCATGTTTCTTTTTGGCATAGACTATTAATAAGCTCTCCAACAAGGGGTCATTGTTGGTACTTCAAATTTATCTTCAACTAATACATTAAAAGCTTTTAAAAAGAATTCTCTTTCAAAATCTCCCACTTTCCCTGATTTTTGGCTAATCAACACATTTAGAGTTTGGAAATCCAAAAATTCGCCTATTTCATTTTCATCCATATTATTAAGTTTTTCGATGAACTTATCAATTTTTTCCTGAATTTCATACCAGTTTGATTTTTGTGTTTCAACGTTATAATAATCTCCTGGTCTGCCCAGTATTTTCAAGGCGATAGCCACCACAAAACCAATTCTCGCAGGTTGACTATCAAATAAGTCTTTTCCCTTGTCAAAACGTTGTTCTTCATCATTATTGTTCTGATATTTGTCGAATAATTGGTCTAGTTTTACTAGATAATCGAGAACTTGATAAAAAATAGTTGTAAAGTCTTGTTCAGCTATAGATTCAATAAAATCTTGTTTGATAAACTCATTAGCTAGATGCTCTTTTGGATCAATTTTTTCTTTGCGTGCACCAAATACTAAATATAACTCTATCAGTTGATTAGCTTGAAATTGTCCTGATGATCTGACACGAGGCTTTGATTCATCAATCTCTAAGACATCAATATCAGGAACTTGCTTTTTTATTTCTTGAATAATTGAACGAAAAACTGTCTCAATTTGTCTTCTCAAATTCCAGGGAACTTGCCCCGTATTCAAGACTAGCATCCGATAAATTAAAGCGTTAGTATTCTTGGCAATCCAGTATTCTACACGAATTTTTTTATCTGTTAAATATCCATTGGTATGATTTTTTGTTTCTAATAAAGCTGTTGTTCTTTGCATTCCATCAATGATAGAAATATTTTCAGGAATAATTTTTTCGTGTATTGTTGGCCAAGAGTTTTCATCTAAATTTTCTAATGGCATAACTACACCTAAGACAATAGGTGGCAAAACAGCACCTTCTTTTAAATCTTCAATCATTCGCTTCCTGATTCGGATCGATGTACTGGTTTTTAAAGCCTCTCTTTGTCCTTCAATACCACCACGATTTTGATAGGCTTGATTGACCAGATTGAGGTAGTCATTTACTGTTAATTCAGTCATCACTGAATAACAGTCTACTCTTCGATCTTCGAGAATATTCACAGTATTCATTAGATTACATTGTTTTTTGAATGAATTACAATTCTATGATTATAGCATATTGATCGAAATTTGAAACCCTAAAGCATTTAAAACTTCTACAAAAGCATAAATTTCAGCACAACCGCTTTCTGTTAAGATTTGATCGAGTTTTTGATGAGATAACTTTGAAGATTCAGATAAAGTGTTGATTTGTTCTTGAGCTTCTATCACATTTCTCAAGACATTTCGCAGTAATTCCGGTTCTGGATGCTGTTCTTCTAAGCAGGCTTCAATATAAAGTGCAGCGTGTTCAGGAGTTTTTAACTGTTCAATTAAAAACTCCTGATAACTTTTACTGGTTTGTATTTTCACGTTTGTCATAGTCTTTCCAATACTCCTGAGCTTGACGAATATTTTGCTTTTGAGTGCTTTTATCTCCCCCGCATAAGAGCAGCACAACTTTTAATCCAATTTGACCAAAATAAATTCGATAACCTGGGCCATAATTGATTTTAAATTCATAAACTCCTTCTCCAACTGATCGATAATCTCCTAAATTACCTAATTTAACTTGCTCAAGTCTTAAATTTATTTTAGCTTGAGTTTTACGATCTTGAAGGGAATAGTACCATTGATCAAAAGGAATTTTACTATCGGGTGTAACATAACGTTGAATCTCCCTGGGTTGGGTTTCCATCATTCATTTTATTATAACTGCTTTATTGTTCATTTTATCAAACAAGATGATTGATTAATTGCCAGCAATGCTATTTTTGCTTAAGGAGTGTTCATTTGATATCATTCAACCTGTTTATAAATTAATCAATATTTTTGTATGAATAACAGCGATGTTAAATCAATTTGTTTCCAATCCTTAAATCGCTTGTAAAAATTTTTTTTCTAATGAAGTTTTCATGGATTTTAACGTTGATTCATTAATATAGACCAAGGATACTTAGCTTGAGCGATTTGGTGTGCATCCAGTTGATTCATTCCTTGGTTGATTACTAACTCTGATTCTAACACCTCATGCCGTAACAGCACTTCATCAATATCTGTTCCCTTTCCTAACATCAAAGGAAGAAATTATTATTGCTTCCTGTAAATATCACTATGAATAGTTAAAATTGCCTTTTTTTTAAGTAATCGCTTAGTTTATAGTTGCTCTTAAGCTCGATAGAATTCGTTATATTCTGGGCATATTTTTACTAATGTAATAATTTTTAATCGATCATCCTTATTCCAAAAGATATAAATTTTTCCCTATTTTTTCCTCTAGGGGCTAGGAAAGATCAACATCTATTGATACACTAAACCCAGTGATCAATACTGGGGTTTTCTGATGTCTACTTATGATGTGATTATAATTGGTGCAGGTCATAATGGGTTAGTGTGTGCGGCGTATCTTCTCAAAGCCGGATATAGTGTTTTGCTGTTAGAAAAACGTCCGGTTCCTGGGGGGGCGGCTACCACAGAAGAAGTCATCCCCAAAGAAGCACCTGGATTTAAGTTTAACCTCTGTGCTATTGATCATGAATTTATCCACCTTGGCCCCGTTGTCCAGGAATTAGAATTAACAAAATATGGTTTAGAGTATTTATATTGTGACCCGGTTGTGTTTTGTCCGCATCCCGATGGACGGTATTTTTTAGCCCATCGTTCCGTTGAAAAAACCTGTGCCGAAATAGCCCGATATAGTGAACGGGATGCTAAAAAATATGCAGAATTTGTTGAATATTGGCAACGAATAATGAGTGCAGTTAGTCCTTTATTTAATGCGCCTCCAACTTCAATTATTGATATTGCTAAAAACTTTGATTCTGATTCCTTTAAGGATTTATTAGCGGTCTTGGGAGGAAAAGATAAAATCTTAGATTTTGTCAGAACAATGTTAATTAGTCCAGAGGATTTAGTCAATGAATGGTTTGATACCGAAATTGTTAAAGCACCTTTAGCGAGATTAGCATCAGAAATTGGTGCTCCTCCTTCTCAAAAAGGTATTTCTGTGGGGGCGAGTATGTTAGCCATGCGTCATCATCCGGGGATGTCTCGCCCTCGTGGGGGTACAGGCGCGTTGACTCAAGCTTTAGTGAATTTAGTTAAACATTTAGGGGGTGTTATTCTAACAGAAACTCCGGTGCAAAAACTATTAATTGATAACGGTCGTGTCGTTGGGGTTAGAGTCTCAAACCAGCAAGAATATCGAGCTAAACGGGGAGTGATTTCTAATATTGATGCTCGACGGTTATTTTTGCAATGTGTGGAGGCGGGGGATATAGACGCAGCCGATCCAAATTTGCGAGAACGATTAGATCGCAAAATGATTAATAATAATGAAACAATTCTCAAAATTGATTGTGCTTTATCAGAACCTTTACGGTTTGATGCTTATAATCATCAGGATAGTTATTTAATCGGATCAGTGTTAATTGCTGATTCCGTTAATCATGTTGAAAAAGCCCATAATTTATGTACAGTTGGGGAAATTCCCGATCACGATCCTTCTGTTTATTTAGTCGTGCCAACGGTATTAGATCCTTCTATGGCTCCTGAAGGAAAACATACGTTATGGATTGAATTTTTTGCCCCCTATCAAATAGCAGGAGCCGAAGGAACAGGGTTAAATGGAACCGGATGGACGGATGAGTTAAAATATAAAGTAGCCGATCGGGTGCTGGATAAAATTGCTGAATACGCTCCTAATCTCAAGCATTCGGTTTTAGCTCGGCGGGTGGAAAGTCCGGCGGAATTAGGAGAACGCTTAGGGTCTTATAAAGGCAATTGTTATCATCTTGATATGACCTTGGATCAGATGATTTTTTTCCGTCCCCTGCCGGAATTGGCGAATTATACCACCCCCATTCAAGGTTTATTTTTAACGGGTGCGGGGACTCATCCCGGCGGTTCAATTTCAGGAATGCCGGGTCGCAATTGCGCTCGTGTATTTCTTCAGGCGCAAAAACCGTTTCATCAAGTTTTAAAACAGACTCAAAATTCCCTCAAGTCTGTTTGGCAGTCTCTAGGACAAGGTTAATCAGCTTGTCATCCTGATCATAAATTTTCTTTTGGTAACAACATAAATCTGAGTCTTTAGGTCGATGAAAATCAAAGAATTACCAAAAAATCAACGAAGTATCCACTTTGAGTTATAACAGAAGTAGAGCCAGAAACCCTTAATCATAAACTTTATGAAGCCAACAGAACACAGTCCCACCTCTGTTTTAATGAGTCCTCGTGAACTCTTAGATCGTTATGCAACAGGAAAACGGGGTTTTATTGGGGTAAATTTGCAAGGTGCTGATTTACGAGGCGCCGTATTAAAAAGTATTTTACTTTGGCAAGCTAATCTTAAATCCGCCAATTTAAGTGGGGCAGATTTAAGTAATTCTCATTTATTTGCTAACTTAATTCAAACTAATTTAAGTGGGGCAGATTTGTCGAGTGCCAAACTAATTTATGCCGATCTAAGAAAGGCAGATTTAACCTGTGCTAAATTATTTAAAACCAATTTGAAAGGAGCAGATTTAAGAGGAGCAGATTTAAGAGGAGCTAAATTAATTTATACGGATCTGGAGGATGCTAATTTAAAAGGGGCTAATTTAAGTGGGGTAATTTTCTTTGCTGTTAATTTGAATCAAACAAATTTAGCGGGAACTGATTTGAGTCAAACCACGTTTATTAAAACCGAGACTACATCGGCTATTTTATCAGAATCAGAAGCAAACTGAAAACAAAATATCTGAGGATTTAAACAGTCAGTTTTTGTATAATAGCTTATTGCTATGGGCATTTATCAAGACGTGATTTCAAGCCTAAAATTTTTAAATTCAAAATTGTTTCTACGGTTAATTGTTGATCGGTTTTAAGGTTAGTTTGTGAATAGCGATCGCTTAAATAATCAAGATGTCCATGTTCTCCTGTGGAAATTATAAATAAGCGATTTTCTTGCTGTGCTTTTGTAAAAACTGTTGAATGATTTCCTCGATTTATTAATAATATTTCTGCTAACTTTGCCCAATGATCTTGATTTCCGAGAAGATGGAAAAACTGATCCACATCATTTAACCCCTCAAATAATCCAAACACTCCTCCGTAAGAAATAATCATGAATTGAGAGGGAAGATATTGTTTTAAATAAGGAAGAGATGCTAAGGCCATTCCTGTCCCTGTACTTCCACACAGAAAGATCAATTGACTAGGGGTTGATTTCGGTAAACCAATATGTTTAAATAAACAGCGCGCAATATCTTTTCCATAAAAATTTGTTAATCCTAAAATTAAAATCGTTTGCCAAAAATTATGCAAAGACATCACCCATAGAGGTAGGGTTTGAAGGTGTAAAAACTTCCAAACTTTGGATAAAATTAACTTTTTAGTGGTTAAAATTTGCCAAGGGAAGGGTTTAGAAATAACTTGATCAAATTGATAGATTTGAGTGATTTTATTAATAAAATCGATTTGTTCTGGATCTAAACTTTCTTGGGTATAGTCACTAATTCCGGTAATGAAAACTAACGCAGTTTGCCAAGGTTGGGTAGGTGTTGGGGTTTGTTGAGATTGTTGATGCCAGGTATACCACCACAATATAGTTTCTAAGGCTGTGAATAATAGAATTAGGGCGATCGCACTGAATATAATTTCTGCAACTAAGATCATTTTCTATCCATTAAAGGGAATCTCGACGTTGAATAAATTCAAACCCTCCATCTTCGGTTAATTGCATAATATTTCCTCTCCAGTTAATTTTTCGGGGTAGAAACAGGGTGAAAATAATCTGAATGGGGAGTAAAATTTGAACGAGGATTAAGACAATAATATGGGTTTTTGGGGTTGCATTTCGCAAATAATTTTGATTAAAATTGGTTAAAAGTGCATAGTTTAAACCAAAGTAAATGAGTCCATAAATTAAAGCAGAGACAGAGGGAAACAATAAACTGTACAGGAAAACGAGAAACGGGAACATTGTGGGCAAAAATGCCATTAAATAAAAGACGATTAATTCTTGAATAGAGGAAGATTTTAAAATCGAGGCTTGGGGGAAAATAAACCAGCGTGTGATTAGGTTAAAATAGTGGGTAGAGTCTTGAATTTGGGTACTAATTCCATGACAAACGGGAGTTTGAGCGAGTTGATAGCCCTGTTGACGAAAATGTTGAGCGATCGCATAATCATCGACAATAAATTTATCTAAATCCGTAAATCCATTGACTTTTTCTAACACCTCTCGTTTGATCACAAAAAACATCCCATTAATCGTAAAGGGATTAATCATATAAGTATAGGGAATATAGGTAAGTAAGTTATTCCCATTCACCACACTGGAGACTAAGGTTGACCAAAAATTAGAAAAATTGACATAATAGGGTAAACCAAAAGCAACACCAATCTCCGGTTTTTCTAAATAGGGAAGACACTGATCAAAGGCTTGATTGGGTAACATGGTATCATCGTCTAAAACGGCAATAATATTACCTGTTGCTTCCTTCAGTCCGGCAATTAGTTTAAACATTTTCGGACTAATTTGATTGGGAGATGGGGGAAGAGAAATTAATTTAACGCTAACATCGGGATAAGTTTCTATCAGTTGACGACATCCCAACTGTGCAACCGGATCATTCTGATCAATTAGCCAAATAAATTCTAGTTGATAGGATGTTTTCAAAGCTAAATTATGACTGAGACAGTCCCATAAGGTCGGATCACCGCTTAAAATCGGTTGGAGGATCGAAATTCGATAGGATTCACTGGGGAGGACAGATTCAGACTCAAGTTTTGCCTTTTGGAAAAACTGTTGAATTAAAATCCATTTTATTCCCCTTTCTACTAAAATTATTAGCCCTAAAATTAGGATCAAAAAATTCATAATTTCTCCTCAGTAATTAACTCAATCAGGTCAGTCAACCGTTAACCGTCAACACTTTAATATTCTAAAACAATCCCCCCAACGGAGAATCCGGCGGATGTTCCTAATAGCAGAATGTGATCGCCTCGATGAATTTTATGCTGTTGAATGGCTTCATGGAGAGTCATCGGAATTGAGGCGGCGATTGTATTTCCGTGATTAGGTGCGATCACCATCCATTTTTCTTTAGGAATATTTAATCCTTTGCGAATTAAACCCATTGCCATTAAACTCGCTTGATGGGGAATCACGAAATCAATATCCGCTAAGGTTAATCCCGCAGGTTGTAATAATCTTTCCAGAAATCCGGGTAAAATTTTAGAGGCTAAACGGTAAATTGCCCGACCTTGCATTTTAAATAAAAACCGATCAATATTATCAGAATATTCACGGGGATGATAGCGATTTCCTCCGGCTAGACATTCCGATAAATCTGCACCTTGACTATAGGTTTCTTGGCGAGAACAAATAATTTTTGATCCCTCCTGGGGGTCGGTTTTGCCAATAATTGCGGCGGCGGCACCATCGCCAAATAAGGTACTCGTTTCTCGATCCTTCCAATCCACTGCTAGGGCAATTTCTGTGGCGACTAATAACACCCGTGAGTACCGTCCCGCATCTACTAAATAGGAGAGAGTATCTAACCCTACAACAAAACTTAAACAAGTTGAATTAATATCAAAAGCCGGAATTCCTGAAGACTCCCCTCCTAATTGTTTTTGGACTAAAGCCGCAGTACAAGGAATAGACTGTTCAGGAACACTGCTGGTACAAACAATACAATCAATATCACTTAAGGATAATCCGGCAGCCTCTAAAGCCATTGTAGCCGCCATTGCGCCCATTTGAGAAGCCGTTTCATCTTGGACAAAATGACGGACTTTGACCCCAGATTTTTTTTCAATCCAAGCCGCTTCAATGCCTAATTGTTGTCCTAATTGTTCGGCGGTGACTTGATTTTTAGGCAAGTATTTTCCGGTTGCTAAAATTTTTACCTGTCTAGCTTTTACTCGATGATCAGGTAATCGGGAATGATCAAGGTTTTCTGTACTGAAATAGGTAGGATTATTCAGGTGGCTACGGCTAATCACCATATTATTTTTTACTCTGTTAATATTTCCAAATCCTAGCATTATTTTTTTGAAGTTGAGAACAATTTAAAGATTAAATTTAGATTCTCCTCGGTCACTCTTTGTAATCCTTAATCCGAGGGGGAAATTTTTTGATTGGGGTCGATTGATCCGATCTGATCTTTTGCTCCCATTCTCCTCTATTATATTGCCCAAAATTCGCCCCAGCCTCCATCGAAAGACGGTAAAATATCTTCACTTTTAACCTAGTAGCCCCTATCTGATTACAAACGACTGTTTTCAGGACGGCTCCAATCCCGTGCATTGACAACAAGACCGTTTTGCCCACGAGGTCTAAAATTCCTCTCGGTGTTGTCTTCAGAGATCAAAAGCGGATTCTATGTGAATCGTCTTTTCAGCAGTAGGGAGCATGAAAACCCAAAATTCTGAAAATTAGCTCATAAAACCGAGAGGATATGCTAGAATCAAAATATGGAGTTGTTTAGTTTTTTAGACTAATTACTCAACGCAGAATAGAGTCATTTTGAAGGGTGCGGGAAATACTCAGGTGTACACCTCAAAATTGTTCACACTTTGTTGTCCCCTCCCCGACGATCCTCTCCAGTTGATCCTTGGTTCTGAATGTCAATCAATAGAAATTCACACCCATTGACAGGATCAGAATTTAGAATCAAGCTGGAATTCAATGTTAATTTATTAGGTTAAATCTGATATGGTACCCAGAGAGTTTTTAAAGAGTGTAGCCACACGAGTTGGGATTTCCGACAATGAACTGGAAGTGATGGCACGGGCAATTCAAGGCGAACCCATGACCACGATTTCCAAGCAATTAGGCGTTCGCAAGGATGCGTTGCAAAAACGACTAGGAGAAGTCTATAGGAAATTAAACATTACGGGTGCTGGCCCTGGAAAGTTAGCCAAACTTCAACAACGCTTACTGGCGGAATATCAATCGGAAGGTAATCACCCCGGCGGACAACTCAACAGCCAATCCGGGCGCAAAAAGCGGTCTATGGGGGGTCTTGACTCTCAAGGTTTCAGCAGTAACGTTCAAATTGATTGGGGAAACGCACCGAAAGTGGGGCTTTTTTATGGCCATTCAGAAGCCATGACTACGTTAAAACAGGGATTAGTCACAGAACGCGCTCACCTGATGATGGTGCAGGGGATCGGAGGGATTGGAAAAACCGCCCTAGTGGTTAAATTAGTCCAGGAAATTGCCCCGGACTTTGACCAAGTGATTTGGCGATCGCTGCGAGACAAACCTTCGCCGAGTGAATTTATTGCCTCAGCCTTTCCCGCTTCCGCTAAAAAGCCTTTGGATTGGGATGATTCTGAACAAATCGCCGAATTGCTCAAAACCTTATCTGAGTCTCGATGTTTGTTAGTAATTGATGAGGTAGAACATATCTCAGAATTGGGACATAAAGATATCGCTTTCAAAAGTTATGAATCCCTGTTTCAACAGATTAGCGAATCTTCCCATCGCAGTAGTGTTTTATTAATCGGTTGGGAATTTCCCGATTCGTGGCAAAAATTCGCTTCCAAACCCCTTGTACAGTTAACCGGGTTATCGGAACAAGATGCCCAACAAATGGTGTTATCGGGTCAAGATACCTTCTATTTGGATAGTAAATTCCTCTCGGAATTGATTCATTTATGTGGTGGCAACCCCTTAATTTTAAAATTATGGGCTGCTAAAATCCCCGACTTGACTGTGGGAAATCTCACGAAGTTAATCAAGCAAAATACCTTGGTTTTGGAAGAACTGGTGCGTCAACATTTGCGCTCAGACCAGGAATTATCAGAGCTTGAAATTCGTTTAGTCTGTTGGTTGGCAGTGAGTCCTAAACCCGCCACATTGAGTGAGTTGGCAACGGATTTGATCCTTTCAGAACAATCGGTAGAAGTGCAAATGTCCTTAGACTTTTTAACCGAGCGATCGCTGTTAGAAACGACCTCCAGCCACCCCCCTGCTTACACTGTCAATACTAATTTCCGAAAAGAAATCTGGTATCAATTGATGGGTAAATCCTTTAATGAACTGGGTTATAAACACTATTTAGAAGGAGAATTCCAATCCGCTAAGAGTGATTTATTGCAAGCTGTTCGCTATCATCCCACTTTAAGTGCAGGTCATTATAATTTAGGCTCTACTTATGAGAAACTCGAACAGTTTGAACCTGCTAAAAAACATTATCAAATTCTAGTCGATGTTGACAATAACCGGGCAGCACAAGCGGCGGTTAATAATTTAGCCCGATTGGAAATTTTAGATGGCAAAACCAATGAAGCCATTGATAAACTAGAAAAAACCTTAGTTCAGGTGAAGGATAAAGGAGTCAGAGCCGCTTTACATAAAAATTTAGGCTGGGCTTATTTCCTGCAAAATAATCCGAAACAGGCTGAAGTTGAGTTACGTCAATCCTTAGAATTAAAAGAATCTAACGCCGTAGCTTACTATATTTTGGCTCAAGTTTTAGAAGCCCAAAACCGGAATAAACAAGCCCTCGTTTTTTGGAAAACGGCTTTAGAACAGGACGAAGCCGATCAACAATCTAACGGCATCACCTGGCGTTTACCCGAATTACTCACCTGGCGGATGATGGCTCGTCAACGGTTACAAAAAGATAGTTAGGAAGGAGACAGGAGATAGAGGACGCGGGTACTTTCCCCCTTGTCCTCCTCTTCCTTACTGTTTAATTAGGAGGAACAATAGGGTCATGATCACCATTTTTATGAATTCGAGACAGAATTAGAAAAGGTTGGAAAGTATCAGATATTTTAACAATAGAATTGACACCCGCAGTTAGACCCGTAGTTTCAGAATGTTCGGGCAAGAAAATACCCCCTTTAACCACACCAGATAATAGAAGAGTCAACATAAATTTCTAGTCTCCCTTGAACTGAAATACAGCCAAAAAATGTGCATGAAAAACCGTTCTGTTGCTTTGATCAGATGTGTATAGACTACGCGCAGCAGAAATTGAGGAAAAATCCGGTAAATATAGCATTATGCCTAGAAATTGTCTGTTGGGGAAAGGGGAGACAAGATCAGGAATGGATAGAGTTGAAAGATTAGTGGTTGTTGGGTAGCAGATTGAAAACAGCAGAGCAAACTCATAGATAATCTTGAGTCTGATAAATCTATTATCAGTGTATGTTGAAATCAACTTTTATACAAGTGAAAGCAAACTTCAATAGTCGGAAGTCATGTTATAGCAGTCGTCATAACGCTTAGGGCTTGAATTCGGAGCGTAAGCGCGAAGCGCAGGCTGCGCCAACGTGGTTGGGACAGCCCCAGTTATTCACAGGTGCATTATGGTTAGTCGATGGGGGTGTAACTCCGGCAAAAAGCCCAAATTGAAGTTACTTGTGAAAATAATTGTATTATTTGCGATCGCCCGTTTCAACAAGCTCGTTTAATTGCTCTTATTTCATAACTATTTACTGCATCTAATCTATATGACCTAACCCCTGATACAGCTAAAATATAATAGAAAAGGCGATCGCATAGTCTTCACCTGTTCATCTCAACCCTCACGCCCAAACAAAGCTATAATTCTTGTTAGAGTTATTACTAAAGTCTCTATTGATAGGAAAATTCTTTCTAAAACAGACATTTTAACTACTGATAAAATGGCTCGTAATGGAGAACGACAAGCTTTAAAAAGTATAGTTGTTAAAAAAATAGCTAAAAGTAAAACTATAAAATTTAAAGATAAAATTAGTGTCGTTTTATAGGAATGTTGATTAATACAATCTCCTAAAATATTTAAACATTGATTATTATCAGTATTGAAAATAACGATATTAAATATTAAGGCTGCAATAGAAAATAAAATTCCTAGAGAGAAGATAACCCATAATTTTGATTTATTATTTAAAAAATTAATATCCCATACTTTTACTGATTCATCAATACTGCTACTCGCTAATATCTGGTCTGTAGGACTAAATGCTAGAGAAGTAACAACCTGTGAGTGGGTCTCAATTGTGGAGGTCAGTTTTTTCTTTTTAAAGTTCCAAATTTTAATCGTCTTATCAAAGCTTCCACTTGCTAAGGTTTTTTCATCACAGCTAATTGCTAAACAAGTGATGGAGCCTTGATGTCCCTTCATTTCGTAGATGAGATTACCTTTAATATCCCATACTTTAATCAAGTGATCATGACCACCACTAATTAGAACTTGCTTTTTAGAATTAAACAAAATACTATAAGTTCCACCGCGATGACCGAGAAAAGTACGAACAATTTTTCCTGTGCTTAAATTCCAGATTGTTATATTACCATCATCACTAGCACCAGCTAAAAATTCGCTATCTTCACTAAAACTAAGAGAACGAATACAGCTTTCATGACCTGATAGTGTTAAAATTTCAGACTTTGACTTGATATTCAAAATTTTAATGAAGTTATCTGCTCCTGCGATCGCTAATAACTGACTATCAGGACTAAATTTAATAACTCCAACAGAATTTAATTGAGATCTAAAATCAAAAAGTTTTTGTCGCTTATGTATATCCCATAATTTAATCGGTTTATTTCCACTAGCAGTTGCTAAGAATCTTTCGTCTTGATTAACATCAAGTGCAGTTATCGCTTGATCATGAAAGTTTAATTCAACAAAACTTTTTTGTTGATCTTTATTTATCTTAACAACCTTACTGTTTAACCAGTCCCAAAAGGTTATAAAACCATCTCCTCTACTACAAATCAATGTTCTTCCTTGGTTTGTAAATGCAACCTGGAAAAAACCATAGGGTATAGGAGACAATAATCGATCGCCAATAAAAATCTTGATGTCTGATAAAGGTGGATTAACAGGTGGAGAGAGATTTTTCTTGATTTTTCCTATTATATCTTTAGAAATATCAACTGGAAATTCCGTAAATCTCTTAGCTAGATTTTCTGAAGATTCAGAAATTGTGGTTTTGAGTTTATCAACGCTATCATTCAGTTTTTTGGTAGCGTCAACTACATTTTTGCCGAATTGTTTAAGTTTGTTGAGGGGGTTATCCAAGATATTTACCAGTGTAAGGAGATTGACATAACAAAGATTATAAAACTGAGCTATTGTATTACATCCAAATCAGATTAAAATCTATACAAAACTTCAATATTGAGCGTTGGCTTGTCGCGCGGCTCTTAGCCCTTTTGCCCTGGTTCCCGGGTTCCACCAGGGAATGCTCACAGGAGGCTCTGCCTCCGATAACAGCAGGCGGAGCCTGCAAGAAGGCATTGCTAGGTGGAACCTAGCAACGAGGGGATATCCCTGGTTGGAGCGAAGTGCTGGAGCAGAAAATCTATTACTTTAGATCAAGAAAACAATCACCAGATATCAGATCAACATCTAGTTACTGTTCAGTCAAGTTAAAGGAAAAACATTATGACTGTCAACATTTTCGATAAAATTGATCTCCGCCAATTGGGTGAACGACTGCAACAAGCGCGGAAGAAATGTGGCATGACTCAAGCTGATGCTGCTCAAATTATTAATGCTGCAAGAACAACTATTGTTGCAATTGAAAAAGGAGAACGTCGCCTTAAACCCAACGAACTAATTAAACTGGCTCGTGCTTATGGGCAAGCTGTTAGTAATTTTGTTCGACAAAGCCCTATTATTGAGCCGTTTGAGGTTCAATTTCGCGCCACTTATCGACGTAGCGAAATAGAAGAATCCCAAATTAATCCGGCAATTTTGCGCTTAGAGGAACTCTGTCAAAACTATTTAGAACTTGAGGAGATTATGGATGCTCCTCTTCCTCGGAATTATCCTCAAGAATATGATGTAACGAATATGCCAATAGAGGCGGCAGCAGAAAGTATTGCCATTGCAGAACGTCAACGATTAGGGCTTGGTGACAGTCCAATTCCAATTCTTCGGGACGTTTTAGAACAGAGCGTAGGACTGCGTATTTTCTATTTGGAAATGCCATCTAAATATTCAGGTTTATATAGCTACGATGAACAACTGGGTGGCTGTATTGCGATTAATGCTAAACACCCAGAAGAACGACGGCGTTGGTCGCTGGCTCATGAATATCTTCATTTTCTAGCGCATCGACGCAAGCCTGTACTTGACTATGAAAATCAGTACCAAAGAAAGCCAGATACTGAACGACTAGCTGACAGTTTCCCTGACCATTTTCTAATGCCAACCAGTGGTTTACTTAAACGATTTAATGATATGTACCAGACTCACGGTAAGTTTACTCCCACTAATTTATTTACCTTGGCTCATTATTATGGGGTATCTATTGAAGCCCTTGGTAATCGTTTAGAATCTATAAAACTGATACCTTCTGGTACTGTGGATCGACTGCGCGATCGCGGATTAAAAGTTAGAAAAGTACAACAGGAACTTGAGTTAGAAGAAATTCCACAGCGCACTGATATGCTTCCCATTCACTATCAATACCTCGCAATTGAAGCTTTCGATCAAGGGCTGATTACAGAAGGACGTTTTGCCAATTTCTTAGGGGTTGATCGTATAGAAGCTCGTCGGATTGCGGAGGTATTACGAGATTATTCAAGTGGAATGATGGAGGAAATTGCTCATTTAGATTTGCGTCAAGGGTAAGATTTGGGAGAATTATTTATGTTTATTAAAAACTCCCATATTGTTCTTGATACCTGTTGTATTTTGAACTTTTGCGCGTCGGGCAATTTCCTATCAATATTAAAGGCTATTCCTGCCCAGGTTGTGGTTACGGAAGTAGTCAAAGAACGAGAACTATTGACCCTGCGACGACTTGAAAATCAGGAAAATGAAGATGCAACTCAGTTAGAAATGGCGATTGAACAAGAGTTACTTTTTGTTGTAGATTTTGAATCAGAAGCAGAGGAAGAAACCTTTATTAATTATGCGTTTGAACTGGGAGATGATGGTGAATCAGCGACTTGTGCGATCGCTGTTCATCGAGAATATGCTATGGCAACAGATGATAAAAAAGCGATCACATTTTGTCAAAAAGAAGCACTTAATCTACAGATTTTTTCAACCTTAGAAATCATTAAATATTGGTCAGAATCAGCTAACCTTAATTCAGAAGAATTACGGACTGTACTTGATAATATCCAAGTTAAAGGACGGTATATTCCCCATAGAAATCATCCTTTGCTGAGTTGGTGGAAAAATGCTACTATTAGATAAATCTATTTTTTCAATCATCTATCAACAATAGGAGGGTTATGGTTGGACTAGAAGAACGCTCAAAAACCAATATTATTTACCCCGATAGCGATGGAAAACCTATGTCAGATAATACCAAACAATTTCGCTGGATTACAGTTATTTACCATAACTTAGAATGGTTATTTGCAAATGATCCTAACGTCTTTGTAGCGGGTGATTTGCTGTGGTATGCTGTTGAAGGAAATAATAAAATTCGTCAAGCACCCGATGTTATGGTGATATTTGGTGTTCCTAAAGGCGATCGCGGATCTTATATGCAGTGGAAAGAAAATCACATTTCCCCCCAAGTCGCCTTTGAAATTCTTTCCCCTGGAAATACCTTAACGGAAATGAATAAAAAGCAGGTTTTTTATAACCGTTATGGTGTGGAAGAATACTATATTTATGATCCCGATAAAAATGATTTAACGGGTTGGTTACGCGGAGAAAATGGTTTAGAAGTGATTGAAATAATGGAAAATTGGGTGAGTCCTCGTTTGGGAATTCGTTTTAATTGTTCAGAGGAAGAACTACAACTTTATCGTCCCGATGGGCAACCCTTTGTGAGCTATTTAGACATTTCTCAACAACTCAATACCGCCTTACAGGAGGTCGAACAAACCCAACAGCGTTTACAAGCCGTTGAACAACAAGCAGAACAGGAACGTCAACGAGCAGAACAAGAGCGAGAACGGGCAGAACGGTTAGCAGAACAGTTGCGATCGCTCGGAATTAACCCGGAATAATAAAGTGATCACGGATTTAGACGGATTTCGCGGATTTCACGGATTTGTAGGGGCGGGGTTACCCCGTCCTTACCCGTCAACAGTCAACAGTCAACAGTCAACAATTCTATCATTTTTTCCCTGTGCGATTATCTTGAAAAGATGTTCCAATCCCTTGTAAAAGACCTTTCCCAATTAAGCCTAATCCTCGACCGACAACATTCGTTAAAATATAAATAATTCCACTCCCTAAAAAGGAAATAGCTGATCGTAAACGAGGAGCAACAGCATCCCGTGTTTCTAATAGTAATGTTACCGCTAATGGAATTCCTGATAACTTTTCTAATTCCTCCCTTCGTGGGGAATAAATCACTTGTTTTTGAATGCCTCTTTCCCCTAAAATGAAGAGTAAATAGGAACTTTCAAAAATCGCTTTGGGTTCGGCTACATATTGATAAAGACGATATCGCCAAGATAAATTATTTCTAAATCTCTCAATTTCACGGGTTGACAATAAACGTCGATCATAAAATTTGAGTTTGATTTCTTCATAATCAGAAAAATAATTTAGTAAAGGTTGAACGACCGCATTGGCTACTTGAATTAATAAATTTTGTAATAACGCTTCTGAACGTTGCATTGCGTCTAAACCTCCAGCTTGACAGGATAAATTATCAATTTTTAAGGGTTTACAAAATACTAAATGCTCAAATAAGTCTGCTACCAGAGGAATTTTATTTAAAATATCTCGTTGAATTAGGTTAGCATCTTTTAATAAAATCGGAATAATTTCCATATCTTTTTTGTTCGAGTTCAGAGTATAATATTTCCCCAAAAAATCTGTTATTGTAGATTGCCACAATTCTTGTACTAAATTTGGGATTTTTTCAGAAAGTTGTTCAGGTTGAACCTCCGATAAAATTAATTCATCTAATAAGACTTCTAATTGTTTTAATAATATATATAATAATTCTTGTTTTTTAGATAATTTTAAAATATCGATTTCTAAAGGTATTCCTGTTGAATTAATTAATTCTGATTGTAATTTTATGACAGTTTTATCAAATAAAATAGATTTTAATTTGCTGCTTACAATTGCCGAACTTTGAGATTTAATGGGGTTATAACTTAAAACTAATGCCCCTTCTGGAGAATCGTTTTGGGGTTCGGAATTTAAACGATTAAAAGTCAGAAAATCATCACGAGTAAGTGTTGCAGAATCTTCACTAATTTTTGAGGTCGTATCCGGCAAAAGTTGACTAGCAATCCAACGCGCTGCTAAAAGTTCTCGGCGTTTTCCCGTCAGAATTAATTGGTTGATAATTGAGATTCTATCCTGTTGATTTAATCCTTCTAAATTCTGTTCAATTTCTTGGTTAACTTCTAGGATCGCTTGCTCAATTTGTCTCAGTCCTGGTTGAACTAAAAACCCTCGAATTTTTTTGAAAAAAGATCCCGTTTTGCGAGGGACAATTTCAGCAACAGGTTCTCGATTTAATATAGCTAAAGATTCTAACCAATAGCGTTCTCCCGCCACCATTTGACGAATAATCGAAACCAATTCTGTTACTGGAATTCCCTTAGCACAATAACCGTCTACCCCTACTTTTTGAGCATTGAGTAATAAATTAGGCTGTTTAATCGCCGTTAACAATAAAATCGGAATTTGAGGATATTGGGTTTTTAACTGTTGACAAAAATCGAGAATAGGATGAGTTTTAATCGCTGGATTTTGATCAATCTTTAACCCTAACTCTAAAATAATTAAATCAACAGGTTTCTGATTATTGCCATCAATATTAATCTGACTGCGACTGACTAACACCTGTAATGCAGCTTCCCGACTTTCAACATCTGCGATGACTTCTAAATCAGAAAAGGGTTCTAATGCCGTTCGCAACCCCATCTGAAAAATAGGGTCATCATCAATCATCAGCAGTTGCACAGAAGATGGAATCATAAACGAATTCAATTCAAGTGTCAAGTGTCGGATAATGGCTAATTAATTCCACTAAAGTATTAATGATACGATCTCGTTCCATCGGAACAATCTCTTTCCCTTGTAAAATTTCTTGCAGTAATACATAATGGGCTAATGTGCCAATAATAACTCGCGCCGTTGCTTCTGGATCACGAATCATAATATAGCGCTGATTTGTTAAATATTCTGTTAACACTTGAATCCCCGGTTTTCCTAAATTATGCACAAAGGTTTTAGCTAATTCTGGAAACCTCCCAGATTCCCCAATCACCAAACGGATAAACGCTAAATATTCCTGATCTTGCATGGAATGATCTAAAATAGTATTGGCAAGTTTTCGCAACACAATTTCAGGTTCAGCTTGCATCAATTCCGCTTTTTGGGACTCAACAAAAATGTGATATTTTTTCTGAGCTAACCACTTCACTAACGCAATAAATAACCCTTCTTTATCCCCAAAATGGTTATAAATCGTTGCTTTCGACACTCCCGCCGATGCCGCAACCCGATCCATACTGGTTCCCGCATAGCCATGCACTAAAAATTCTTGCAGTGCCCCTTCAAAAATCTGTTCTGCCTTTTCACAAATAGTATCAAATTGAGAGAGTTCGGTCTGTTCTACTCCGTTCATAAAAACATAAAAAATAGATAGGAGATTGGAAATAAGCTTATTTTCAGACCTGAGAGTAAAATTAACTCAGGTTAATCAATTCAATGGAAATTCCTCATTTTAGAACTCCCTACATTCTAGCAATTCTAGCCGATAATCCTCCGTAGGCAATAATTAGAAAATTTTTTCGGGAATTTCTTGTTGGGTTTATGTAGCAAGCGGTGTAGGATTTTGGAAAAAAACACTAGGGTTTTGCAAAGCAGTAACCCGATTCACCTTTGGGTTTGCTGGGACATTACCCCTCGGATAAAAATTAGAACCTCGACCCAGATTGCTATAATCATAGATTAGGAATCAATGAGTTTAGAGTCTAAATAATAAAATTAGAAAAAACTATACAGTGAAACCACTCAAATTATGAACAACTTCTTTGAACAACTTAGACAAAAACTGAGCAAACCTATACTGTTTGGCTTATATGGTGCCTTGGGTTGTTTAGGGGCTGCAACGATATTGGGTGAACCCCTATTGCTATTAACAAAACTTCCGCCCACCGTTGATCAAACACCCCTAGCAATTTTGCTATTAATTGATACTTCGGGTAGTATGAATGACGATGGCAAACTGCAAGAAGTTAAAGCCGCTGCTCAATCTTTTGTAAAACGGCAAGATTTATCAGAAAATCGTCTCGCTGTGTTTGGCTTTGGGAGTAATATTCAAGCCGCTGCGATTTTAACGGATAATAAACCAGCCTTAGAACAAGCGATCGCCCAAATTTCCGATGGAGGGGGTACGAAGATGGATCAGGCTATCCTCGCTGCAACTCAAGAACTCCAGTCAACCTCACACAAGCGCAATATTCTTCTGTTTACCGATGGACAACCGGGGTATGTCGGAGCCAACCTTCAGCAAGAACAAGCGAAAACCTTGGAGGCGATGCAACAGGCTGCATCACAGGGGATTAACTTAGTTGCTGTGGCGACCGGGGATGCAGATACTAATTTTCTCGCTCAACTCACAGGCGACCCCTCCCTAGTGTTCTATGTCAACTCCGGTGACTTTGATCAAGCCTTCCGACAGGCCGAAAAAGCCATCTATAGCAGTCAATTGGTGGAATCCGGGCCAACGGGAAATTATGGCCTGGTTTACTCGGTTCTCCGCATTGGCGGATGGACAGCACTTTTGGCCATTGGTACATCCCTGGCCTTAATTGCAGGTCAAAACCATTACCTCCGTCGCCGTCTCCTGACATTCAAGGAAGCCAGTATCGGTTTTAAAGGCAGTTTAATCGCTGGAATGGTAGCCGGAGGAGTTGGTCAACTCCTATTTATCCCCGTTGCGGGTATTCCGATTTTGGCAATTGGCGGCAGAATCATCGGTTGGGCAATTTTAGGTTCCCTCGTCGCAGGAGGAATGTCTGGGTTTGTTCCCAATTTGCAACGGGGACGGGCTTTACAGGCAGGGGCAATTGGCGGGGCGACGGGATCAATTGGATTTCTAATTATTTCTGCGGTATCGGGTGATTTAGTCGGACGATTAGTAGGGGCTGCAATTATTGGATTTTTTATTGGTTTAATGATCGCTTTAATTGAACAGTTCAGCCGTGAATCTTGGTTAATTGTTTATTGGACTCCTAGCGAACAAACGAAGATCAATTTAGGGGCAGAACCGATTTTATTAGGCAGTTCAGAACATAATCATATTTACCTTAGAAAAAGTCAAGGATATCCTCCCATCACCGCCAAAATTTACACAGAAGGAGAAAAAATTATTATGGAGTTTGACGAAGAAATGAAACAGAAGGGGATGAAAATTCTCAAGCAAGAACTTCATGATGGCGAGCAACGCAAACTCGGAGATGTCACCCTAGAAGTTAGAACCTCTAACAGTAATCTCACGGTGAAATAAGCAGCAGGGGGAGAAATCATTAACTTCTGACTCCCTACTTCTGTTGTTTAATTTTATGGTATACTAAACTAAACAGTTTAGTATCAGGTTAAGCGGGAGGCACAATTATGGTGCGCGAAGCGACAGTTGGTAAACTTTCATCCCCGAAATTTCGTCAAGCTGGGATTTTGGTTGCTGCAACGACCCTAGCCCTGAGTGGTTTAACGGCCTATACCCTCTGGCGATATCTTCCCATTCCCGCCGAACCCGTCGCCATACCTGAAACCATTGCCCCAGAAATCAAAACGGTGACGGCTTTGGGTTGGTTAGAACCCCAAGGAGAAATTATTAAACTATCAGCGCCCCAGTCCAACCAAGGGAGTCGGGTGGATCAACTATCAGTGAAAGAGGGAGACTGGGTAGAGGCGGGAAAAGCGATCGCGGTTTTGGATAGTCGAGATCGACTGCAAGCCGCCATAGAACAGGCGAAAACTGAAGTGGAAGTCGCCCAAGCCCGTTTAGAGCAAGTTCAAGCCGGGGCGAAACAGGGGGATATTCAAGCTCAAAAAGCCCGATTTCAGGGCAACCAAGCGGAGTTAAAAGGGCAAATCATTACTCAAAAAGCCAGCATTGCCACCTTAGAAGCCCAACTGCGAGGAGAACGCAGTGCCCAAGAAGCTACCCTCGACCGGATTCAAGCGGAACTCAACAACGCCGAAACCAACTGTCAACGCTACGAAACTTTATATGGAGATGGGGCTGTCTCCGCCCAAGATCGGGATAGTCAATGTTTGCAAGCTGAAACCAGTAGCAAACGGTTACAGGAAGCTGAAGCCAACCTCAAGGAAACCGTTACCAGCCGTCAAGAACAAATTCGAGAAGCCAAAGCCAACCTCAGCCGCACTATTGCCACGGTTGACCAACAAATTGCGGAAGCAGAGGCGACTTTAACGGCTGTTGCCGAAGTTCGTCCTGTGGATGTACAGTTAGCCAAAAGTGAGTTAACAAAGGCCCAAGCTGCCGTTAAACAGGCTGAAGCGAACTTAGAACAAGCGTATGTGCGATCGCCCCAAGCCGGACGGGTGATCGAGGTGAATACCCACGCCGGAGAACTAATTTCCTCAGAAGGGATCATCGAACTGGGACAAACCCAACAAATGTATGCCGTTGCTGAAATTTACGATAGTGATATTCCTAAAATCCATTCGGGACAAACGGCAACCATTACGGCTGATGCGTTACCCCAACCGTTAAAAGGGACTGTTGAAGAAGTTGGGTTAAGAGTCAAAAAACAAAGTGCTTTAGATATTGATCCGACGACGAATATTGATGCCAGAATTATCGAAGTTAGAGTTAAATTAGACGAAATTTCTAGCAAAAAAGCCGCCAGTTTAACCAATTTACAAGTTAAAGTCACAATTAATCAGTAATCACGAATTTATACCAGGGAACAGGGAACAGGTAGGAAAAGAGTTCTCTGTTTAGGTTTCAGCAGCCTACCAGGGACTTCCAATCATTGTAAATCCTGACCAATAATAGGGATGGGATAGGGATGTAATATTGCTTCCTGCGAGATCGGAAGGGAGGGAAATTGTGCCAAAGGTGGTAATTAATTGATCATTTTCGAGGCGAGTATTTCCTTGAATCATGTCAATTTGTGCATTTTGTAAGGCGATCGCTTTAATCGGAGCTTGTCTTAAATCTTGATAAAATTCGCTCATTAATCCTAATGTTCCTTGGTCACTCACATACCATAAACTCGCTAAGGCAGATTTAACTCCTGCTTGCACTGCTAACCCGGCAAATCCTAATTCTGAACGTCGATCTCCTAATGCTGTTCGACAGGCACTTAAGGTTAATAATTCCACCGTTGGATTATCTAAATTTAAGCTCGGTAGTTCTGTGATGGGCAATTTTTCATTCCATAATTGGATATAAGAATTACTCGGAGATCCGGGTTTAAAATCAGCGTGAGTGGCTAAATGAATCACTTCAAAATCGGATAAACGACGTTGGGACTTCAAATTTTCTAAAGTGAATCTTTCATTTAAGAATTCTTCACCTGGCCAAAATTGAATAATATTTTCTAATTCGACGGGAACCGCAGGTAAAGGATTTTGTTGTTGAAATTGACTGGCTCCCATTGCTAAAACTTCGGCTTGACCAATGGGTTGATACCGAAAGTCAACTAAGCTGGTACTGGGAATTAAACTCATGGCATATTTTTCGATTAAAAATTGTTGACCATCCCATAATGCTGCCATGGGTAAACTGCGTAAACCGGGGTCAAGGGAGAAAAGAATCGTAGAAACCCCTAATTTTTTTAAATCATCTGCTATGGGTTGAATCATCCATTTATAGAGTTGTTGAGCCGGAGCTTGATAACTCACAGTATTGCGTTTTCGGGGGTTTGTAATTTCGCTTTGGAGTTCTCGAACAACGGGGAATAATTTTTCTCGTGTCGCTTCAGGAACACTATGTCGCAACGGTTCACCGGAGGAAGGAACAACAATTATTTCTAATTGATCCTCACGGGAAACAATATATACAATTGCATAGACTTGTTTAGTTTTTAATTCAAGTTCTTTTAAAAGTTTCTGAACTTCTAAACGATCTAATATAGTTGATTGAATGCCTAAATATTGTTCAAATTCTTGATTTCTGAACTGCTCTAACGTTAAAACTATTGAATCTAAATTATTAGAATCAAAAGTAATATCTACGGTTGATAATAGTTCTTGCGGCTGGGAAGAATTAGTGGGATTATTGATAAATTCAGGAGAAATTTCATCTTGTTTTTCCTCTGAGTTGGGAGGAATTGATATATTTTGTTGAATGATAACTCCAGTATTCCCTTGAAGGGGATTTGGACTAGGGGGAATATTAGGTGCGTCATCGGTTTGAAGGGCAATATTTCCTAATGTAAATGAACCCTCAAAGGTTTGCGGTGGAATTAGGGTAAAATCCCCGGTGGTAATGGCGGCGGCGGTTCCATTTACGGTTAAGTTTTGTCCGATTTCAAAGGGAGCAATAGGAGGATTTAGTGGCCCTCCAGCGTGGCGAATGGTGATAGAACCGTTACCCAAACGGCCAGCAGTGGAGATACTGGCGGTTCCCGTTGGGGAAAATGGGGTTTGGAAGGAATTGGTAGCACGGAAGTAGCCTTGGGTTGACTCCACAAAAACGTTACCCCCTCGACCATTGGGGGATTCGGCGTTAATATATTCCACCTGTACATCGTTGATGGGGTCGAGGAAGACGTTACCCGCTTGGGTTTGACCTTGGGTGTCTATTTGTCCGGCGGTAATACTGGTTTGGGCATTGACGGTGACGTTACCGCCAGTCAAGCCTGATGTCAGTATATTCCCGGTTGTAACGGTTCCAGTGGGACTACTTAGGGAGATATCCCCACCCTGACCATTGGGGGATGAACTATTCAGGTTATTAGTGCTAATATTTCCCTGGGGGGTACTTAGGGAGATATCCCCACTGTTAGGATTAGAAGATGAAGTGTTGAGGGAATTAACCGTAATATTCCCATTGTTGCTATTGAGTGTAATTCCATCGGATGCTGTAATATCATGGGTATTAATATCGTTAGTGGCTGTAATTGCAACCGTATTATTACTGAGGGTATTGGCATTGAGGTTAACAATATTACTAGCATTAATATTGAGTCCCCCTGACCCTACCGTAATGGGAGCGTTTGCTTGGACGGTTCTGGCGGTAATGCCTAAACCGTTGAGGGGAGTTTCAGGAGTAAAGGTATCTAAATTTACATCATTATTTCCGGCATTTAGGGTTAAATTTCCTTGTCCAGTAAGGGTTGAGCCGATAAAGTTAATCGCCCCGTTATTAATACTGGTGTCTAATGTTACTGAATTACCCGCAATATTAACGGTATTGATGGGGGAGAAATCAAGTCCGGTGCTGGTGTAGATATCGCCAAACAGGTTAACGGCGTTTGCTTGTTGAAAAATTAATCCGCTTACGGGGTTATTATTATTACCAATAGTATTCAGATAAATAGTTCCGCTTCCTGCATTGAGAGTTAGGGTTTGAGAACCTGTTATGGGACTATTATTAAATAGAATATCGCCATTATTGGCGGCGGTATTAATAATGATAGTATTTCCGAGTTGGGTTCCTCCTAACGCATTGCTAAAATCAACGGTATTATTAACGGTTAAATTGCCTTGTAAGGTGGTGAGTCCGGTCGTATTCACCTGTAAACTAGAGAGGGAGTTGCTATCACCAACGGTTGAGAATGTAAGATTACCACTTCCTGCATTAACGGTTAAATTACTATTACCATTGACGGGAAAATTAAAACTAATATTTCCACTGCTATTTGTACCGGAGGAAGTCAGGGTAATATTGGGGGATGCGAGTTGTACGGGACTATTATATTGTTGTTCACTTCCAACACCATTACTAGCAGAGGTATTGATATCGCTATTTAAAATAATCGGATTATTTGCAGTATTTATATTGAGGGTTCCTGCTTGACCGTTAGCGGTACTGGTATTAATGCCGCCTAAATTTAGAGTTCCTGGGGTATTAATGGTAATAGCACCGCCATTATTGGGAGAACTGGTATTTAGAGTTCCGGGGTTTGTCGTAATATTTCCATTGGCACTATTTAGGGTAATAGGTTGACCGTTGGTGGTGATATTTCCGGTGACAATATTATTAGTCGCGGTCATTTCAACTTCACTGCCATTTGTGGTGGTAATATCTTGGGGAAGGGTGACAGCATCACTCGAATTAATTCTGAGATTTCCGGTATCAACAGTAATAGGAGAGGTGCTATTAACGGTTCCAGCAGTAATATCTAATCCTCCCACACTGACATTATTATTAAATTGGATATTTCCGGTTCCTGCTTGCAGCGTTAAACCGTTATTGTTAGCTGGAATACTGTTAACCGTATTGTTAAAGGTAATAGTTCCACGTCCCGATGTTCCCGAAGTGTTGATATTAACAGGTTGATTGATTTCAACGGGGTTATTAAAGGTTAAATTACTCCCGGTTCCATTATTTCCAGAGGTATTAATATCACCTGTCAACTCCACTTTTTCACCGCTAACGTTTAGGGTTCCCGCTTGGTTAGTTTGGGTACTGGTATTAATTTCACCGAGGGTAGCAGTTGCGGTTGTCGTCATATTAATATCGCCGCCATCGCTATTGGTTGAACTGCTATTCAGGGTTCCTGAACTGCTATCAATATTTCCCGTATTACTATTAAGCTTAATCTCTTGACCTTGGGTAGTTAGGTCAGCAGTGGTGATATTATTTTCAGCGTTAATATTAATTGTTCCGGTATTGGTGGCGGTGATGGGTGCGGTTAAATTAACGGTTCCACTACTATTAACATTAACGCCTCCTGCCTCAACATTAATAGCCGCGTTACTATTAATATTTCCACTGTTAACATCTAACCCATTCAGGGGGTTTGTTTTTCCCATTGGTTGATTAATAGTAACGGTTCCCGTCCCCGCTTGAATGTTTAAATTAGAATTCCCTGGAGTATTACTATCAACGGTATTATTAAAGGTAACATCTCCACTACCTGCGGTTCCCGATGTGGTTAAATTAACGGTATTCGCATCTAAAATAACGGGAGAGTTCAAGGTAATATTATTGCCAGAACCGATAGTCGCAGACGTATCAATATTATTAGTTAACGTGATACTATTTCCAGCGAGGGTTAGGGTTCCTGCTTGAGAAGTTCCTAAATTAGATTCAGTTTGGGTATTAATTTCACCGACGGTTAAATTTTGATTCGCATTCAGGTTAATTTCTCCCCCATCTCTGGTAGTAGAACTACTATTGAGGATACCAGAGGTTGTATTAATATTTCCCGTATTACTGGTGATAGAAATTCGTTCTCCATTGCTAATAATATCCCTTGTGGTAATTTCTCCCTCTGCTACAACATTAACGGGACTATTGTTTGCTGTCACCGTATCGGCAAAATTAACATCTTTCGTTGCTGTAATATTAATCCCGCCATTATTAACAGTAACAGGAGACTGTGTTACCACATTGCCGCTATTTATCGTTAAATTTTGTAGAGGAACAGTATTCCCAATTGCTTGATTAAACGTAACATCTCCCTCTGCCGTTTGCAAGGTTAAACTATTACTCCCAGAATTATTATTACTACTGCCATTTACTGTTCCATTAAAGGTAATATTGCCACTACTATTATTTCCAATTGTATTTATTGTAACGTTATTTTTAGGAAGAATAACACTAGCATTAAAATTAACGACACTTCCCTGACCTTCGCTGGCAGAGGTGTTAATATCTGCCGTTAAATTAATCGTATTATTTCCCGATGAAATATCCAGGGTTCCCGCTTGACTATTAACAGAATTAGAGGCGGTACTGGTATTAATTTCGCCTAACGTAACGGTTCCCGATGCGTTTATCGTTTGGTTGCCTCCATTATTATTAGTAGACTGACTATCTAAAATCCCAGCTTGGGTATTAATCTCACCATTGTTACTGGTTAACGTAATAGTTTCACCGTTGGTAATTATATCCTGAGTCGTAATATTCCCCGTTGCCAAAATATTCACAATTCCGCCATTACTGGTGAAAATATCAGCTAAATTTACCCCCCCATTGGCATTAATTTTTAATCCAGAGGTGGCAATATTAATCGGTGCAATACTATTAATATCACCGCCAGTAATGGTTAAACCATTGAGGGGGGTAATATTCCCCACACTATTATTAAAACTGACATTTCCCGTTCCCGCTTGCAGAATTAAACTATTACTTCCCGGTGTGGTTCCATTAACAGTATTATTAAAAATAATATCCCCACTACCTGTACTCCCTGCGGTATTAAAAGTAGTAGTTGGTTGGGTGAGTTGAACAGGTGCAGAAATGGTAATATTATTTCCCTGACCTGTGGTTGCAGACGTATTAATATTGTCATTTATTGTTACTGTATCATTGGTAGAATTCAGGGTAATACTTCCCGCTTGAGTATTTCCAGAATTTGCTGTTGTACTTGTATTAATACTGGCAATAGTAATATTACCCGCCGCATCAACCGTAACCGTTCCCCCATTACCAACGGCAGAACTACTATCAAGATTTCCCGAACTACTATTAACACTTCCTTGACTACTTTTGAGATTAATTGCACCTCCTGAATTTGTCAAGAAACTGATGAATAAATTCTGATTTCCAGATATTGTAATACTTCCTGAACCTGTAGTTGTAATTGGGGTATTTTCTTCGATGACAATGCTGGTTGTATTCTGACCATTATTAACACCATCGATTAAAATTGACCCCGTATTGGTTTGAATTTGACTACCCTGAAAAATTCCTACACCTTCACTATCGCGAACCGCCGCCCCCCGACCCTGTAAATTAATATCCCCACTGCCCAAACTATTAATTTGTGCGGTATTAATTAAAAGAATGCCATTACTATCCCCTCCACTACCATTCCCAGTTCCACTTAAATTAATTGTTCCTGTTCCTGATGATTTAAGTAGACTATTTCCTAATAAAATACCCTGTCCATTAAAAGCTGCTGTACTGACTCCCGTTAAATTCAGATTTCCATCCACAACCTGAAAAGAAGGGCCATCTAAAATAAAAATACCCTGACTATTGGTAGCTTGACTACTACTTCCCACTAACGTAATATTTCCTGTTGCCTTTGCGCTAATATTTACGTCTCCAAATAGAGAAATTCCAGAACTCCCATTCCCTGTGGCACTACTTAATCCATCTAAACTAATATTCCCAATTCCTGTTGAAAGAATTTCGCCTCCATCCCCAATAAAAATCCCCGGACTTGTATTTGAACCTCGTCCGATACCCTGAATTGAAACATCTCCATCCAGAGTTTGTATTTGTCCATTAGAAATAAAAATTCCCTCGCTATTGTTGCCATCCCCACTCACCCCGGATAGATTAATTCTTCCAGTTCCAGCCGAAAAAATAAGTCCGTTATTCAAGATAGAAATTCCATCATTATTATCCCCTGTGGCGTTATTATTACCCCGCAAATCAATAATTCCGGTTCCCGTTGAAGCAATATTACTCTCACTGACATAAATTCCCACACTCCCATCACTTCCGGCGGGAGTTCCTGTCAGTTGAATTGTGCCATCAACGGTTAAAATACGGCTTTGGTTCAAATTCACCCCGAAACTATTTAATCCATTATCACTGCTTCCTATTAAGCTAATATTTCCCGTTGTGCTTTGTAAGGTAGAATTATTATTGAGTAAAATTCCAATATTACCGGTTTGACTGCCTTGACTATTGCCAATAATATTAATATTTCCTGCTTCTGAGTTAATGGTAGATTGTTTTAACCAAACCCCCATATTGGTATTGGTTTGTGTTCCACTGGTTCCCGTTAAGGTGACATTCCCATTGGCGGAATTTAAGCTACTATTGGTTAATAAAATCCCATGATTAAATGGTAGGTTATCAACCGCAATTCCATCAAGGTTAATATTTCCTCCCAGGGTATTAAGTTGGCTATTATCAATCCAAACCCCAGACCGAAAAGTAGTATTTCCTCGACCCGTTGCGGTGAAATCTCCTCCGTTTGTATCAATTGTAGCATTCCGAATAAAAACAGAACCATTATTATTATTATCAAAATCGGCATTAAAATTGAGGTTTAATTGATCAAGATCACCGGGGTTACTATCCCTAATCGTTTGTCCATCCAGAATAATATTTCCTGCCGCATTTAACGTTAAGATTCGGTCATTTCCAATACCATCAAAATCAAAGGAAGTCTGAAATGTAATATTCCCCTCTTGGGTATTTTTTCCCGCATCTCCCGTTTCTACAATCACATTTCCTTCTGTTAAGGCAGACCGTAATACAAATACACTTAACCTGGCATTATCATCCGTCGTTTGAAATAATAATTCACCCGTTGCTAAAGGATTTTCATTCAGGTTTGTATTTCCCTGGGTATCATCCACAATATCAATATTATTCGGGTCAAGTAACCACGTTCCTCCTAACCCAGAAGGCGCTGCAATATCGGGAGCCGTATTAATATCTAAAATACCGCGACTACTGGTTTCAACAAATCCGCCATTTCCGTTTTGTATTCCTCCCCGAACTTGAATTAAACCATAAACTTGAGTTAACTCCTCAGACCAAACAACAACTTTACCGCCATTTCCTGTCTCTAAAGCATTCGCATTGACAAAAGAATCGGAACTAATAAAGGTTCTTTCAGATGTGGGAAAATCTCCTAATCCTTTATAGTCTCCCCCAATTAAAATTGTTCCTCCTCCGGTTAACCCCGATGCGTCTAAGGTACTATTAATCAGTCCTATTTTTTCTCCCGTTAACTGAAGAATTCCCCCCGTTTGGTTCGGGGAACTGACATTAATTGTTCCTGATAAAATCGTTGTTCCGGGTTCAGTGGGAATAGCAACCCCCGATGCGGTTAAAATCACCTGTCCCTGTTCATTCACTTGAACTTGATTAGCATTTCCTGAGTTTCCGCCTGTTAATAATTCGGGTAAGGATAGGGGAGTAAAAGGGGAGGAAGTTTGAGGAATATCTGAGGTTAATTCTAGATTTAATAAATGTCCGTCTTGGGAAATTCTAACTAAATTTTCCCCCGTCACCGCAGCAATGGTAATTTGTCCTCCGGGTGCGGATATTGTGCCTGTATTTAAAACCGTTCCCGCTAATAAAGTGATATTTTCTCCGGGGGAAACCGTGAGATTTCCTAAATTAACTAAACTCCCAGGATTTTCTGAATTAAAGACAAAATCACTAGGAGTTCCGACTAAATTTTGCCATTGATTTTCACCGATAGATTGGAACCAATTTTGATTACCAAATCCAATCGAGCTTGCAGTTGTAGCGGTAAATGAGGCGGGAATATTTAAACTGGCATTTTCTCCAAAAACAATTCCTGCCGGATTGATTAAAAATAGGTTAGAATTTCCGCCAGTAACTTGAATTAACCCATTAATAAAAGAAGCGTCTCCCCCGGTGACTCGTCCTAAGATATTTTGAATCGTGGGATTAGAAATAAAATTGAGAATTTCCCCTTGAGAAAGTCCCAACTTTTCAAAACTATGAAATAAATTCCCACCGTCTCCCGATAAACGGCCACCATTAATATTAAACTGATTGCCTTGATGGGTAACTTGGGTTCCTGTCCCATCCCGCGCCGGAATAATCGTTTGTGCAGTTATCGAAGAAGGAAATAGGCAAATCAAGAGGGTTGCGGGAAAGATTATCCGGGTAGTGAACAGAACCGGAATTCCAGATAACCCTTGCAAATTGAGGACACTCGTTTGTTTCCGATTCATATCTTCAGTTAATCCAGAGAAACCTAGATACATCCTATTCTAATTCAGAGTGCGTGGCAACCATTAATCTTTGTCAACAATCGTGAATTTTTACAAAATTAGGGGATTTTCCTGTAAACTAAAATTATGAACTCAATCCCTTCTAATTGTCAATGGATCAACAACAACATCAAGTCACTTTAAACGAGTCTGTCGCCACAACGGACTTAACAACTTTGCGGCATTGGCTACTAGATTTATTTTGTCAGTTAGCCTATAAAGAAGGGGATTTTGTACTTTCTTCCGGTCAACAGAGTTCCTACTATATTAATGGCAAACAAGTCACCCTCCACCCTCAAGGAGCTTTAGCCATCGGTCGTTTATTATTAGCAATGTTACCCGAAAATACCCAAGCTGTCGCCGGATTAACCCTCGGTGCTGACCCGATGGTATCCGCCGTTAGTGTGGTTTCAGCATATCAAAACCGCCCCGTTTTTGCCTTAATTATCCGCAAGGAAGCCAAAGGACACGGAACTCAAGCTTATATTGAGGGGCCAACGTTACCTCCTGGCGCTCCGGTGGTGGTTTTAGAAGATGTGGTGACAACGGGACAGTCGGCGATGAAAGCCGTTAAACGCCTACAGGATGCGGGTTATCAGGTAAATCAAATTATTGCTTTAGTAGACCGACAACAAGGAGGAGGGGAACTGTACCAGGCGGAAGGCCTAGAATTTCATCGCTTATTTACGATTGATGAATTAAAAGCCCATAATGCCATGAACAACGGTTCAAAAATGTGATATCCTCCTGATATTTCTAATTTTGCGACATACCATCCCTTCCCAAAAAATTATCGATGAACAGCAAACATTTAATCGGGCCTGGATTTGCGCTGCTGTTGGGTACAGTCTTCCTGGGGGCTGCGGTTGCTAAGGAACTCACCGCAGACGAGAAAACAGTAGTTTGTAAACTCAAAGAAGTCATTAAGGAGGCGGGAAGAGACGGTTATGAATTGGCATTTTGGCCAGTTGTCCGTAAGGGGCCTCCGAAAGCAAATGCGCCTTTAACGATGCGGCTTGATCCTTCTGTAGAATATTTATTTGTTGGCTATTGTGACGAAAATTGTACCGACGTGAATTTGAGTATTAAAACCCTCGGTGGAGAAGTTTTACAGTCGGAGAAAGATAGCTTATCGGTAATGACTTTTAAACCCCCTGAATTCAAGGATTATGAACTTAATCTCAACATGGCTACTTGTAGCGTTAAAGATGGGTGTGTTTATGGAATTGGGATTTTAGCCCCCAAAGGAGTTAAAGTTCCCCACGCTCCAGTATTACCCAAAGAAATCGCTCAATTTGAGTTTTGTAATTGATTGGTTGACGGTTGACCGTCAACCGTCAACACTTTTAACAGCAGGTTGGGAATCATCCCTTGACCCAATAACAGTTGTCCTTTACGGTTATAGTTTTGAAGGAAGAGTTACTAATGAAAAATGCAGAATTTTTCTACACAACGAACAAACATTTCTACACCCATTCCTAAAACCGTTTCATCAAAATCAAAACGAGGATGATGGTGAGGAAAGGCTAAATTTTTATCGGGATTTGCTGCTCCCAAAAAGAAATAACAACCGGGAACTTCTTGGAGAAAATAGGAGATATCTTCGGCTGCCATTGTTTGGCATTCGGGAACAACTCCCTCCGGGGTTTCAACCACAGTTTCCGCGATGCTTTTCACTAACTCAGCCATTCGTTTGTCATTAATCACTGGAGGATATAAAGACACATAATTGAGTTCATAACTGGCTCCATGAATTTGACACACGCCAGCAATAATTTGTTCAACTCGTGTTCCAAAAAAACCTTTATAGGTCGGATTAAAATATCGAACCGTTCCTAACATTTTAGCACTATCGGCAATCACATTATCGGTTTTTCCCCCATGAAGGGAACCCACACTCACAACCGCAGCCTCTAACGGATTAATATTCCGAGAAACAATCGTTTGTAAGGCTAAAACAACATGGGAAGCAACAAGAATAGAATCAATGGTTTGATGGGGAATTGCACCATGTCCTCCTTTTCCATAAATCGTACATTGAAATTTCTCAACTGCCGCCATTAACGCCCCACTACGGACTCCAATAGTTCCCAAGGGTAAATTATTCCACAGGTGTAAACCAATTAAAGCATCGACATCCGGGTTCTTTAAAACCCCCGCTTCAATCATCGGTTTAGCGCCTCCTGGCCCCTCTTCGGCGGGTTGAAAAATAATTTTAACTAAGCCTTGAAAACGATGGCGATGATGGGCTAAATAATAGGCAGTTCCTAATGCGATCGCCGTGTGACCATCATGACCGCAGGCGTGCATAATCCCTTGATGTTGAGACTTATAAGGAACATCATTTTCTTCTTGAATAGGTAAGGCATCTAAATCAGCACGAATGGCTAAAACTGGCCCTGGTTTTCCACTATCAATAGTCGCAACAATTCCCGTTTTAGCAATTCCCGTTTGATGATCAATTCCCCATTTTTTGAGTTGTTGAGAGACAAATTCTGCCGTCAAGATTTCAGTAAATCCCAGTTCAGGATACTGATGTAAACGGCGTCGCCATTCTACTAACTGGGGTTGCAAATTACGAATATCGAGTCGTAGTTGCGATATATGAACTGAATTTAAGCCAGGAAGTGTAGAAACCATTGGTGTACAGAAAATCTAAAAACTATGTTAAGAAGTTAAATTAGTTATAACATTTATCAACATAAGATTTCTGATTCCTCTGAACAAAACGAGAGCGTCTTGGGGTGTCGGATGTCGAATGTCGGATGTCAGATGTTGGGTGGCGGGTGTCAGATGGCAGAATCTACTCCCACAATTTCATTAAGAAAAAATAGTTTCTAGGTCTAAATTTGAAGCAATTTGAGTCAGTTTTTCTCGGTCAGTAGGAGCGTCAAGATAGGGCAAAATTCCTAAAATTGGAATTTGTGTTAAAGACTCGATCAGATGAATTGGAGTCCAATGTTCGATATCTGCTTCTGAACAAGGTTCGACACAATTTAAGATTAACCCTTGTAGAAATACTCCCATTTGTCGAGCTAAGGCAACATTGGCAACGGCTTGAGCGATCGCCCCTAACCGCACAGGAACCACTAAAATTGTCGGTAAATGCCAATCTCTAGCTAAATCAGCGACCGTTAATTCCTGGGTGATCGGAGAACCTAACCCTCCCAATCCTTCAACTAATACAAAATCCCGGCTGTTTTGTAACTGGCAAAATTGCGACCAAACTAATTTTAAATCGATTGTTTTTCCTTCCAATTCCGCCGCAATCGGTGGAGCTAGAGGAGTTTCAAAATGCAAAGGATTAATCTCTTCCAGAGATTGATTTAAAGCAAAATATTGGTGATAAAATTCTCGATCCCCGATGCCCGTTTGCATCGGTTTAAATACCCCTAAACTCCGCGATAAATAATAGGTTTGCCAATAGGAAATTAACGCACTTGTTAATACCGTTTTACCCACATTCGTATCCGTTCCCGCAATCAATAAATTCTTTTTCACAATTCACCCCATTTAACATTTATTACTTTTATAGCAGGGAACAGGGAACAGGGGGAGCAGGGGGAGCAAGGGGGAGCAGGGGGAGCAGGCAGGGCTGTTTCATTTTCTTCCAAAATTTGTATGACCTCTCCCCCTAACCCCCTCTCCTGCAAGGAGAGGGGGGACTAATTATTACTATTAAACATCA
>CAITND010000077.1 GCA_903893625.1 uncultured Oscillatoriales cyanobacterium
ACGAACTCGAAGACGAAGACGAAGACGAAGACGAAGACGAAGACGAAGACGAAGACGAAGACGAAGACGAAGACGAAGACGAAGACGAAGACGAAGACGAAGACGAAGACGAAAGTGGCGAGGAAGAATAGGGTGTTGGCTGTTGGCGGTTGACTGTTGACCGTCAACCAACAACCCGTTTCTGACTTCTGAGTTAAGGCATAATGGATCTTAACGAATCTTCTTTTGATCCCCGAAAACAATCAAGGTTTAGAAAAAAAGCAATGATATTTTCTGAGTCTTCCCGATACCGAATTAATAACTATTCCCATTACGGGCTCACAAGCGATACGCATTTGGAAACGCTGTCTCCAAGTAATATCGTGCCCATTGTGATCGAGCAGTCGGGTATGGGGGAACGGGCTTTTGACCTTTATTCCCGTCTGCTGAGAGAACGGATTATTTTTCTGGGGACGCCCATTGATGATGATGTGGCTAATGCCCTCACAGCCCAGATGTTGTTCTTGGAAGCTGAAGACCCAGAAAAAGATATCCAAATTTACATTAACTCTCCAGGTGGTTCTGTCACCGCCGGGATGGCGATTTTTGATACCATGCAGCAAATCCGTCCTGATATTGTCACAATCTGTTATGGATTGGCGGCGAGTATGGGAGCATTTCTGTTATCGGCGGGAACTCATGGTAAACGGATGTCTCTGCCCAGTTCTCGGATTATGATTCATCAACCGTTAGGGGGAGCCCAAGGGCAGGCGGTAGACATTGAAATCCAAGCCAAAGAGATTCTGTATCATAAACGGATTCTCAATGAGTTATTGGCCGAACATACAGGTCAACCCATTGAACGAATTCAGGATGATACCGAACGGGACTTTTATATGTCTGCCGAAGATGCTAAAGAATATGGTCTAATAGATAAGGTGATCTCCAGCACCCAAAGTCTTCCGATTCCCGGAGAGTCTGTTCCCGCAACCTAAGATGAGGCAACTATGTCTAAATACGACTCCCATCTAAAATGTTCTTTCTGTGGCAAATCCCAGGAGCAAGTTCGCAAGTTAATTGCAGGGCCAGGAGTCTATATCTGCGATGAATGTGTTGAACTCTGTAATGAAATTTTGGATGAGGAGTTATTTGACAATAGTTCCACCACTCCACCCTCTCCCACTTCTCGTCCCCAAGCAGCCCCACCCCCCCAACGTCGTCAACGAACTGGGCGAGTGGCTTTAAATCAAATCCCTAAACCGAGAGAAATTAAATCCTATCTGGACTTACACGTTATTGGTCAAGATGAGGCAAAAAAAGTTCTCTCGGTTGCTGTTTATAACCATTACAAGCGATTGGGATTTGTGCAAACTAAAGCGACAGGACGACCCACAGAAGATAATGTCGAGTTACAAAAATCCAATATTCTGTTAATTGGCCCCACCGGATGCGGGAAAACCCTATTGGCGGAAACCTTAGCCAAAATGCTGGATGTTCCCTTTGCGGTCGCCGATGCCACCACTTTAACGGAAGCGGGCTATGTGGGGGAAGATGTGGAAAATATTCTATTGCGGTTATTACAAGTTTCCGATTTTGATGTCGAAGAAGCGCAACGGGGCATTGTTTATATTGATGAAATTGATAAAATTGCCCGCAAAAGTGAAAATCCCTCCATTACCCGCGATGTATCGGGGGAAGGGGTACAACAAGCTTTATTGAAAATGTTAGAGGGAACCATTGCTAATGTCCCACCCCAAGGCGGACGCAAACATCCCTATCAAGATTGTATTCAAATCGATACCAGTAATATTCTATTTATTTGTGGTGGGGCTTTTGTCGGGTTAGATAAACTGGTAGATCAGAGAACAGGTAAAAAGTCAATGGGTTTTGTTCAGCCGGGAGAGGGTCAACCCAAAGATAAACGCACTGTTGATGCCCTCAAACACATGGAACCTGATGATTTGGTCAAATTTGGGTTAATTCCTGAATTGATCGGTCGGATTCCGATGATAGCGGTCTTAGAACCCCTAGATGAAGCTACCTTGGTCGCCATTTTAACTGAGCCGCGTAATGCTTTAGTCAAACAATATCAAAAACTATTGCGGATGGATAATGTGCAGTTAGAATTTGATGAGGATGCCATTCAAGCGATCGCCCAAGAAGCCTATCGTCGCAAAACAGGAGCGCGAGCGCTACGGGGAATTGTCGAAGAATTAATGTTAGATGTCATGTATGAAATTCCCTCGCGTAAAGATGTCAAACGCTGTCGAGTCACGCGGGAAATGGTAGAAAAACGATCAACAGCAGAATTATTATTACATCCATCTTCTTTACCCAAACCAGAATCCGCTTAATCAGTAATCAGTAATCAGTAATCAGTAATCAGTGTAAGAGTTAATAATTAATAGTTATTCACTAAAAACTGATAACTGATGACTGAACACATCATTTCATTGACGAATTTATCATGATATTAAACCGATTAAATTCAGCGCATCTAAGATTCAGACAACCTCAATTCAAACTGAAAAAATTTATCCCTGTTTTCATTTGTCTATTTACCTTGTGGAACTAACAATTGTTTTAATAATAGTTTAGATGGTTTAGTCACACCGGATCAGTCTTTACCCAGATCGGCTTGGTGAAAGAATTAGTCACAATCCGCCAGGATAATATTGCTGTGAATAATCAACAATTAGTGCGGTTAACAATTCCTAATATTCAACTTCACGAGGCTTATATACTAACAATTAGCTAAAGTTTACAAAGCAATCTCTAGCTTAACCTTGAACTTTTTAGTGGTAAGTCAGTCATTAACTAAAGAAGGGCTTAAAATCAAAGATAACTGTTTACTAGGTAATATTATGTTGCTCCGTGATCAAATTTCCCGTACTGTTGTGGCAATGTTTGGGCTTTCAATGGTTGCTATGTTTACTGCTTCAACTCCTGTTCTAGCTGAAGTGATCGCTCAAGCTACACCCAATCAACCCGGAATGAATGGGCGTTCAGACCAACTGATCAATTCACTGAATCCGACCCCAGAACAACAGCAGCAACTCCAAGCAATTCGCCAGGAATATCAGGGGAAAATGCGTCAACAACAACAAGAACTGCGTCAAATTCAGCAGGAATTAAATGGGTTAATGGCAGGGAATGCTTCGGAAACTGAACTTCGTCAGAAGCATGATCAGTTTATGGTTTTAAAAGAACAGATGGGAAAAAGTCAGTTTGATATGATGTTAAAAATGCGAGAAATTTTAACACCTGAACAACGCAGTCAACTCGCTAATTTGATGCAAGAACATCGCCAAAATCCTCGCCGTGATCGCTAAAGGTTTGAAAAACTTGCTAAAATTCTATAGGATATAATCAGAAATCAAGTAATCATTGATAGGGATGGAATGAAGACGGCAACTTACATTTATTTACATGGGTTTGCATCAAGCCCTTCTTCAACAAAAGCTCAGTATTTGCGCGCTCGCTTTGCATCCCTCCAGATTAATTTAAACATTCCTGATTTGAATCAAGGGGATTTTTCCCATTTAACGTTAACTCGACAACTCCAATTTTGAATTTTGACTTTCATATTTTTGAATTTTTGTTGGATTAATTGCTTGATTTTTGTTGAAGTTTCACTCATCCAACTAGGACGAATAAACTTCTGAGGACGTTGCTCAGGAAAGTTTAAATAACGATAGTATAAAAACAAGTTTTTGTAGGCAATATCCACATCATAACCTTGACAAAGCTCGGTAAATTTGCTAGAGGGAATACTCATATAATGTAGATAGGTTAGCCTTTTGCCGTGATCATAAAGAACGTGATCAATGTCCTCAAATTGAGAAGACCAATGACTTCCCGTTGCCTGTTCAACATGATGATAAGCAAAGTTATAATAGGAAATTCCACTCCGAAGAACCATATAATTAAACAGGGATTGATCTGGCCCAAATAATGCCATTGTATCTGCTTCACCTGCTTTTAAATAAGCTAATAGTTGTTCTAATTGTGCATCAGAAAAAACTCCTTTTTTAGAAGCAAACCAACCCGCACAAAAAATTTGAGATTGTAATTGTTCTGCATTAAAAACTTTGAGTAATTTTTCTAAGGGTAGATCAAAAATATATTTCCGATCAGATTTATATTGAAAATCATACGTTACCCAATTATAATTTTCTAACTTTTCATAAATAGCGGTTAAAGATCCCATTAACAAGGTATCCGCATCAAAATAGATAAATTTATCAAAAGGGCCGTCAAGTCCGCAGAGTTTACGGTGCATCGCCAGACGGTACACAGGGGGTAAACCCCTTTCTTTCCAAACCTTTTGCGCTCTGTTATGGCACTTCCAGGCTTGGGTTGAAAAATTTTCCCACCGTTCTATTACTTGGTTATCTTCAAATAGTGTTACGTTTCTTCTTGTTGTAATTTCAGCTTTAACTTTTTCCAAACGATCATCATAAGGAATCACACAAACGGGAATATCCTCACCTGCATTCGCTTCAATACTATTCAATAAAGCCACCAATTGATCATAAACAACATCATTTGCTAATGTATAAATACCGTTAGTCATCGTTTTTGATCCTTAATTTAGAAGTTACTGGAACTGGAAAGGAAGGGAAATAAACGAGTTAGTTTTCTTTGCCAAGCGGGTTTTCCTTCATGTAAATAACGATAGTATTCCCAAATATTCCAATAGGAACCTCCGGGTTTTAAGGGTGTTCCTGCCCAGTGTAAATACTTGAGCCGTTTACCATGATCATAAAGGATATGATCTTTTTCTTTAAAATGTTTAGAACCTCCCCAACTACCCGGCGCATTTTCAGGTGGTTTGACTAAATTTCCCCGTTTAGAAATTTGTTTAAGAACCAGATAGTTTAAAACGGGCTGATCGGTTACTCCTTGGCTAAAATCAAAATATTCTCGATGTTGGGAACAGTCTCTCAGGACATCATAAAGTTGTTCTAGGGTAAAAATTCCAGTTCGAGATGCCCAAAATCCACTGTTAAAAACATCCTCGATTTGTTCATCGCTGAAAATACCTTGTTCTTTAACAAGGGGGGAAAAGATATTGCTGATTTTTTCTCCAGCAAAGTGATAATCACAACAGAAGAAATCCCATTGTTTCAGGTAATCTAAGTTAGCAACAATATCCTCAAAAACGATAATATCGGTATCAATATACAGAAATTCGTCTAATGGCCCAAACCAAACGGCTAATTTCCGCATTTTATTGGGAAGTTTCAGAAAATCTCGATCAAAAATTTCCCCAATTTTCTGAGTTAATTGTTCCAGAAAGTTTAAATCGGGAAAGACTTGCACCCTATGTAATTTTCCCAATGTTTCTGCCACTTCCTGGTAATCTTCATTAAATGGGATGAGAAAAATGGGAACCTCTGAGTTATAATAGCGAATGCTATTAAGAAGGGCGATCGCATTTTCCTTCACCCGATTATTGGCAACAATATAAATGCCTCGGTTCATAACTTCTCCTTAACTTAATAATTTTAATTTTCTTAAAACTCGTTTGAAGAGATTGGGTTGAGAATTCGGGTAGGGCGATACGGGTGGGGTTGTAAATACAGGACGTTTTTCGGGTTCATGTAAATAGCGATAATACAAAAACAAATCTCGATAAGGGAAATCCAAATTTTCTCCTGAACAAACCCTGGTCATCATATTGGGCTGAACACCAATATAATGAATAAAAGTTAAGCGATTGCCTTTATCATAAAGAATATGCTCTTTTTCTTGAAAATGGCTAGAGGTTACACTGTTCCCCGTCCTGATTGTTTGAGGCAAGTGATAAGCAAAGTTATAAATCGGAATTTCTGAGCGCATGAACATATAATTTAAAACGGGTTGATCTCCTCTTGGATAAAGAATTTCCGCCTCACCTCCTTCTTGCAAATTGGACAGTAACCATTGACATTTTTCTTGATCAAATAGTCCTCGTTTACTTGAATAAAACCCAGAACAAAAGATTTGGGAATCGATTAACTCTTGTGAAAAAACTTGGGTTAATTTAGGCGATTTAACATTATAAACTTTCTCCGGGTGGAGAAACTGAAAATCATAAACAACACAATCATATTCATCTAATTTTTTAAAAATAACATCCAGGGGACTCATTAATAACGTATCGGCATCCATGTAAACAAACTGCTCAAAGGGGCCATTAAAGGCACAAAAGCGACGATGACCGCCATAAATTCTATATTGTCGATTAATACTGGCTGGACTGGCTCCCGCCATAAATTCATCCCATTGAGTGATAATCTCTTGGTTGTCATATAAACTGACATTTGGACGCCGAGAAATTTCCGCGCTTAATCGTTCTAGTTTTTCATCAAAGGGAAACACACAAACGGGAGTTTCTGGGCCTAAAATTGCATCAATACTGTTAAGCAGTGCCACTATTTGATCGTAAACTACATCATTACCAAGGGTACAAATTCCCTGCATACCGAGTCCTCTCCTTTTATAAATTGTTTAGATGATGCCAGCCGATTATTAAAGATTGATCAGATTAGAGTTTAAAGGCTTGAGCAAACTCGGATAACCAATTCAATAAATTCAGTTTGTGTAAAATAATTTGTCGAGCTTCTGCGATCGCAGCTTTAGCTTCAAACCAAACATCAGGGCTGCTAATAACCTCCTGAATATAGGATATTCCTTTTTCATCTAAACTGGGTAATCTTAAGAAACTGCCTGGAGGGAGTAATCGATCAGCCGCTGGCCCTCCATAATAAATGGGGAGACACCAAGCCAGTAAAGAATCCCACAGTTTTTCAGTAACATACCAATCATTATCGGCATAATTTTCAATCGCTAAATTGTAATAATAAGGTGCCATTCCATACCATTTATTTTTTAATTCTCCCGATGCTTTTACCCAGGTTGGTAATCCCCGGCCATAAAAATCGATTTCCCCATTTTGAGCTTGTAATGCTTGCAAAAAATCTAATCGTTTCCGATGATTAGCCGTGCGATTAATTCCTGATGTAATCCAACTACAAGCTTTCAGTTTTTCAGGAGGATTCATTTCATTTAACTCTCGAAAGGAGTTAGAATGATACCAAATCGCAGGCATATAATCGGGTGTTGGAGCTAAATCATCAGGGCCAGAAATGTAACCACAATACTGTTTCGCTTTTTCATAATTAGTTTTATTAATTTCTACAATTTCTTCTAAGGGGGGTTCTCGCAATAAATAAATCATCCGGTCTTTGGGAACCCCTCTAAACTTTTCCTGCATATTCGGTTCAGGCGGTTGGGGTTTGAGGGTTTGTTTTAAGCGTTCTTTCCATGATAATTTTTTAGGGGGTTTCCAAAAATCAAATTGATAAAATAACAGAAAATCCGGCTGAGGATGATTCGCTTGAATCCTAATATTACCCCACTTTCCAAAATGATAAGGCGTTTGTTGCCAAAGCCAATCACTTTGGTTTACCCCTGGATAGCTGGTGATCATGCCTACAATTTTTTCAGTCATCGGTTTATCCTAATCTAATTACAATGCAACGGTGGGACGCATCGGTTCTGGAACGTGAGCTAAAATTTTAGAAATCCGATTTTCCCAAGAAAACTGACGAGCAAATTCTATATTTTCTGCATATCCCTCTAGTTTGCGTGGATATTTTTCCAAAACTTGCTCAAGACATTGAGCAAATAAATCAGGCTGATCCGGTTCACACCAACCTGATTTGATATTAGCAGATTTAAACTCCATCAAAGGGGGAATTTCGGTCGATATGATAGGAGTTCCTGATGCTAAATAATCAAAAAATTTCAGGGGAGAGGTAAATGTCGCGGCTTGAGTTAAGCAATGGGGATGAGCTAGAATATCCGCCGCTTGTAATAAACTAGCGAGTTGATTTTGAGGCAGAAATCCTAAAAATTCAACGTTATCGACCTGTTTTTCTCGCGCTTGGGTTTGATAAGCTTTGACCTGGGATGGATCACCGCCTGCAAAAACAAACTGAATTTTAGGTAAGGTTTTAGCCACATCTATCAATAGATCAATACCTTTAAAAGCATATAATCCTCCTGAATAAACAACTAAATACTGTCGCTGATTGTGTAGAAGTTTTTCTCGCCATTTTTTGGCATCTTCAGGCTGCCGAAATAGAAAAAAATCATTACAACCGTTGTGGAGGGTAATCACTTTTTCGGGAGGCATTCCATTATTAATCATGCTGTCTCTCACGGTATCAGCAACGGTAACAGTAATAGTTAATAAAGGACTATTGACTATTTCAGGTTCAAATTTCCATTTTTCATGATGATGCTGTTCATAAATGGCGGGAATGCCGGAACGAATAGCTAATTTAGCAAAGCTCCAATCACGAGTATGGACAATTTTTGCAACAGGCTTAATAAAGGCCGGAAAATAATATTTAGAAATAATTGTATTCGAGTGAGTCCATTTTCCTCCCCAATGGCGATCAACAGGCCAGGGCCGAGGTAGGGGAGCCACTTTTAATTTGTTTTGGACATTATAAGCTTGGACGAGTTCTGCTTCTGGTGTTTGGGGTGAAAAGGGATGCAACAATTTCTGGGGATTAAAAGAAATCATTGCTTTCTGAAGATAAACTAAGACCGTTGAGTAGCCTAAGTTAGCGGCTGCATTGGCAGAATTAACAACCTGTACCAAACTAGCTACATTCGTTTGCGGCAAAACATTCCGAGTGTAAAAAATATAATATTTAGGGGGTGACATAAAATTTATACCTCTGAGTGTATATTGTAGCGTTAGGTTTTGCTATTCAAGCGAATTTTTACACTTTGTTCAATAAATTCTAGGCTATCTAGGATATAAGTTGCTGAACGATAGGACTCATTGAGAAGTTCCTGCCGTTCTTCAAGATCATCGACTAAATCATCTGCCAGTAATTGCAGGAAACCCATCATGGGGTTGAGACGACTACGGACATCATAGGAACTGCGAATAATGGCTCGATCTCGCGCTGCTTCATCGGCAAATTGTAGGGTATACAGTTGAGCGTATTTTCCCCCTTTAGCCAGCAGTTGATCATGGGTTCCCACCTCTGCCACACACCCTTGGTCTAAAACGGCAATTTGATCGGCTTTTTGAATAGTAGATAAACGGTGAGCAATCACAACTGTTGTGCGATCGCGACTAATTTTATCAATCGCTTCTTGAACTAAACGTTCTGAAACGGTATCTAAGGCACTGGTAGCTTCATCTAAAATCAGAATATCAGGATTTTGTAAGATCGCCCTGGCAATTGAAATCCGTTGACGTTGGCCACCTGAGAGTAACACGCCGCGATCACCGATGGAGGTTAAAAATCCTTGAGGTAGCTTAACAATAAATTCCTCAGCATTGGCTTGTTGAGCAGCTAAAATAATCTCTTCATCAGTGGCATTGGGTCTGGCATAGGCGATATTATCTCGAACAGAGGCATTAAATAGGAAGGTATCTTGACTAACAATTCCCATTAATTGTCTGAGACTGTTGAGATCAAAGTCGCGTAAATCACGACCATCCAGTTGAATACAACCTTGAATTGGATCATAAAATCGAGGGAGAAGATCCGCTAAAGTAGACTTTCCAGCCCCGGAACCTCCTACTAATGCTAACGTTGTCCCACAGGGAACATATAAATCGATATCCTGAAGGGCAAGTTTGTCATGACCGGGATAGGAAAAAGAAATGTGATCAAAATGAATCCCTTCTTGAAGTCCTGTAAACTGCATGGAACCGGAGTTCATAATTGGCTTATTATCCCGTCTTAAAAACTCGCCAATAATGTTGATCGCTGCTATCCTTTGAGCTAAGTTACTACGAGCATTATTCAATTGAGAAATTAGGGGTAAGGTGCGGAATAGGATAAACAGATAGGTGAGTAAAATTGTGGATAATGCCGTGATTTGATCTTGGGATAAAAAGAATTTTCCGATCACAATCAGCACTAATAGCACCAGCATATTCACCACTTCATTGATTGGTGCAATTGCCGCGGTTGCCATTTGAGCTTTATAATCTGCTTTTTCTCGTTCCCGAATTAAATGTTTAAGCTGCTCATATTCGGATTTTTCATTAGCAGTGGCTTTGACTAAGCGAATTCCATTCAGGACTTCCATCTGCTTAATGGAATAATTTCGAGATATTTTTGACAGTAAATTTCCCGATAGTTTAGATTTAGAAATAATATATTGATTTAATAAGGTTACGATAAACAGTAAAACGGCTGTTGCTAATGTCAGTTGCCAAGAAATAGATAGGAGAATGATCACAAAGACAAAAATGGTGATGGATGTGGTAAACATTCCAACATAAATACTAATGGCACTGGAAGCCCTGGCGATTTCTCCTCCTAATTGGTTAATTAAATCACCAACTTTTGTTTTTGCATAGAAATCTAAATCCACATCCAACAGTAACTTTAATCCAGCTTCTCTCATGTCACAGGTTAAGGCACGACTGAGAGAACTCGAAACTAAGCTACTCCAATAGGTTGTTAAATTTTTTAAAACTAACGCCAATAAAATTGCCCCTGCCATTAACCCCAAGCGATAGGCTTCTGGAACATCACCAAAGGGCATTAATATCCTTTGGATTAAAGGAGGAGCGCCTTTCATTTCCATTTCTTGGCCTAGTAAATTTAAGACAACAGGAACAATTAGGGTGGTACTGACCCCACTAAAAATTGCTCCAGAGAAACCCAACACAATTGTCAAGATAATCCTAATCGGATATTGCCGTGCATATTTGACTAAATAGTTTTGATTAAGCATACTAAAGTTTGATAATTTATTGCCTGATAGCCAGGGAATTTATTCTACTCTATCCCATCGAGTCCTGACTGAAATTCTAACGCAGTTTATTAATAACCTCCTCTAAAATCATGGCCATTGAATCTATACTATAGTTCTCAATACATCGTTGGCGAGCTTGCCAACCTTTAGCTTGTGCATCTCCAAAATTATTAAAAATCTCCGTTAGGGTTTGAGCAATTTGTTCAGGTGAACCCGACTCAACTAAATATCCTGTTTCACCCAGAATTTCTGGAATATCTCCGACTTGAGTTGCTAGAATCGGTTTTGCCATAGCCATACCATCCGTCAACTTCAAAGGAAATTGAGCTTGTGCTGCGGGAATATCTCGTTGAGGAACCACAATAACGTGGGCAGCGGCAACGACTTCAGGCATCATTGTAGCTGGAGTTTTTGGTAACTTAATGATCCACCGTCCCCATCTTTGGATTAATTGATCATCATACTGATCATAGGGGCTTCCTCCCACAATCACCAATTTAATATCGTCTTGATTGAGTTGTTCTAAGGCAATTAGAATATCTTCTAATCCTTTATAGGGTCGTGGAGCTCCAGGAAACATTAAAATTCGATATCCCTTTAACCCATAACGCAGGCGACTTGCTTCTGCATCATAACACTGGGGATCAAATAATGTCGTATCTTTTCCATTGGGTAAATAAATTCCTCCAAAGCGTTGCTTTAAAAATTCAGTATGAAGGGTGACACAATTGGCTTGAGAAACCAACCGTTCTATCCATTTTAGATAAAGGGGATAGTCAGGTTGTCTTAAAGAACCATCAGATTTGAGAATATCTCTTCCCAATTGTTTAAGAGAAGGTTTATATTGGTATTGTTCCCCCCCATACCAGCTTAATTCCCAATCATCAATGTCCAAAATTACAGGACGATGGGTTTGTGTTCTTTTTAGGAGAGACACCCCAAAGCTTGTTGGTTTGAGTTTATAAGCATAGATGATGTCCCCATTAATCTGCTGCAAAAGTTGTTGAGCCGACTTAAAAAATTGAGGATAGTAGTTTTGTTTCACCACTGAAACAATCGGAATATCTTTACTAAGGGTTAAGGGTTCATCTGTTGCTTGAATAAAGCCGACCATTTCGACTTCACAGTTAATTTTCTTCAGGGCTTGAGCTAGTAAAAAAGGTCGGACGGCTCCTCCCCACCGTCCGGCTCCACTACTGGATAGATCGCCAACAACAATTGAAACTTTCATAATACAATTTGCTATTTTTTGGATACAATCAGTAATCAGTTATCAGTGTAAGAGTTAAGAGTTAACGGATAAACTGTCTACTATTCACTGCTTGACTGATTACTGTTTACTGATAAAAAAACCATGAAAACAACTAATAAAGTCAATTTATTATTCCCTGAATTATCTCTTGAAAATTTACTAATTGCGGTAATTTTCATTGGCATTCTTGTTAGATTTATTAACCTCGGAACCCGCGAATTTTGGTATGACGAAGTATTATCGCTGCTGTTATCGACAGGACAAAAAACGGCTTACGTTACTCCCCAACAGTTTCCCGTGATTTTAGCCGATTATACTCAACTGCTCAATTTACCACAAGAGTCTAACTTCGGTGATGTTATCAAGACTTTAGTAAGTTTGCTCCGAGGAACTGTAGCTGAACCCCATCCCCCTTTATTTTACCTCAGTCAGCATTTGTGGTTACGGTTATTGGGCAATAGCGAAATCGCTCAACGGAGTCTCAATACTTTACTGAGTCTATTAAGTATTTTTTGTGGTTATGGTTTAGGACGAACATTGTTAGGATATCGAGGCGGTTTATTATTTGCAGCATTATTAGCAACCAATCCCTTCTTTTTATTTCAATCCTTAAATGTACGAATGTATGCTCCTTTAGTTCTATGGACAATTTTAAGTGCTTGGGCTTTAATTCAGTTAATCGGTGTCGATAAAATTCAACCTCAAAGCTCTCAAATTGAAATCAAATCTTCTCTAAGTTTTAAACAAAAACTGTTTTGGACAGGAGTATTAATTCTATCGGTAGTGGCGGGATGTTTGACGTTTTATTTATTTGCTTATTGGGTGATTGCTTTAGCAGCTTTGGTTTTATACTTAGATCGGCATCACTGGTGGCAACACGCCTTACGTTTGGGAACTGGGGTATTAATTACTGTTCCTTGGGTGTTATGGGGAACTCGTCAACAATTGCGAAATGCTGACTTAGGACGGTTTAGCACTCCTCCCAGTTTTTTTGCAACAATGCTTCAGCATTTACAAGATGTTGCCTATCTTTTAGGTGTGCAATTATTAGTAGGAGATTGGATTACCAGTATTCCTACTTTGATTGCAGTTATGGCAGGAATTTTCTGGATTATTGTTTTTATAGTTGGCAGTATTCGGCTTTGGAAATTGGGAGAACATCAACGGTTAGGGGTAGCATTAATTTTAGGAATACTCCCTCTATTATTGGCTTTAATAGCGGATATTTTGGGTAAAAAATTTACAATTGGCTTTGGCTGGGGAAGAAGTTTGATGATTATTCTTCCGGGTTGTTTATTATTGATTACGCTCTTGATTCAACGGACAACAAAAGGACAGTTATATCGTCTAACCGCAACGGGTTTAATTTTTATCTATTTAAGTATTAGTATCGCAGACTATAGTTTAAGACATCGACAAATGTTTCACCAGATTTCTGATATTATTTCCCAAGAACCGACCACTCCCACATTAATTGTCATGAATTCTAAAGCTTGGGGTCATGTTAACCGTTTAGCTTATTATATATCTCCTCAATATCCTGTGTCTTTACTCGCTCAAAAATCCAGTAAACTGTCTCCTGCTTTACAAAAATCTTTAACTGCAAAACCTTCAGTATATGGTAGAATTATCTGGTTAGAAGCGGCTGAACCTGTTTGGTCTGAACCCACAACAGATGATCAAAGACAAGAGATTGAAAACTTTTTAAAGCAACAATACCAACTTCAAAACAGTCAAGTTGTTTTTGGAACAATGAGTCTGGATAAATTTACAATTAATCTGTATGAAGCGAAATAAAATTTTACTTGTGTCTGTTATGAACGCTTATAAATTTTACCTTTATAAATAGGCGTATTTCCCGCTTTTTCTAATTCTGTAAAGTTAATTAAAAACTGATTGTTATCGACACTAAAGGTTAAATTTTCTGGATTTTCTTGAAAAATTTCACAGCGACTATAGGCATAACAGACATATAGAAAATCAGGATAACCTTGTTTGACTAACTGATTACCCAAAAGTCTTAAACTCTCTGTATTTTTAACTAAAAGTATAGTTTTTTCCAGATTACCAAATAGTACAGTTTGGGCTACATACTGATGGGAAACAGCAATGATTTGATGAGGGGTATCATTTATAGCTTTCATCAAGGCTACTCCATTTTTATTATCTTGCTGTATATAAATTGATCTTAAATAAAAATTATTATAAATAGAAATAGTTAATAAAACTACATAGAATACGAGAGCTAAATAGGCTAAAATCTTTCGATTGATTTTTAAAATAGCATTAAACGAAATAACAGCTAGCCAAGAAATAACAGGAATTAAAAATAGCAAAAACCGAGGCCCCCATTGTTTACCACCTGTGCGAGATTCCAAAGATATTCCTTCAGAAGCGGGAAGAATCATTGAAATTAAAATAATAAACAAAATGCTTATAAAAAATATAATTTTATGCTTTTTATCTAATTTTAATTTATCTTGATATAAAATAGAAAATGGGTAAGTAATCAAGATAAAAAATGTAAGGGGGAATTTTTGAAATAAATATTCATTCAATTTTTTAAAGTTTTCAATTGCTTTCCTAATTCTACTTTTCCAAGAAGGATCTTCTAATACTTGAACCGCATGAACTCCTAATGGATGATGATAAATTAGGAAATTAGCGGTAAAAAATAACAATACTGTAAAACTCATTGTTCCTAAAAAAATCAATTTATGCTTAGGAATTAAATTCCAACTTCTGCACTGGGGCAAAGTAGAAACAATTACAGTTAAAAATAGAAGGAAAACTAAAAGGATCATCTCCTCTCGGAACCAAACGGATAAACCGATTAAAATTCCACTCCCAATGGCTTGGATTTTAAGAAAATTCTCTGAATTGCTTTGTAGAAGAATAGCTATACCGCCAAAACTAAGCGCAACAGCTAATGTATGTTCCCAATAAGTTGCACTATAAATCGAAAGGGGAGAGCCAAAAATCAAGGTAATTAACCCTAAAGTAGTTAATAAACTTGGGATTTTGAAGCGTTGGCATACCCAATAAAATGTCACCCAAACACACCAAGTAGAAACCAAAGGAATAACATATAGTCCATAGTATCCGAATAAAGAATAAAATGGAGCAGTCACCAAAGGAAAGGTAAAGGGAAATGTGATATAGTATTGATTAGAGATTAGATAAATAAAAGGTGCTTCAAAAGGATATAGTCCCTTTTTCCAAAGTTCTTCAACCCAAGGTAAAGTAGGTAATGTTAGATCAAACCTTAGATTTCCTGTGGCCCATTGTCTAGCTAATAAAGCTTTTAGACCCCCATCTCCACTAAAAAATATATTTTCTGGATTCTGAAAAACCAAAAATAATGTCCATAAAATTCCGAGTAAAATAATTGATAGAGGAATTAGGTTGGTTTTGGTTTTGATTAGATTTAATGCTTTTGTTTTCATGGGTATTAATGCAGTTAATTCCGTTAAATTTACGCTTTCCTAAATCTTGAATAAGCTTTTAAGCATCTAAATTGGTTATTAGAAAATCGGTAATACCTTGTATGGAAAGCGTTATTACTTGCTACATAATAAGGTTTAAATGCTTAACAGCTTATGAGATTTATGCTAAAATAATCAGCTTTTTATTAAAACTAATTATTTCACTTCCGTTACTCGCCAACTCAATTTTAAATTTAGCCAGAAATTCCAAAAAGTGACAATAGCGATCGCAATTACTTTCGCTAAATAGGCATTCATCCCAAACACATTAAATAGGAGATTCACCAGCAACACATTTAAAATCAACCCTGACAAACAAATTAAGTTGAACTTCAAAAATCGTTTCACCCGTTTTCTCATGCCTTTTTGATGGCTAGAAATATCTCCAAATGTCCAAAGATCATTCCAGAGAAAATTATTAACAATCGCTACTTCTGCGGAGAATATGGCACTACGGGTTAAAGCCAAACCAACAAAAGTATAGAGGAGATAAAACACTCCCATATCGACAAAAACGCCACTAAAACCCACAACTCCAAACTGCAAAAACCGCGTTACAGGCCATCGGGATAAACGTAATTTAACTAAATGTTGTAAATATTCAATATATTGTTTCCAAGTGACTTTACTTTCCCCGTCTAAGCGTTCTTGGAACACATAACCTACTTCTGCGACCCAACGAATTTGCCCCCGACCTAACACTTCAATCAGGATTTTATAGCCAACCGGATCAAGAGTTCTTCCAGCAATTGCTTCCCTTCTAACCATAAAATACCCACTCATCGGATCGGAAACTCGACCAATAACACCGGGTAAAATAATTAATCCTAAAACCTGCGCCCCTCTCGATAAAAAGCGCCGAATCACACTCCAATCACTAACACCACCGCCTTCTACATGGCGACTACCAACGGCTAAATCTGCACCCCGTTCTATTTCAGCTAAAAGTTGTAATAAACTCTCTGGCGGATGTTGTAAATCGGCATCAATTACCCCTAAAATTTCCCCTCTCGCCACTTGCCAACCCCGAATCACTGCCGTTGATAATCCCCGTTCTTCTTGACGGCGCATTACCCGTAATTGGGGAAATTCTGGCATTAATTCTGCCGCGACTTTCCACGTTAAATCTGGACTATCATCATCAACAATAATTAACTCATATTCATTGGGAATTGCTACATTTAATAACTGAGTTAATTGTTTGACAATTGCCCTAACATTTTCACTTTCTTTATAAGTGGGAATTATCAAGGATAATCTAATCGCAAACTCACTAATTTCCGTTGAAATATTGGCTTGAGTAGGAACCTGTAATGACCCGGTTGGAACCGGGATCAAATCATTGACTTCTGTAAAATCCATATTGGGTTTGACCTGATTGATTTTTGCTGTTCACATATCATTAAATCTAACACGACCCGTCTGAACATAATCAAATACTCGATTAATTTGGTTGCGTTCAGATTCGGTAATATCTTTAGAGGTGATTTTAGCGATTTCTCCAGCTATTTTTAGTTTGGTTGGGAAGAAAATATTGCGCCAGTCGATCAAAAATTCTTGTCAGTAGAGAACGAGTGACGTTTTTGGCGTATTGGGGTCGATAGGGATAGGTACAATGCAAAACTTTAATCGGTTCATTGATGGTGTAACATTGCTTCCACTTATCTAGGTAATTATAAATTGGAGATAAAATCTCAACATGGGGTTGGGCTGTTTCTAAGGCTGATGCAAAAGCTCCTTGATCTTTTAATAATAAAATATCTTGATGCTCTAAGATGATATTGAAATAGTGGCGGAAGGCTTGGAAAAACTGTTGATTTTTAGAGCTTTTTCTAAACGCTATAAACCCTCCATTATATTGAATGCTGGTTTCTTTTAACGGTAATCCTATTGATTGTAAAGTTGGTAATATTTCTTGTTTAACTCGCAGTAAATTAGAAGCTTGTGCAATAGAAGGTTGTACATCTTCTGTAATTAGAATATCATTAACGTTTAGATACTCAAATATTTCTGGAATTGCTGAAAGTAAACAAATATCACAATCTAAATAAATTGTTTTTTCAAACGGGGATTTTTCATATAACTCTAACTTTGACAATCGAGAAGCTAAAACAGGGTTAGGGTGAGTAGGTGCTGATTTTAATTGAATATTGCCAAAAGTTAGAAGTAAAAGCTGCAAGTATTTAGGAACTTGATCAATTAAGATGACAATTGGTTCTTGATGAAATTTACGCACAGAAGCTAAAAAATGGATGCAGTCTTGAAAAGAATAAAGACCTGTTAAAATGGTGATAAATCCTTGCTTTTCATTGTTCATGATTTTAGTATTAATAGCTGGTTTTTAACTAGAGAAACATCACTAATTTGAGCAGAGACTACCTTGAACAAGAATAGTATCAGGTCTATTGTATACTGTCGTTGATTAAGTTGTCTTGTTGATCTAACTTTTCATAATGTTCTCGTTCCCGATATTTGAGAGTTCTCATGGGTTGATTTCCAACAATCGCTAGAGGTTCAACATTTGCTGTTACAACTGTACCTACTGCGATAATAGCTCCATCTCCAATCGAAACCCCTGGAATAATGATAACATTCCCGCCAATCCAAACATTGCGTCCAATAACCACAGGTTTATGAATATAAACATTATGTTCATAAGGGAGAGCATTGCTTTGATAATCATGGTTAGCTGAAAGAATCACAACATTAAATCCTATAGTCGTTCTATCCCCAATGGTAATTCCTCCGCGACCATCTAAAATAGTATCTGATCCAATATAAACTTTATACCCTAAAGATACATTTTCTGGATAGTCGATTTTCAAATCTTTTTTAAACCGCACCCCCTCGGCGCAAAATTTTAATTTTTCCTTAAGTTTTTTATGCTTATATCTCCTGATTTTGCTTTGCCAGTAGTCTTGCCATTGGACAATATGGGGAATCAAATCTTGATCAATAATTCGTTCTAATTTATTTTTCAGTTTTAATAGGATGGGCATCATGTTAAGCTAGTTAATTATCATTGTTAAATTGTCTGAGCAGTTGTCAACCTTAAACTTGATCAACTTCTAGTCAAGTTAATTTTTGTTTAGACACCTTTTCGGTTGAGCGTTAACTGTGTTAAAATGATTGCGATCATTTGCTGAATTCAAAACTATCCCTAGATTTTATTGAAGTTAGTAACGGGTTAATTTGTTATAGTTTAGTTGAGAATAATCGCCATCAAAAAAATATGCTTTCTTTTTTGCTTTTAACGCCCTGTGTTGTCCTGTGGTTAATTTTTTATGCTCAAGGACAATTTTGGCGTCAAAGTTTGCTATCTGCCTTTGTGGTATGGGGTTTGTTGATTACTGGCATCACTGAATTCCTAAGTTTGTTGAATTATTTTACTATAGCTTCTGTTTCAGGAGTTGGGCTATTTCTTAATTTTATATTAATTTTTTTATATGTTAAAACTTATTCTTTACCGAGTCTAGATTTATTCAGGTTTACAAAAGAGCAATTTAAGATGCGCTCAAAATTTTTATTGTTTGTTTTAATGAGTGTAATCTTTATTGTGGTGATTATTGGATTAATTGCTATTCTTTCTCCTCCTAATAACTGGGATTCAATGGATTACCATCTGAGTCGTGTTGTTCATTGGATACAAAATCATAGTATTAAACATTATCCAACGAGTTATACCCACCAACTTTATCAAAATCCCTGGTCTGAATATGTAATTCTTCATTTTCAAATCTTAACAGGAGGAGATTACTTGGCTAATTTCGTCCAGTGGTTTAGCATGGTTGGAAGTATTATTGGAATTTCACTCATTGCTCAACAGCTAGGTGCAAATTTCAATGGTCAAATTTTTGCTGCTGTTTTTACCGCAACAATTCCTATGGGAATTTTGCAAGCGTCTAATACTCAGAATGATTATGTTTTAGCGTTTTGGTTAGTTTGTTTAGCGCACTTTATTCTATCTGCAATCCAACAAAAAGATAGAATTAACTGGGTGAATGCCTTTTATATAGGGAGTACCACTGGGTTAGCTATTCTTTCTAAGGGAACTTCCTATTTTTATGTTTTACCTTTCTTAATTTGGTTCGGACTTTATTCCCTAAAACAATTAAAATGGCAATTTTGGAAACCCAATTTAATTATAGCTATTATTACTATCTCATTAAATATAAGCCACTATTTGCGTAATTATCAAGTCTTTGGTTCTTTCCTCGGTTCCCCAGGAGATTACCGTAACGGTGTAATTAACTTAAATACATTAATATCGAATATATTGAGAAATGTAGCATTACATTTAGGCTCTCCTTTCGGCTTTATTAATGGAAGATTTAATAAATTAATTCATGTTATTCATGATATTTTAGGAATCAATATTAATGATCCTCAAACCACATTCTCTAGTGTTTTCTCTGTACCTGGAGGTTGGTCAACCCTTGGAATTTGGGGAAATGAAAATAATGCTCCTAATTTGTTACACACTTTATTGATATTGATATTTTTGTTAATTTTTTGCTTCAGGAAAGACTTGAAAAAAAATTACTACCTCGTTAGTTATTTAACGGTTGTAGTCAGTGGTTTTTTAATCTTTTGCTTCCTTGTAAAATGGCAAATTTGGCCTAGTCGTTTACATCTACCTTTATTTGTATTATTCTCGGCTTTTCTCGGATTAATGTTATCTCAAATTAAACCTAAAATTGTTGTTCAATTAATTTTAGTTGTTTTTCTTTTGTCATCTTTTCCTTGGTTATTTTTAAATAAGTATAGACCTATCTTTCACCCCACCAATAGTATTCTTGTTGTCAACAGAATGGATCAATATTTTAGTAATCGTCCTGAACTTTTAGAACCTTTTAAGGAAACTGTAAAATTTTTAAATTCGCAAAATTGCCCTAAAATTGGTTTACAAATGGGAAATGATGCGTGGGAATATCCCATTTGGGTTATGTTACAAACTTCTCAACCCCAGAATTTAGAAATCCGACATATTAATGTTGATAATGCCTCAGCAAAGTTAGCTGAAACTTCACCGCATAGTAATTTTGTTCCCTGTAGGATTATACAGATGAGAACTAAAAGAAGTGGTCAAAAATCTCAAGAAAATATTGTTTTTAAAGATCAAACTTATCAACAACAATGGAAAAAAGAACCTATAGCTATTTTTAAACCTGAGTCACCGTAACTACATGATTAACTAACGTCTTAAAAAATTCAGTAATTCTCGATTTACCGTTTGGGGAACTTCCTGTTGAATCCAATGACCACAATCAGGAATTAATTGTAGTTTAAAGGGGGCTGCAATTAATCGGTCTAAACCTTCCGTGAGGTGATGACTCAAAAATGAATCTTCCTTTCCCCATAATACTAACGTAGGAGACATAACTTTTTGAGGGGTTCGCACCCAATCTAATAACCAAGTGGGCGGCCAAAATAAATGACGATAATAACTCATCGCCGCTTGTAATACTCCTGGTTTTTCTAAAGCTGCTTCATAAATTTGAGTTTCTTCGGCGCTAAATGCACCTTTACGAATGGCGTGTTCTCGCAACGCATTCGTAACAAATTCTTTTAAATTCTGTTGAATTAACCATTCGGGAATTCCCGGAACCTGAAACGCAAAAACGAACCAACTGCGACGAATTTGATCCAAATTACTAACTAATTCTTGAACAAAGCGATGGGGGGGAGGGGCGTTGAGAATCACCAAACGGTTGAGAGATTCGGGAAACTTTTGAGCAAAATGCCATGCAATTAACCCCCCCCAATCATGCCCAACGATATGAGCTTTGACGTAGCCTAGACGCTCAATTAATCCTTGAATATCGGTACAGAGCGTGTCTAAATCATAGCCACTTTCCGGTTTATCCGAATCGTTGTAACCGCGTAAATCAGGGACAACGACTTTAAAATAACGGGCTAGGGCGGGAATTTGATAGCGCCAAGCGTACCAAAATTCAGGAAACCCATGCAGGAGTACGACAAGTTCACCCTCGCCTTGGGTAACCGTGTGTAAGCGAATATTATTCGTCTCAACAAACAGATGTTGCCAATCAGATTCTAGTGTCACCATAAACTCCAATCTTGTTGCTCACAAGCGCTGCGGCTGACATCTTAGAGAATTTCCTCAACGGATTGGAGCAATGCTGAACAGTTCTTCTGATTTCAGATTACCACTTACACAGGCTGAACAAGTTTGGGAGTCATGACCAAGGGGGAAGCAGATGGCATTCCTCGGTAAATCACTAAGTTGGCCAATTCCTGTAACTGTTGAATGGCTTCAGCCCCTTCTAATTTCATAAGTTCCCGGTCGTCGCGCATTTCCGTCCAGGTAATTCCATAGTCCGACACCAGGAAACGAATCAGATGACTTTCGCCTAAACTCACCATGAAGGAGGCGCTATTCATCTGACCGCCACAGGTGTAGCAGGAGGCGAGATACCCCTGCCGTTCTAGCACAGTGGCTAGAGCTTGGAGGTTCATCACCAAGTCCTGAACAAATTTGCGGTGTTGTTCTGCAAGTCTGAGAAACATAAATTGTCCTCCTATCACCACACCTAAGATCATTTTCAAAATGTAACATAATCTTAAGGTTTTGGTGCTGAAATATTAATCTTAGTCTGACAGGCTTAAATTGAAAAGATCACCTCCGGTGATGTTAAAACACAGAATATTTTGCAGATTAACGGAACTACTGCGTTAGGAAGGTATCTAGGAAAACAATAAGGTTAAATTTTTTCTAACTTTACTGTTCTAGTGAGGCTCAGATCCTGACCCACAAGGGATTAGCCAGAGAATCCGGTCTAAACTGATTAAAAGATTTAATAGTTTTGATAAGTTTAGACTAAGAGTGATCGGATCTTTGATGTCCAGTGTAGGGAAAGAGTTCCCATCACAGAAACAAAATCGAGATGAATTTATCTTTCCTGAACCTCAATCAATTTGCCACCAACCAAATCCAGGGCCGATAAATCGAATCGTCACCCAGACAACAACCAGTAACCCAATGCCAAACCAACTGGCTTTGGTGGTAATCTCGATGAACTGTTGGCTTTGGTTTTTGGTAATCGGCAGCCAAGACACCATCTTTTCTTCTTGGCCATACTGTTGTCCCATTGTTTGTTTCCGACGTTTTGCTTCACCCATATTTATATACAAAAGTTAACAGGGAGTCTCATTTACTCAACTTTATTTTATTTCATTTATTGGAAAGTTGCAGGATCAAAACTTAATTGGCATTAATTGGCAACAACAACGCGATCTCGTCCTTGAACTTTCGCCTGATATAAGGCTTTATCTGCCTCTTGAATCACCAATTTTGCCGTTATTCCCTGTTGGGGAAATATTGCAATCCCTAAAGAAATCGTTACAGGACTTAAAAATTGATTGCGATTGTAAATTTTTAACTCTTTAATTCTCTGACGAATCTGTTCAGCACGTTGCTGACAATCTTCTAGGGAAGTTTCAGGAAAAATCAAGGTTAATTCTTCTCCGCCATAACGACAAGCAATGTCAGAATTGCGAATATTTTGTTGTAAAAAATTGCTAATTTCAATCAGAACTTGATCTCCCATTTCATGGCCATAAGTATCATTAAACTTTTTAAAATGATCCACATCAAGCATGACAATTCCTACGGAATATTTACCCCGATTTGCTCGTGTAATTTCCCGTTCTAAGGATTCTTCCATATAGCGACGATTATATAATCCAGTCAAAGGATCTCGAATACTTTGATGGCGTAATTTTTCTCGCAGTTCTAAATTAGCCAAAGCTAATCCTAAATTCTCCGATACCATTTGAGCTAATTGACGTTTAGAATCGGTCATTATCCCTGCCGTTTCCGACCTTATATGTAATAATCCTAATGCTTCTCCTTGAGCCATCATCGGTAAACATAAAGATTCTGTAGGGATATTTTCAGGGTGAATATGTTGACAAAGTAACCCCGTATGATTTTGATCAACCCAATGGATTTGACCCCGACGTAAAGCCCAACATTGGATCGAGGAAAACGTATGTTCACAAGGCATAGAGTGACCCCAACGGGTAACAGCATCAACCATATTTTTAGAAGCCGTAATCACAAAAACTGCACCCGAACACTGGGGAAATAAAGGTTTAATTAAATCTCCTACCATTGCATAGGCTTCCTCTAAGGACATACAAACTTGTAAAAATTCATTCATTTCTTTTAAAAGCACCATTTCTTGATTTCGGCATTCCAATTCCTTCACCCAAGACAGCAGTTTTTCATTCATTTTTTTTAAGGTTTCTTGAGTTTGTTTCCGTTCTGTGATATCACTAGCAGTCCCTAAAAGTTGTTTCGGTTTTCCCGTTGACGTGCGGCTAAAAACCATTGTGCGATGGCTTAACCAATACCATCCCCCTTGTTTGTGTTTAAATCGGCATTCAAATTGAAAGGTTTTGTCCTCCTCTCCACTTTTTAATTGTTTAAAACACTCTAATATTTTTTTTAAGTCTTCAGGATAAATATTCTTTTTAATCGTTTTCCAAGTAAAATTTTTGATGTCTTCTTCCGTATATCCTAAAATTTCTGTTAATTCATAATTACTATAACTTAATCGTTTTTCCGTTAAATCATAGATATATAAAATACAAGGGGTTGAGTCCGCAATTTTTTGAATAAATCCCTGTTGTGTTTTGATGGCTTCTTCAGCATCTTTACGTTCGGTAATATCAATACATGATCCGATATATCCTAAAAAATCTCCATCCGGTGTAAACCGAGGAACACCCATGTCTAATAGCCAGCGATATTCGCTATCAGCGCGTTGGAGACGATATTCCATCGAAAAATTAATCCGACGTTGAAACGCACTTAAATAGGTATCTAAACAGGGTTCTAAATCATCTGCATGAACCCCTTTTGCCCAACCGTTTCCAAATTCCTCCTCTAAGGTTTTCCCTGTAAAATTCAGCCAAGTTTGATTAAAAAAATAACACAAACCATCCGTACCCGAAATCCACATTAACACCGGAGAAGTATCTGCCATCCAGCGAAATCGAGCTTCACTTTCTCGTAAAGCATTCTCCATTTGTTTACGCGCAGTAATATCAGTTACTAATGCAAAAGCTCCTGTATAATTTCCGGCTTGATCATAAATCGGAGAAGTAGAAAGCATTGTCCACAAGGGTTCCCCCGTTTGACGACAAAATTTAAAATCATGCTGTTCGGAAATTCCTTGGTGACGACGTTCGACATAATTTAGGGCTATTTCATATTCTTCATCATCCATAAACTCAAATAGAGATCGACCCATCATTTCTTCAATGCTATAACCCAACATCGTTGCCATTTGAGTATTGACAAACGTGGTTTTATTTTCAGCATCAATAATCCAAAATCCTTCTAAACTGGTTTCAATTAAACGTCGATAACGTTCTTCACTGTCTTGCAAAGCAGCTTCAACTTGTTTGCGAATTGTAATATCACGGTTACTCGCTCTTTGTCCTAACCAAACTCCATCTGGACTATAAATAGATTGACACCAATGGGAAATCCAACGAATGTCACCTTGATGATGAATTAGGCGAAAATCTGAAGCCTGAACTTGATCGGCATCGGCTTTATAGACAAAAGAATTCACAAATTTTTCCCGATCCTGGGGATGAATAATCTGGCTTAATAATTGAGGATTTTCTAAAAATTCTGTAGCGGAATATCCCGTAATTCGTTCACAGGAAGGAGAAACATAAATAAAATTTCCTTGGGAACTCAACCAATATTCCCAATCATAGGTTGAGTCTGCCACTAAACGAAATTGTGCTTCTGTTTTTTGCAGGTTTTGAAACTGCATTTGTAAATCAGTTAGTTGCTCTTGAGTTTGAGATAATTCCTGTTGAATCCGATGACGTTCTTCAACTTCCCGCAGAAAAGCTTGATAGAGTTTTTGAAATTCCGGCTCGGATTCTAAAGGTAATTGTGCACCGTTTCGGTTCCATTTTTGAAGATACCCAAACAAAAGTAATCCCAGTCCACTAAATCCCATCAGGGCGGTTAAGTTAATGATCAATTCTGGGTAAATTGCCTCTGACTCCTGAGCCAAACTTAGGATAGGTTGAGACAGAATATAAAGGCTAACGCCTGAAATCAGAATGCAGAGGATTGTCAAGGTTGCAATGAACCCTGGCAGTGACTGACAATTATTCATAAGCTAGTAGAAGTCAGGCAACAGTCGCTGCCAAGTCAAGGTAGTGGTTTGGGAAGAGAGATGAACTTTCCAGCGCAAGAGATGGGTAGCAGATTGACCAACGAGAGAAAACAGACCCAGTGCCTGTCGGGGGGCTGTAGTGGCTAAGGAGATCGCCTCTCCCACGTTACAACAATTCCACCGAACTAAATTTTGAACCCCTATTAATAAGGGTAATGTAGTTCCGGCTAAAGTACCATCGGGTAGACGGGCTGTTCCTTGTTTGACTTCAATTTGTCGTTCATCCCAAGGATAAACGCCATCGGGTAGTCCCAAGGGTGCTAAGGCATCACTGACTAAAAATAGGGGTGTTAAACCGGGTGTCTGTTGAGGAGGGGTCATCCCTGACATTCGCAAGAGCAACTCCACCATTAAGGGGGAAAGGTGTTGTCCGTCAGCAATAAAGCCACATTTAACGCTTTGATTAACTAATGCCGCCCCTAATAAACCGGGTTCTCGATGATGTAAACTCGGCATGGCATTGAACGCATGAGTTACCATCGTTGCCCCCTGTGCAAAAGCTTGTTCTGCCTGGTCTGCGGTGGCTTGGGAGTGGCCTAAACTCACAATAATGCCTAAATTCTTTAAATAGGGAATTACCGTTCCTGTGGGGTCTAATTCTGGGGCTAAAGTCATAATTTTAACCCAGTTTCCATAGTTTCCTAGAACCTGTTGAACATGATCTAGGGTTAGGGATAATAAATGTTCTTGAGGATGGGCACCGCGTTTACTGGGATTAAGAAATGGCCCTTCGAGATGAACCCCTAATATTTTAGCGGTGGGTTTGTTTTGAGGAATCTGTTGGGTAAATTGGGCAATTGTTGATAGCGATCGTTGAATTTTCTCAACAGATGTAGTAACAATTGTGGGCATAAAACCATCAATTCCCTGTTGCCATAAATATTGACAAATTTCAGTTAATTTAGGGAAATCTTGGGGTTCTAAATCGGGAAAGGCTAATCCTAATGCTCCGTTAATTTGTAAATCTATTCCTCCCAAGGATAGCCAATCTCCTTCGAGATCTAACCGTTCTATTTCTGCTGTTGATCCAGGTTGAGATAAACTTTCCATCGGTTCAATATCATAGATTTGACCCTGGCGAATTAAAACTTGTTGTAAATTTTGTGATCCAGGGAGACGGACATTGATAATATCGAAGGTAGCGGCGTCTTGCTGTTGTGTTGTTGTCATGAGGAACCGTTGCTGGCTTTGAACTCTACATCATTATTTCCTAACTCTACTCCTCCTGTCGTCGGGATTATCATGGGGAGTGATTCCGATTTACCCACCATGGCTGCTGCGATCGCAGTCTGTGAAGAATTTGGTATTCCCCATGAGGTGGCAATTGTTTCGGCGCACCGCACCCCAGAACGAATGTTTGAGTACGCGAAAACCGCCCATCTGCGAGGTCTGAAGGTTATTATTGCTGGGGCAGGAGGAGCAGCGCATCTACCGGGAATGGTAGCTTCTTTAACGCCTCTGCCTGTGGTTGGAGTTCCGGTGACGACTCGCACCTTACAGGGGGTTGATTCTCTCTATTCTATTGTACAAATGCCGGGGGGAATTCCGGTGGCAACGGTAGCGATCGGCAATGCTAAAAATGCGGGTTTATTAGCCGTACAAATATTAGCTAGTCATGATTCTGAACTATTACAAAAGGTTTTAGATTATCGAGAAAATCTCAAGCAATCTGTTCTGGATAAACAAGACCGTTTAGATCAGGTGGGTTATGCAGAATATTAATATTCAACAACAATTGAAATGTTGAAATCAAATCATCGAGTTTGGTTAATTGGAGGAACCAGCGAAAGTGCAATCTTAGCGGAGGCGATCGCCCAATCCCAGATCCATTGTATTATTAGTGTAACGACAGAATCCGCTAAATCTCTCTATCCCGAATCAGAATTTTTAACTGTTTGGGTGGGTAAATTAGAGGAAAGCCAAATCAGCCAATTTATTAATAATAAAATCAACAGGATTTTAGATGCTTCTCATCCCTATGCGGTAGAAATTTCTCAATTAGCGATCGCCGTTTCCCAAACTCATAATATTCCCTATTTACGGTATGAACGTCCGGCTATAGTTGCTCAAAATTTAGCTAATATTGTTTATTTAGATAGCGTTGAAACTTTATTAACCGGCGATTATTTAACCGGAAAACGAGTCTTACTAACTTTGGGATATCGAATGTTATCCCAATTTACAAGATGGCAAGATCGAGCGATATTATTTGCTCGAATATTACCTTCTGCTATCGCTTTAGATGCTGCCTTAAAAGCCGGGTTTACCCCCGATCGGATCATTGCTATTCGTCCTCCCCTCTGTTTAGAATTAGAAACAGCCTTATGGCAACATTGGAATATTTCTCTGGTGGTGACAAAAGCCTCTGGAACGGCGGGAGGGGAAGACAATAAAATTAATCTAGCCAATCAATTAAACATTCCTTTAATTATTATTGAGCGACCCTTGATTAATTATCCCCAGATGACTCAATATTTTCAAAGTGCTATAGAATTTTGTCAACCCTTAAATGGGGAATAAAAACCATCTTAACCCGTCTAATCTTTAATCCTCCTAGACCTTGGCCAAAACTCAATGCCGAATTTTCATCCGGTCTTGAAGACTCCGATCACATCCAACACCGGACACCGGACACCGGACACCGGAAAAAGTAGGAGATCGTTGCTGCGGTGATCCCCCTTTCAGATAAGATGGTATACGCGGCATCCAACTAAGGAAAGATAGGATGTCAACAACCCACCACTGACTTGAGTACAAGTACAGTGGGGGCTTGAAATACAGCCCTCGTTGACCAGCCTAAGTCTTAACTGACTCCGTTATTTGGGTCATGACACCTTGGGATGCGAAGCTAGTCCCCTGCTCTGTCGCTGAGTATTAAACAGCTATTTGGGAGGCAGTGTACTCAGCCTAACAAGCCTAATTAACATTGGCAAAGCTAACATTACCCTAGAAATAGGAGGGGGAGAAATCCCCAAACCCAATTAAACGCCCTACCGAGGCGGGTCTAACTAGAACAATATCGGTAGCTTCTACCAGAAAGAGTGCGATTCAGGTATGCCAAAAAGAATCACCACTTTTGAAGCGTAACGGTTTCTTTTTTCTTTTGGAGATAATTATGCCGAAGTATAAACCCCTATCCCCCTTTCCTCTCACCGCTAATCGGAGTAACGATTTAGCGCATGGCTCCAAGGGGGAAAAACGATGAGTAATACATTTGAAAAAGTGAAAGGAATTGTTAAAGAACAGTTAGACGTTGAGGAAGACAAAATTACTCCAACTGCTAACTTCCAGGACGACTTAGGCGCCGATTCTCTGGATACAGTGGAACTGGTCATGGCGTTGGAAGAAGAATTTGAAGTAGAAATTCCCGATGAAGACGCTGAAAATATTAAGACCGTTCAAGACGTTGTAGACTACATCAAGAAGAACGCAGCCAAGGGATAACCTGCAACTGAGGTAAAATCAACAGAACGAGCGGAGGATTAGCCTTTCACCAGTCTCACAGAGATTTTTTACTGCGTCCGACTGTCTGGATTAGGCAATCCCACCCCATCTTAATCAAACTGCTGTTATAAGGTTAGTTTTGCTTCTCACTGACGTTCTGCATTTTGGGTGATAAATTTATGAATTTGAAGCGCGTTGTTGTAACAGGTTTAGGGGCAATTACTCCGCTTGGAAATACCAAGGCTGAATATTGGGAAGGGTTAATTAACGGACGCAATGGAATCGGCCCAATCACCCGATTTGATGCTTCAAAACACGATTGTCGCATTGCGGGTGAAGTCAAGGGATTTGACCCCTGTGATTACATCTCGCGCAAAGAGGCTAAACGGATGGATCGCTTTGCCCAATTTGCGGTGGCGGCTAGTCAACAGGCTATAGCAGATGCTGGATTTGTGATTAATGACCTAAATGCAGAACAGGTGGGTGTCATTATTGGAACAGGCATTGGCGGACTGAAAGTGCTTGAAGATCAGCAAGAGATCTATTTGAATCGTGGCCCAGATCGCTGTAGTCCGTTCATGATCCCGATGATGATTGCGAATATGGCGGCGGGACTCACGGCGATTCATACGGGAGCCAAAGGGCCAAACTCCTGTTCTGTAACGGCTTGTGCGGCGGGATCAAATTCTGTGGGCGATGCCTTTCGTTTAATTCAACGCGGCTATGCTCAAGCGATGATTTGTGGGGGGACAGAAGCGGCAGTTACACCTTTATCTGTCGCTGGGTTTGCCGCAGCACGGGCATTGTCCACACGCAACGATGAACCCCTCAAAGCTTGTCGTCCCTTTGATAAGGATCGAGATGGGTTTGTGATGGGAGAAGGGGCAGGAATTCTGATCTTAGAAGAATTAGACTGTGCCTTAAGTCGTGGTGCTCGCATTTATGCAGAATTGGTGGGTTATGGTATGACCTGCGATGCGTATCACATGACCTCCCCAGTTCCCGGTGGGGAAGGGGCTGCTAGAGCCATCTCCTTAGCGATGAAGGATGCTGGGTTAACCCCTGAACAAATTAGTTATATTAATGCTCACGGAACCAGTACCGCCGCTAACGACACCACAGAAACGGCAGCAATTAAAAAGGTATTAGGCGAAAGTGCTTATCAGGTGGTGATTAGTTCTACTAAGTCGATGACGGGTCATTTATTAGGGGGTTCTGGAGGAATTGAAGCGGTAGCAACGGCGATGGCCATTGCTGAGGATCGAGTTCCTCCGACGATTAATTTAGATAACCCTGACCCAGACTGTGATTTGGATTATGTTCCTCATACCAGTCGCGCTCACACCGTTAACGTCGCCTTATCGAATTCTTTTGGGTTTGGGGGCCATAATGTGACGTTAGCGTTTAAAAAATTTCAGCCCTAACCCTGTAGAGACAAGCTATGGCGCGTCTCTATATTGGGAAAATAGCCACTTCGTCACCCGTTGATAGAGTGGCTATTTTCCTTTTTATCCTCGGTTCGCGGTTTCCTTTGAAAAAGTTTTGTCCCCTATCAGGGTAGGATAGAAAAATAAAGAAAATTTAATAATTGTTGTCTTTGTAGTCAACCTAGAGAGGTATCCTTGAGTCATCATCTCGACGCCATTGCTCCCCATGGTGGACATCTAATTAACCGCATTGCATCCCCTGACCAACGGCAGGAATTTTTGGACAAAGGGGAATATTTACCCAGAGTTCAGTTGGATGAGCGCTCGCTCTCTGATTTAGAATTAATCGCCATTGGTGGTTTTAGTCCCCTCACCGGGTTTATGGAACAGACGGACTATAAAACCGTTGTTGACCAAATGCACCTCAGCAATGGTTTAGCTTGGTCAATTCCGATTACTTTGTCTGTGCCTGAAGAGGTAGCCTCGAACCTGACGGAAGGGGGTTTGGTGCGTTTAGACTCCCCTGCGGGTGAGTTTGTGGGTGTTTTGGAACTGACCCAAAAATATACCTACGATAAAGAAAAAGAAGCCCTCAAAGTTTACCGTACCACAGAAGATAAACATCCAGGGGTGAAAGTCGTTTATGATCAAGGGGGTGTGAATCTTGCTGGCCCCGTTTGGTTATTAGAGCGTCAAGCCCATCCCTACTTTCCGAAATATCAAATTGACCCCGCAGAATCACGGGCGATGTTTCGAGAAAAAGGATGGAAAACGATTGTGGGATTTCAAACTCGAAACCCTATCCATCGAGCCCACGAATATATTCAAAAATGTGCTTTAGAAACCGTTGATGGCTTGTTTTTGCATCCCTTAGTCGGGGCGACAAAATCCGATGATATTCCAGCCGATGTACGGATGCGCTGCTATGAAATTTTAATTGATCATTACTATCCTAAACAACGGGTGATTTTAGCAATTAATCCGGCTGCGATGCGTTATGCAGGCCCCCGGGAAGCGATTTTTCATGCTATTGTGCGGAAAAATTATGGCTGTACTCACTTTATTGTGGGTCGAGATCATGCCGGGGTGGGCGATTATTATGGCACTTACGATGCTCAATATATTTTCGATGAGTTTGAACCAGGGGAATTAGGCATTACGCCGATGATGTTTGAACACGCTTTTTATTGTACGGTGACAGAAGGCATGGCTACTAGCAAAACCAGTCCTAGCACCCCAGAACAGCGTATTCATTTATCGGGAACTAAGGTACGAGAATTACTCAGTCGGGGAGAACTTCCACCCCCGGAATTTTCCCGACCTGAAGTTGCTAACGAACTGATTAAAGCAATGAAAACAAATAATCAGTAATCAGTAATCAGTAATCAGTAATCAGTGTCAGAGTTAATATTATAGTTAATAGTTTATTAGCTATTTATTAAATTCTTACCTGATAACTGATAACGGTTATAGACGCGCCTTAGCAAGTCTAACCACTGATAACTGATAACTGATAACTGATAACTGATTTTTGGTAATGGGATTAAAACGACGGGAATTTTTACAACAGGCTGGCTTGCTGCTGGCGGTGCTGGGGATTCATGAAAGATTGTATTATCGTTCATATCAAGCCTTAGCACAGCCAACCCGACGGAAGTTAGCCCTATTGGTAGGAATTAATCAATATCCAACAGTCAATCGGATTGAAGAACCGTTGCAAGGATGTTTGACGGATGTGGAATTGCAACGGAATTTATTAATGTATAAATTTGGGTTTCAACCCAATGATATTGTCACGTTAACGAACGAAGAAGCCACTCGAAATCAGATTGAATCTACATTTATTTCCCATTTAATTGAACAGGCACAAATGGGGGATGTGGTGCTGTTTCATTTTAGTGGTTATGGTAGTTGTATTCCTCGTGCTAATTCGGTTTCTAGTCAACCCCAAATTCAATATTCTTACCTTCCTGTTGATGTCGCGTTATCAGAACAGGAACCTATTAATGATATTTTAGAAGATACGTTATGGTTGTTATTGCGATCGCTTTCAACTTCTGATGTAATTACTGTTTTAGATACAAGCTTTATTTATCCAGGTCATCATCAACAAGGGACTCTCAAAATTCGCGCGGTTGACCGTCCAATGACCGTTGAAGTCAACCCAGCAGAACTGGATTTACAAAATCAATTATTATCCCATTTAAGCCTTTCGCGTGAAGAATTAGAACAACGAAAACCGGGTCAATTACCGGGATTAGTCTTAGCCGCATCTAAACCTTCCCAAGTCGCCACAGAAGGTCGCTGGGATGGATTTAATGCAGGATTGTTTACCTATAGTTTAACTCAAACTCTCTGGGGGGCGAGTTCACCCGATAGTTTACCTGCCCAAATTAGCCGAGTGGCTGGGGAAGTCGAACAAATTGTTGGCCCCTGTCAACAACCCCAACTGCGACGCACATTAACGGGGTCTAATGTTAAAACTGAACTGGAATTTTCTTTGGGGAATTTAGGGGTTAACTTTCATCCCGTTGATGGCGTAATTACCGGAGTTGAAGAGAATGGAAAAACCGCCAAAATTTTATTAACGGGGCTTCCTGCTTTTGTTTTAGATTCTTATAGTTTAAATAGTATATTTACAATTATATCAGAGTCTAATACTTTAGAAAATCCCCTATATTTACAAATGCGTTCTCGCACAGGGTTAAATGCCAAAGCGCAAATCAAAACCAGTGATTTAACATCATCTTTTGAGTTACAAACCGGGCAACAGGTACAAGAAGTTATTCGGATTTTACCCCGACAAATTAATTTAAAAATTGCCTTAGACCCTAAATTAAATCGAATTGAACGAGTTGATGCGACCAGTGCTTTTTCGGGTTTTTCTCGGATGACAATTGTAACGAGTGATCAACCTGCGGATTATTTACTCAGTCGTGTTACTGATACCACTATTGCCCAAACTTTGAATACACCCTTATCCCCAGGTCTGTTTCAAGGACGATATGGATTGTTTTCCAAGGGTTCAGTATTACTTCCCGATACCGTTGGTGAAGGGGGAGAAGCGGTAAAAGTGGCGGTGCATCGGTTAATTCCCCAACTCAAAACCCGTTTAGCAATTAAGTTATTACGATTAACAGAAAACGAACGTTCTTCGCAATTAAAAGTCAAAGCAACTTTAAATTTATTAGCCCCCCAGTCTCAAGTTTTAATCAAACGAGAAACCAATGGAATTCTCAATCAAGTTAATCGAGAAAATATTCAAACTGTTAATTCTAAATCCAGTTCAAATCAATCGATTGTTTCTGCTTCAGAAAATATAGGAATTGTCACGGTTTCTGTGGGAAGTCGATTACAATATCAACTGCAAAATCAGGGGGAATTTCCGGTTTATTTTCTTCTATTTTATTGCAATAGTGAAGGACAAACTTATATTTTTAATTCAGGTTTTGATCCTCAGCAACAAGAAATTGCACCAGGCAAATCCCTAAGTTTACCTCCAGCGACTGTTTACAGTGGAAATTCTTCAACAGAAATCATTGGGGAACTGGTAAAAGGGCCAGCAGGATTAGCAGAAACTCACGTTATTTTAAGTCAAAACCCTTTCATAACAACCTTAACAAATTTAGATAGAAATGTCAAGAAAAAAGAGGGAATATTAAAGTTTAACTTAGTCTCTAATCCTTTGGATCTTGCAGATTCAGTTTTACAAGATTTGAATCGAGGAAGTCAACCGACGTTAGAAAAAATGGGAGTTATAACTGATGATTTAGCCCTGGATATTAATAGTTGGGCGACGTTGAATTTTGTTTATCGAGTTGTGGGATAGAAATTAACTTCTGTATTTAGTTTGCCATCGAACGATTAATAAGCTCAATTTATCACCACAAGTACGGGAGAGCCTATCTGTTAAAAGCAATAGCCAGCGAGGACGCTGGCACTGCTGTCAGCTATAAGATTAAATTAATTTAACAGTGCTACGTCTGTCCTCGCTTGCTAGAAAATATAATTTCTGACAATATTAAACAGAAATAGTTGAGGACTAATAAACCTGTTCAATAACAGTTGCCAACCGTTTCATACCTTCTGTAATTTCTTCATCTGTAGCCGTTAAACTAATCCGAATACATTGGTTTTTATGACTCCATTCTCCTTGTAAACCAGGGAAAAATGAACTTCCTGGAACTACAATTACCCCAACTTCTTTTAACTGTTGATACAATTCCCAGTCGGTTATCGGTAAATCTTTAAACCACATCCAGGCAAAAATTGCCCCTTCTCCTCGATGTAAAAACCAGGGTAAATTTTGAGGCATGGCTTGATTTAATGCTGTTTCAACAACGGTGAATTTATGTTGATAATAGGGACGAATTATCTCAGTCGCAATTTCTGATAATGCTCCAGAACCAATAGCACGGGCGGCAATAGCTTGTCCATAACGAGGGGAATGAATACACATATTGGTTTGAAATGCTTCTAATACTTGAATTGTGCTTTCATCCCCCATAGCAATCCCTAATCGTTCCCCAGGTAAACCCGCTTTTGATAAACTAATACAATGAATAATATTATCCCCAAAAACGGGTTTCATTTCGATGAAATTTAGGGCAGGAAATGGGGGAGCATAGGCAGAATCAATGAATACTGGAACGTCAAAAGGTGCTGCTAACGCTGCGATTTTTTTAACTTCTTCTTCCGTTAAAACATTGCCACTGGGATTACAGGGACGGGAAAAAACGACACATCCGGTTGTTTCATCAATGGTTAATTGACTGAAATTAGGACGATATTTAAAATAATGATTGACTTCATCAATATCTAAGGCGGGTTGATAGGAAAAAACGGCTTCAGGAATTAAACTAACACCTCCATATCCGGTATAATCAGGACTCAAGGGGAGAACAATTTTTTTCAGTTTGCCATCGGTGGTATATCCTCCAAAGGCATTAGCGGCATAAAAATAAATCGATTGACTACCCGGTGTAATTAATACATTTCGTTCGGTTAAATTTAACCCATAACGAGAGTTAAAATCCTCAACAATGACATCAATAAATGGTTGATATCCCTGACTAGAACCATACCGACAAACGACTTCCCCATATTCAGGACTTGATAGTAATTGTGCGGTACAATCTCGCCAAAGTTGTTCAACTTCGGGCAAAATTACGGGATTTCCTGCACTTAAATTAATAAAATCTTTTCCTTTTCCTGATCTTAAGGTTTCAATAATATCTTTCATAATGGCACGAACCCCGGTTAAACGAGACATCCGTTCACCAAATTGTGTCAAAGCAGGATTCATAGTTTTATCACCAAATTAATTAACATCATCCCCCTATAATTAGGAGGTAGTAGGTAGGAGCTAGAATCATAACCAGAAATCCGATACCCACGACTTTAGTGATGGAATCTGACATCTGTTAATCATCATTTGATCAATCTTAACCTTAGAATTGAAAATATAGAATAGTTTTCAACCAGAATATTAGGATTTTTTGTGTCTATGGTAATTTGGCAAGCTGATTTTTATCGTCGTCCCTTAAAGGATGCAAGCGGACAACCCCTGTGGGAGTTGTTAGTCTGTGACGAAACTCGCCAGGTTGAGTTTATAGCGATGTGTCCTCAGTCGCAAGCAAATTCTACTTGGTTAGTCAAACAGTTGCAGCAAGCAATAGTTATGCAAAAACCGGATAGAATTCAAGTGTTTCGTCCGCAGTCTTTAAGTTTATTAGAAATAGCTGGAAAAGCATTAGGAATTTCCGTAGAACATTCTCGAAATACAGTAACATTAAAACAGTGGTTAAAAGAACGATCAAAATACTATTCTGAGTTAGAATATTATACAGGTGAACCTTATGAACCTGTCAATTTAGAACAACTGCCACCTTTACCTTTACCAGAGGATTTATGGGGCGATCGCTGGCGATTTGCTAACATTCCTGCAGTAAATTTACAGGAATTTTTTGCAGATCGTCCGATTCCTATTCTACAAATGCCTGATGAATTTTTACCTTTTAATTTAGGGTTAGCCTCTGTGGTAGCTATTCCAGGGATTGTGATTGATGGAGGTAAAAAATCGATGCCGTTGGCGCGATGGTTAGCGGAAATTCAACCTTTTTCTTGCAATTATATTGCGGGTTCACCCGATGGATTAATTTTAGAATCCGGCTTAGTTGATCGTTGGGTGATGGCAACCTTTGAAGATACGGAAGTTAGGGAGGCTGCTAAAACCTTTGAAGTCAGAAAACAGTTAGCCAAGGGATTACATTTTCTGTTAGTTCAACCGGATGATTCGGGGATTACTTTTAGTGGATTTTGGTTATTAAAAGGGGAAATAAAAAACTAATGATTTGAGAAATCGGGTTTCTTCAAGAAACCCGATTTCTGAATAGTCTACAGTTTAACTTCTACAATTTCAGCAACAGATTCTAGTGTATAATTCGGTTCAGAATTAACGATAACGCTTAAAGTCAGTCCTAAAGATTGCAGCCAACTTGATAAGCTATAAATCCCTTGGCTTCCTGGTTGGTCAAGAACTGTTTTCAAATGCGATAAATGTTCTTGAAGTTGTTCTGGAGACATTTTTTCTTGTCCCAGTGCCATTGCAACATCTTGAAGGGCAGATAATAATAATTCAGGTTCAGGATCTTTTTCTTGTAAAATTGCCCAAAGATATAATGCTGCTTCAGATGGATCTTTGAGAGATTCAATTAAATAGTCTTGATAATTTCTAGTTAAAGGTTGCATTAAACCGTCTCCTGTAATCTTCCCAATAAGTTTTAGCTGTTCTAATATCTTCTTCTTGAGTGCTTTTATCTCCACCACAAAGAAGTAAAATAACCGTTATACCGACCTGACCAAAATAAATTCAATAACCTGAACCAAACTGAATTCTTAACTCATAAACTCCCTCTCCTACAGAACGATAATCTCCTAGGTTTCCTTGTACAACTCGTTTAAGTCTGGATTTGATAATCGCTTTTCCTTTACTATCTCGTAAAGCCTTAAGCCAATTTTCAAAAGGACTTTTACCATTGATTGTTAGATAATTCTGGATTTGTCTGGGCTGTACTTCCATAAATTTATTATAATTGATCATGTAAAATGAATAGATCAGAAGATTGGGGAGGAATAATCAGGGGTGTTTGACAGTATTTGCAAGTTTCTGGCAGAAAATTTTTCTGAAGATTTGGCGAGTTGGTTGTTGGGTTCTCCCGTTGCGTTAACTGAGTTGAGTCCCCAAGAGTTATCATTGGAACCGATTCGTGCTGATTCTTTAATCTTACTGCAATCGGATGATCTGGTTTTGCACACAGAATTTCAAACCGAACCCGATGCTAAAATCCCCTTTAGGATGTTAGATTATCGAGTAAGGGTCTATCGTCGTTTTCCCAACAAAGTCATGCGTCAGGTGGTGATTTATCTGGGTCGAACTAATTCTCTTTTAGTCCAAGAAAATAGTTTTCGTCTGGAGAATACGTTTCATCAGTTTGAGGTGATTCGTCTTTGGGAACAACCACCTGAACGGTTTTTGAATGTAACGGGATTGTTACCATTTGCGGTACTTAGTCAGACCGATGATCCGACAATGATATTAAGTCAAGTTGCTGAAGTAATTGAGGGAATTACCGATCAACAGGTTCAAAGTAATCTTGTTGCTGCTTCGGCAATTTTGGCGGGTTTGGTTTTAAATAAAGATACAGTGAAAAGACTTTTAAGGAGTGATCTTATGCGAAATTCAGTCATTTATCAAGAAATTCTACAAGAAGGGAAATTGGAAGGGAAATTGGAAGGGAAATTGGAAGGGAAACTAGAAGGAAAACTAGAAGGAAAACTAGAAGGAAAATTGGAAGGAAAATTGGAAGCAAAGGAAGAAATTGCTTTAAATTTATTGCGAATAGGTTTGAGTTTAGAGCAAGTTGTTCAGGCAACTGGATTAAGTCTTGAAGAGATTCAATCTTTGTAAAACGCTTTAGTATTGGGGTCAGTGATATCGAGAATTTATGTATTGTTCAAGAAACCCGATTTTTGAATAATCTCCTTGCTGCTTCGGCAATTTTGGCGGGTTTAGTTTTAAATAAAGATACCGTAAAAAGACTTTTAAGGAGTAATCTCATGCGAAATTCAGTCATCTATCAAGAAATTCTACAAGAAGGGAAATTGGAAGGGAAACTGGAAGCGAAATTGGAAGCGAAATTGGAAGGGAAACTGGAAGCGAAGGAAGAAATTGCTTTAAATTTATTGCGAATGGGTTTGAGTTTAGAGCAAGTTGTTCAGGCAACTGGATTAAGTCTTGAAGAGATTCAATCTTTGTAAATTAGCTTTGACAGTATTAATAATTGATGAATGGAGGTGAACAAGATGCAAATTTATTCTATTAAATCAGGATAACGAATAATTCAGCTAAAATAACATCTAAAAAACAATATTTTTAGATGTTATTTTAGTCTAAATTAAGGGATAATAGATTTTGTCTAAACTTCAGAAAAAATTATAATTACCTCAACGCCATGCTGTCTTTTCTTCGTAACGACCTCAAACAACTTCACGCCTATGCTCCCCACCCAGGAGGCAATTCTGGCAGTCCGATCCAGACTCAAATATTAGATCGTTTAGATACTAATGAATGTCCCTATGATTTACCTGAAGAATTAAAACAAAAGCTGGCGTGGACATATCAACATCAAATTGAAACAAATCGTTATCCTGATGGCAGTCATTTTCCTTTAAAAATTGCGATCGCTAGTTATATTAATGAAATCATTTCTAATTCTGAAGCCTTTGTCAAGTCTGATCAGATTTCCGTTGGTAATGGGTCAGATGAATTAATTCGATCTATCTTAATTGCTACTTGTTTAGGGGGAGAAGGCTCAATTTTAGTTGCTAATCCCACTTTTTCAATGTATGGAATTATTGCTCAAACGTTAGGAATTCCCGTTATTAGTATAGGACGGGATAAAAATACCTTTGAGATGGATTTAAACGCGGCTCAAGCTGCCATTGAAACTACACAAAATCCTCCCATTAGAGTTGTGTTTGTGGTTCATCCTAATTCCCCAACGGCGAATGCTTTAACCGACGATGAATTAGACTGGTTGCGTCATTTACCAGAACAGATTTTAGTGGTAATTGATGAAGCCTATTTTGAGTTTAGTCAAACCAGCGTTATAGAGGAGTTAAAACAGCATCCCAATTGGGTGATTTTACGCACTTTTTCTAAGGCATTTCGGTTAGCTTCATTGCGAGTCGGATATGCGATCGCTCATCCTGAATTAATCACCGCTTTAGAAAAAGTTCGTCTTCCCTATAATCTCCCTAGTTTCACACAAACGGCTGCTTTATTAGCCTTAAATAATCGTCAAGATTTACTCGCCGTAATTCCTAAAATTTTAGGAGAACGGACTCGTTTAATTAATGCTTTGTCTCAAAATCAACAGTTGAAACTTTGGCGCAGTGATGCTAATTTTATTTATATTAGACTCGCCGATGAACGCAATTCTGAGCCAGCCTTGAACGAGGTTATGCAGCAATTAAAAACGAAAGGAACATTAGTTCGTCACACGGGAGAAGGACTGCGAATTACGGTTGGTCGTCCCGATGAAAATCAACGTACCATTGAACGATTATTTGCTATTTTATAGTAAAAATAATCGAGTTGGGCGGGTTTATAGAGATTATGGTGATTAGTCAAGCCTTTGGGTGAACCCGCCCCTACAATGAATTTATTATTAATTTTGTATGAATTATGCAACGCTATTTTAAGATTTTAACCCTATTTTGGGAAACTGCGATCGCCGCCGAACTCGAATATCGGATTAACTTTCTGATTTCTGCTATCACCAGTTTAGGAAGTTTAATTGGCAGTATTTTTAGCCTATTTCTATTTTATAGAACGGGTTATAGTTTTGAAGGATGGAGTTGGGAAGAAGTCTTAATTGTTCTAGGAATCTTTACAATTTTACAAGGATTTTCAACAACAATATTAGTTCCCAATTTAAACCGAATTGTCACCCATGTTCAAGAGGGAACCTTAGATTTTGTCTTACTAAAACCCATCAGTAGTCAATTTTGGCTATCGACTCGCATGATTTCCCCTTGGGGAATACCCGATCTAATTTTTGGGTGTTCAATTGTTGTCTATGAAGGGAATAAACTCGGCTTAACAGCGAAAGATTATCTAGCCAGTTTATTGCCTCTTTCCTTTGGAATGATGAGTTTATATAGTATATGGTTTATCCTGGGAGCAACCAGTATTTGGTTTGTTAAAATTTATAATGTTACTGAAGTATTGCGAGGATTATTAGAAGCAGGACGATATCCAATGGTCGCTTATCCAATGGCCTATCGTTTCTTTTTTACCTTTATTGTTCCCGTCGCTTTTTTAACAACAATTCCAGCAGAATCTATCTTAGGACGAACTGAAATTTCCTGGGTGATGGGTTCAGGATTATTAGCCCTGGGATTATTAATCATTTCAGCTAATTTTTGGCAATTTGCCTTAAAATTCTATACCAGTGCATCAAGTTAAATTATCCAATAATTCCAATTAAATTGGTAATTGTAAATAATAATTCATGAGCTTCTACAGGTTTTGCTAAATGAGCATGAAACCCGGCGGAAAATGCTGCTTTACGATCTTCGGCTTTAGCATAGGCTGTAAGGGCTAAAGCGGGAATTTTTCCTCCTTCCTCCGGGGGTAATAAACGAATTTGACGTAATAATGAATAACCGTCCCCCTGTGGCATTCCAATATCACTGACTAAGATCTGAAACGGGGATGTATTACTATTAGCTTTTAACGTATTTATTGCTTCTTTAGCACTACCCACTGTCACCACATCCGCCCCACAATTTTGCAAAATATGAGCGACTAAATCACGAGCATCTGCTTCATCATCAACAACTAATATTCGCACTCCCTTTAACTTCAAACAACTCTCCAGCATCAACTCATTTTCACTCAAAAAATCTTCAAAACCATCATTACCCGTGAATAAATCCGATGTCATAAGCGGTAACTTAATTGTAAATGTTGCACCCTGTCCTAACCCTGGACTATCAACACTAACACTTCCTCCATGCAGTTCCACTAAATGGCGCACAATGGCTAATCCTAATCCTAATCCCCCCTGTTTGCGAGTAATTGAACCATCGGCTTGACGAAAGCGTTCAAACACAAAAGGTAAAAAGTCCGGGCTAATTCCTTGTCCGGTATCACTGACTTGAATTTCTGCATAATTCACCGTCTCAATCTGCTTAATATCTGCTTCCAAAGATTCTTGATTTAGGGAAAGTTGAGGGTCTGAACTGGAAAAAGAACTTTTCTCTTGAGACTTGTCAAGTCGAACTTCAATTTGTCCTCCTTCTGCGCTAAATTTCACCGCATTAGTTAGCAGATTCCAAATCACTTGTTGTAAACGGTTGCCATCCCCTAAAATAATCCCAATATTAGGCTGAAGAGAAACATGAATTGTAATATTTTTCGCCTCAGCCGCCGGACGTACTGTATCAATTGCTGCTTCAATAATAGGAATTAAAGAGGTGGGATTCGGACTTAAATTCAATTTTCCATTAATAATTCGAGAGACATCTAATAAATCCTCAATCAGTTGAGCTAACGCCCGGGTATTGCGATTAATTGTTTCTGTGGCTCGATTAAATGTTTCTTCATCTAAATGCCGAGACATTAACAGTTGTGTCCATCCTAACATGGCATTTAAAGGAGTCCGCAATTCATGGGAAAGCGTGGCTAAAAATTCATCTTTGAGGCGGTTGGCTTCTGCTAACTCTTCAGCACGGGTGAGGAGTTGCGCTTCTAATTGTTTGCGATTTGTAATATCTCGTAGGGCTGTAACTTGAACTTCACGCCCTTGATAAACTTGAGAACGACCGATAATTTCTACATAAAAAGTTGTACCATCTTTTCTTAATCCCACTGCTGAATATGGGGCTTCTAAATTCTTCGTAATATTGTGTAAAATTAAAGCTTGACTATTCGGGGCGACAAAATCCAGAAAAGAAGACCCAATCATTTCCCCTAACAAACAATCAAACATGATTGCCGCCCCTTGGTTAGCATCCAAAATAATCCCATTTTCATGAATAATAATTCCATCAAATGTCGTTTCAATTAACGTTCTAAACCGAGCTTCACTTTCTTGTAATTCTTCTTCGGCGTGTTTGCGTTCCGTAATATCTTCATAGATAAACACCACTTCTCGAATTTGACCAATTTCATCCCGCACGGGGTAAACATAAGCTTGTACCCAGCGTTGAGCATACCTATAACTCGACAATTCAGGGAAGGTTTGATGGGGATCATATAAAATCGGAGGAATCGCAACTGCTTCCCCAGCAAACCCTCGTTGAATATAAGGAATGATCCCTTTTTCAATTAATTGTTGATCCCCTAAAAGATTGTAGTCTTTGATGTCTTCCCCTTTAATTCCCCAGAGGTCTTCCCAGGCTCGATTGACACGCTGAACAAAACCATCTAAGGATAAAATTAAAATACTCAGGGGAGATTGTTCAATCATCGTTCGATACTGCACTTCTGAACGACGTAATAAGGCTTCAGCTTGACGGCTTTCCGTGCGATCAATTGCTACACCCCCGACTAATGGTTGTCCGTAAGCATCCCAAATTGGAAATTGATAGGCTAAAAATTCTCCGATTTTTCCATCTCGTCGAGGAATAGAATCAATCACTTCTAAAACCCGGTTTTCCGAAGCCACAATAGAAATTTTCTCCAGAAATTTCGAGGCTAAGTTTGGGGGAAATAAATCAAAGACTGTTTTTCCTAAAGCATCATCTGAAATGTTAAAGGTTTGGGTATAACTTCGACTAAAATACAACATTCGGCCTTCGAGATCGCAAATCCAAGCCACCGCCGGACTATGATCCATAAAAGCCTGAAATCGGGCTTCACTATCTCGCAGAGCTTTTTCTGATTTTCTTAATTCTGTTGTGGTTTTTTCAGCAATGCGTCTGGCTTGAATTTGCGATCGCATTAATCCAAATAAAATCAGACTTACCAAACTTCCAGATAAGGCAATATAGGGAGCAATCAAGCGTTGAGAATTAAAATCTAATTCAGGACGAGAGGTATATACAATTGTCCAAGTTTGTTCCGCAATTGAGATCATTTTTCGACGCTCAAATCGAGGCTTGAAGCCCAAGGAACGACGAGTATTAGAATCATACAGGAGATGATCCGGAGTAATCGCTAAACCATCATAAATTTTAAAATCAATAAAAGACTCTCGATTGCTTCCGAAAAGCCCTTGCATTAAGTCACCCATCCGAAACGGACTATAGATAAATCCCAGTAATTTCTCGCGTCTTTCTGTTACAGTTAGGGGAATAGAATTGCCTTGATAAATCGGGAAATAGATTAAAAAACCCGCTTGTTTGTGTGCATCAATTTCTTGTCGGAGTGTCACTCGACCCGATGCCGCAGGTAAACCCCCGTCCCTGGCACGTTCCATTGCCTTGCGACGCACAGGTTCACTGAACATATCATAACCAATCGCAGCTTGGTTACGTTGATCTAAGGGTTCAAGGTAGATAATGGCATGATATTCGGGTCGATTATAATCAGGATGAATCGAAAAATTAGAGATGCCTTCCCTTTGGATTCGGGCAATTAATTGCTCTTTTTCGGATGCTGGAAACCGAATTGTAAACCCAATTCCTTGAATACCGGGATATTCTTCACGCAATTGTAACCGTTCCATGTAAGCCCGAAATTCCTTTTGATCTACAGGTTCATGGGCTGCAAATAATCCGCTTCCTGCCCGGAGTAAGGCAATATAGGTTTTAACATGATCTCGAATCAGATTTTCCGTGCGTTGGATAGAGGTATCAAATCGTAATCGATCCTGGGTGCAAGCCGTAGATTCAACATAATAAGTGGCGATCGCCGTCAGTAGCAACGTGCTTAACAGAACTAGATAGGGAACAATCTGTCGATTGGGTGATAAGAACTTATAGAGCCATTTACGCTTCATAGAGGCATCACGGAACGTCTGTTGATTAGAAATGCTGGTAATCTGGGTTTTTTGCCGGATTGCTGTTTCTGAAGGGATCAGAATGACAACAACCTATTTTTATTGTGATGCAGTCTTGGCTCTAATGTCACATTGATTTAACAAAAACGGATATTTTCTAGCGGGGGGCATACTCAATTGTAGCATTTTCAATCTCTTTGTTCATTTTGAAATTGATGGACAAGAAGATCAAGCAGAATTAGGGTTTGTCTTCTTCCGTCGGAAAATGAATAAACCTTTGCATTTTAAATCGGTTTTACCTCTCCATATTGCTTGAGGCGATCAGCAATTTCTACAGGTAAAATATTTAATAAAAGTTGATTCGCAAAATATCGTAATATTATCGTTCAAACTCTAATCAACCATCACCCTAATATTTTTAAGAAAAAGTGTAAGGGCGAGTCGAAGTTCAGATTGATGGGAACTTCGATCTTATCTGCTTTCGCCCCTACCTACAAACCCGCTACCACATCTTCCAACAGGGATGCTACCGGATTGAGTCTAAATCAGGCTCCTCTGAGTCACTCAAACGGATTGATTAACCAAGAGAACCCAGACTGAGCGCGTAGGATTACATCTCTCTGCTACTGTGGTTTGATTATCGCAATAGCACTATGGGTTTGAAAATCGATAAAGTTAACAAGTTTGAACTGTAAAAATACTGATTCGATGATTTAATCCCTTAAAATACATAGTTTGTGCATTTTGTCAATATATAAAAGTAGCGATTTTGGGAACAAAAAGCTGAAAATAGGCCCAAAATTGTAGCCAATATTTTCAGAATGATCTGGAAAAATCGATCAAGCCAAAACGGAGGAATCTTTACAAAAGTTTTCACAACTGTTAATTACTTGTGATTTTCGTCACACAATCTGGAGAGAAGATCAAGTGGAATAGAATAAGAGGTATAAAAGTTTAGGGAGTAAAAAACTATGTTTATCAATCTTTCTTGGATCAAACCGCTTTCTCATCCCCATTTGGAAAAATCTGCCGTAGAACCTCCGATTCTCACCCAGACCCAAAGCAAAAGCCTAGCAAAAAAAGGACAATTAGTGGCACTTTGGGTAAAAGATGAGAATTCTCGGCTTTTTTGTCAATGGGTGAATGAGTAATTCCATCTTATAAAAATATTCAACAATTTATGCAAGTACACAGTACAAACCGATCAGGACACCATTCTCCTGATCGGTTTAAACGTTTTTATAGCTTTATATCTTTGAAGCTACTGCGGGGATTAAACGTGCGACTGTCGCGAATTTTTTCATAATATTCTCGTTCATTAGGACTGAGTTCTTTAGGTGGCACCACCACAATTTTGACTAATTGATCCGTGCGACCTCCAGCTTTAGGTTTTGGCCATCCTTTCCCCCGCAACCGCAACGACTGTCCCGAACGAATACCGGGCGGAATATTCATCGTCACCATCCCATCCGGTGTAGGCACTTCAATAGATGTCCCTAAAACCACTTCATCGGGCGTTACAGGCAGTTCACAGACCAGATTTTCCCCGTCAAATTGAAAGAAAGGATGGGGTTGAATTTCCACTTTTAGGTATAAATCCCCCCGTTGTTGGCTGTAGGGATCGACTTGACCTTGACCTCGCACTCGAATTCTGCTTCCGGGTTTGACTCCCGCCGGAATTGTTACTTCTCCGGCTGCATAGCGTTTTTGAGTCCCATGAAACGCTTCACTGAGGGTGAGGGTAATAATGGCTTCTGTATCGGCGATGGAAGGGGTATTGCGAGGATTAAATCCAGAGGAAAAATCATTATTGTAGGGGCTGCCACTGAATCCCGATGGCCCGCCAGTCTGGGGACGATAGGAATAACTGCGACTGCTACTACTTCCGGGTCTAGCACCTGGGGCACCACGACCTAAAAGGGCGTTAATAAACTCATCAAAACTGTTAAATTGGCTAAAATCAAACCCGCTAGAGTCTGGATTAGAACCTGCCCCACCGGGCCAACCTCCACTTCCGGCTTGGTTCCAATATTGACCAAATTGGTCGTATTTGCGGCGTTTATCGAGGTCGGATAACACCTCATAGGCTTCATTAACTTCTTTAAAACGCGCCTCAGCTTGTTTATTCCCCGGATTCATGTCCGGGTGAAATTTACGCGCTAGTTTCCGGTAGGCCTTTTTAATATCATCCGCCGTTGCGGTTTTGTCTAGTCCTAAAATGGTGTAGTAGTCTTTATAGTCAGTCGCAGGCATTCGTCCCCCTCTCCTCAATGAGCGTGATCCCTTGGCCAGTCGTTTTGTGACAGTATGCTTCTTTGTATAGGGTATCAAAGTTAAAAGCCGGATTGGGTTCGGACATTGCTGATCTGGCGATCGCAATGTCCGAACTAAGGGTGATCGAATCGAAAAAATCATCTCAGATCGTCAGGAATCGGTAGGATCATGAAATAGAGTTAAAAAAACTCGGTAATTAATACCGTTATCAGGAGAACCGTTCATGAATCTGGTTTTACTCCAGAATGGATTAGATAATATTTCTTTTGCCATTTTGCTGATCACTCTATTGTTGTATTGGGTGGGGGCTGCGTTTCCCAATATCCCCTATTTATCGGTATTAGGAACCGCAGGAATGGCGATCGCTAATCTCTGTATTGCTGCTTTATTAGGGGCAAGATGGATCGAGGCGGGTTACTTTCCGATTAGTAATTTATATGAATCCCTGTTTTTTCTAACTTGGGGAATTACTACAATTCATCTAATTGCTGAACAAATGAGTCGTAGCCGTTTAGTTGGGGTTGTCACCTCTCCGGTGGCGATGGGAATTGTCGCATTTGCCGCCCTGAAGTTACCGCCCCAAATGCGAGTTGCTGAACCCCTAGTCCCGGCGTTAAAGTCTAATTGGTTGATGATGCACGTCAGCGTCATGATGTTGAGTTATGCAACGTTGATGGTGGGTTCTTTATTAGCAATCACTTTCTTAATTCTGACACGGGGGCAGGAAGTAGAATTGAGTGGCAGTTCTCTGGGAACTCGGATTTCTCGAAATCATCAGAAACCCGTTACTGATTTCATCAATTATTCTCAAGAAACCGTTGCGGAGTCTAACCCCAAAGGGTTCACGACCAATGGTAATAGCACAACGGCCGTGTTAGAGTTTGTCAAAACCACAGACAATCTTCAATCTGCTACACCCCTTTCCCCACAGCGATTAACTTTAGTGGAAACTATTGACAATATCAGTTATCGGATTATTGGATTAGGATTTCCGCTTTTAACCATTGGTATTATTGCCGGGGCAGTTTGGGCGAATGAAGCTTGGGGTTCCTATTGGAGTTGGGACCCTAAAGAAACTTGGGCGTTAATTACTTGGTTAGTTTTCGCAGCTTATTTACACGCCCGAATTACTCGCGGTTGGCAAGGCCGAAAACCTGCTATTTTAGCAACAACAGGATTCGTTGTGGTTTGGGTCTGCTATTTAGGAGTTAATCTATTAGGAAAAGGGCTACATTCCTACGGTTGGTTTTTCTAAATTAGTTAATCCTTAGTACAAAATACAATTTTTAGGACATAAACATGAGCGATTCAACCTATATTCTCGGCGATGATGATGTGATTAATACCAGTGAAAGTGCTTTGATGTTTCAATGTACATTTAAAGCTAGTGAGTTTTTGTCAATTATGGAATCTAAGTTAGAGGAGGAAAATTTATTTAAAGAAGGAATTGAGTGTCAACTTTTGCGTCCGGGTCAATCTTGGCAAACTGGAAAGTTTCGGATTTGTTTGGAATTTTGCCCTGATGAAGCCGAAGTAGAGTCAAAAGGAGGTGTTCCCACTTCTGAATATACTCCCCCCACAACCTCTCCTTCTGTTCCCTCTGACTCCAATTCTGATATTCCACCTTTTATTAACCGACCCACTAAAAGTGTAGGAATGTGGAGTTAATTATTAGTCGGAAATTCAACGAATTTTATTAATGTTCAAAGTTCAAAGTTCAAAGGATTGAATTTTGAATTTTGAATATTTTTTATGAACTTAAGGCTGGAAAGTTGATCTAAATATATTCAAAATTAATGTTACTAATAATGAGAATTTCCCCGCTACGTCTATCCCTTTTATTAAGCCTTGAGGTGGATAGCTAACATTCTCTATCTAACTCAGGTTAATATGGAATACTTATGCAATTTTCTCTCCTGTAGCAACAACCCAAGTCCCATTACCAGTTACCTCAATTTGCCGTCCTAGAGAATCATAATCGAGATAGGCAAGAACTGGAGGGACATATTCACGCCCAGCGAAAAGTTCTTGTCGCATAAACTCAAATTTATCCGGGTTGTAAAACTTGAGTTTTTCGGGATCGCGTACATAGGACTGATAAGATTCTGCAAAGTCTTCGTAAACGTTTGTACGAGCGTAATCTGAGACAAACCCTGAACCATCTTTGACATACTGTTCTAGACTTTTCTGATGAATGTCAGACCAGCGTTGAGCCACATCAGATCGATTTTCCATAATATTGGCATGGGCATTATGACCAACTTCATGGGTCAGAGTTTCCAAAAGTTGCTCTTTGCTTTGATTTGTATTCAATATTTTGATCTCATGATTATCATTGCGGAAATAACCCAGAGCATTAGGACAGGAGGGATCAGTTATTGGCTCATACTGAATTTTAGGACACCCTTCCAAATGACTAGGTGGAAGAGTTTCACGGAGGTAGCTTGATACCTCCTCTGTAGAGGTGAAACCTGCCGCCTCAAAGTTACCCACTTCTGTATAACCCACTAGCTCAGAGCAAGTTTGCCCGATTTCAGTCGGGATCTCGTTCCAGGTGTTGATACCTTCTCCCGAATATGAGTCAATCATGATAGTTCTCCCATTATTCCTGGATGAAACCAAATAGCCGAATTTTTCTTTCGCCAAAGGTGTATCGGCTAATAGCATCACCTAAAGCTTGTAAGAATCTTTGATCATCCGGTTTGACTGTAAACTGCTCATCCACAAAAACTGTTCCATTTGCTTGTTGCACCTGACGACCAGTACGAAATGGAAGACCTTGGTGTTGGCAGTTGTTCACAAAGTCAGTCAAAGCGGATTTAAAGTCGACATCAGTTTCTGCTTCTAAAATCTCTAGTTGCAATTGATTATCTGGTGTCCAAGTAATTTGGGCTAAGGGCTGACGGTGATGATTAACAATTTTCAGCATCTTCATAGATGTACCTCCTTGTAATGCGCTTTTTAGTTATACACATAAATTTGTTAATTATGAGCAATTTTTTCAATTTGCGAAAAAATTGTTTGGCGGAATTCGCCTTTAGCATACATTCCCCATCCGGCTGTAAGAAGCATAGGCCAAGCTATAAACCAAGCTACTCCTAAGCTTACTAATTGGCTACGAATATCACCATTATCAACCACAACAAGGAGTGAATGGTCTGCTCTGCTTAATTGAATTTTATATGTAAACACCAACCCAGATAATTGGCGAAAAAAACCAGTTTTCTTGACTTCTACTACATAATGATCTTTGTCCTCCCAGTGCTTATGGTGTAAGGCAAAATCATGCTCTTCCAGCAGCCAATCAGATAATTTAGCAGCTATTGTCTCCAATTCTTCTAAATTAATATGTCTGCCAATCTCAATAGTGCGACTATCAATACCCATAACGATTATTCTCCTTTTGATGTGTAATTTTTTTCACCTCTAATTTAAGAGATGTGAGTAATTTGTTAATTTTCTGTCAACTTTTGGGAACTTGAATGGCTAGATTCTTTCTTAATGTCTGGCTAATTTGTCTCAAGTTATTAGTATAAACCTCAAGTTTTTGAGCATCTGCATTCACTAAAGCTTTTTCCATATCTTGAGTAATGTTTTCAAGTTTTAGCATCATCTCTACTAAATGCTTAGAGACATTTTGCAGCTTAGAAATACCGATATTATCTAGTTTTCTTCCTACAATTGGCAAAGTAGTTACTAGAGGTAAAATCATATCTGAAACCCTATCCCATGCTTTGATATGACTGATGGTAAATGACTCAAGAAAATTAAAAGTTTTTGTTAATTCGATCGCAGTCTCCTGAGCTAAATCAATAGATTTCTGATTTTGTTCGATTAGTTGAGATATTTCTTTTAAACCTTTTAACTGAGCGTAGATAAAAAAGCCTAAACAAGAAATAGTTAACAAGATGCCAACACCAAATAACCAATCGTTAACAAAATGTCCAATCAACGTAACAAAAATACCAACAGACATACAGACTAAACTCAAGTTACCAATTCGATAAATATCGGTTAATGAATTAGCCAGATTGTCAGAAAACTTTTTGAAATTAAAGTTTGATGTCATAATTATACCTTCCTTTTTGAATTAGAAATTTTGACAGATTACTATTTCAAAACCTGTACCCAAGCTGCCATATCGTCTTGTTCGCCACAAACTATTGCCTGTCCAGGTCGTAAATGATTAATAATTGCACTCTGTTCTGGGGTTAAAGTCATACAAGAACCCATTGCGTCTCGGTCATCAGCAGCTACTAAACGATGAACAATTTTAAGATTAGTATTCTTGATAGCATCGGGAACTAGACGCGCAGGAACTTGATCAGCAATTAATAATCCTTGACCGTAAGCTCTAATTTCTGACAAAATATTAGCAAACATCTCTGCTACTTTGCCTTGGGGATTAGCTTGTTCTGAAATACCTGACGAGACTTTCAAGAGGAGACGATGGGCTTCTTCAATCACGGCTAGGTGACGCAAGCCTAAATTTTCTCGTTCTTTTTGGGATAGTAAATCATTTTGAATTTGTCGGTATTCATAAAGGAATTGAAGCAGTATCGCCATCGCAAAAGCTTTATCCGCATCATCGCCCAAATAGGATAGGTTAATAATAACAGGGCGATCGAAGATTTCTGCCCAAGGAGTGGAAATTGGACGATCGAATAATTGTCCTTTCCAACCTCGACGTAAACTTTGGATTCGAGTGGTTAAGGCTGCGGTCAAATTCGCTGTAACCCTTTCTTCGTAACCTTTTCCTCTGATTACAGGTTGAATCTGGTCGAGGAGTTGAGTTAAAGTTGGTCTGGGTGTGCCAAAGGGGGGAAGTTTGTCATCTAGCCAGTTTTGTGGACGGGTATAAGCATAAAACAGGACATCTTCTAGTAACACAGGTAAGATTTCCTGCATGGGGAAAGAAGCGTTGAGGATGGATTTAACGCGATCGATATGAGGTAAAACTTGGGGAGTGGAGTCTTCAGAAAGCCAAACGAGATCAAAAGGATTGAGAGTAAGTTGATTTTCTAGTTTTTGACCTCGCCAAGTTTGAACTCCGGGCATATAAATGGCTATTCTGTTAGGGCTATTTTTGGGTAATTGTGCATTTAAACTCATTGCCCATTCTACATATTCGTCTTTGGCAGGTTCAATAACTAAAAAGGGTATTTGTTGCTGATTTAATTCCGTTAACATTTTCCGACAAGTGGTAGATTTCCCAGAACCTGTAATGCCTGTTATTAAGCAATGTTTGGCTAAACTTGACAGAGAGATACTATATTTAAGAGATGTTGATTCACCTCCCTCTAGTACGTTACCCAATACAATAGCTTTGCCTTCTACTATGGGGGGATTGAGGCTAAAAGTAGCTGTTGGCATAACTTTTACCCCTGGTACTTCATGGCGTGGTAAGTTGACCAGTAAGGCTAATTCTTGGGTGTTGAGAGGTGTGGTTAAACCATTAAATGCTTTTCCTAGTGGATGATCTAGTTTTTGCTGTTGGTTGTTAGGATTAACCAGAGCTAAATCAGGGTGGTCAAAGTTTCTTAAAGAATTTTTAGTCTTATTCCAGACTCGTTTTAAGTCATGAATACGGATCGGTTCAAAAACACTGTTTTCTCCACTCAACAATGCTCGCAATTGGGTACTAGCTTGTTGGAGAATATCGGGTTTTTCAGCGAGTAAATAAGCTCCTACATTCCAACAACCTAAAGCACGAGCTTGTTCAAAACGTTCCAGATATTTTTTTATTTGTGCTTCTGCTGCCTGGGCATGAGCATTGATATATTCTTCACCAAAACCTTGTGCTGAACTTAAGTTCAAACCCTTAGTTTCAGAATCACTAATCCCTGTTGTTTTAGTAATAGTTGTTCCTTGAGTTTGTTGATATTTATTGCTAAGTAATATATCTGATGCCGTATCTATCATTAAGAAAGCCATGAAGTCCATTGCAGGAAATAGCAATCCCAAGCCTAAACCAGCCATCGTTGTAAGTACAGCCATGTTTAATGCGGAATTATCAACCTCCTCATAACTGGTACTGTTTGATTCAGAGATTGATTCACTACTATTATCTGTGTGGCCTTGCGTCAGAGAAATGCCTTTAGTAAAGGTTTCATTAAAGTTAATTTTACTGAAAGAATGGACACGCCCCATCAGTTCTCGTAATCCATAAATAATACCGTTAACTTGAGATTCACTCATCGGTTCAGCAATGACCATATACATAAAAGGTGATCCTCGCATCCCTCTTAAAAGACGATCTAAGCTTTGAGGGTAGCCCGGATTATCACCAGGTTTAAGAGATGGTATTCCAGTAATTGCTTGAGCGTAATGATATTTATTAAGTGGTTGAATAATATGGCTTTTTACTTCTGGGGAATCAGTATCAAGCTCCCGAAATTTTGTTCCTTGCCAATTTCCTTGTAAGAATTTGCCAATATTACTGATAAATTCTTCAGATGAACTATCCAAACTATCCTTACTACAAATTCCTAGATAAACCTGATTCTGACTGCCATCACTAGAGATAATAAAAACTAGATTATATTTTTCAGGATTGTGACAAGCAGAAAGAGCAGTTTGTAAGGCTGTAAAAGGTTGAGAAAGTGAGTCCACCAGAGAATTTCCCACCTGTTCTACTTTTAGAAAATAGGCATCTCCCATCAAGATTCCTTTAGGTGGCATTGGTTGAATGTATTTAGCATCTGCTAACGGAATTTCAAGATATTGTCTCCCTAAACTAAAGAGAAGGGATTGAGACATTACATTAGCAGCAGCGATTTTTAAATCTAATTGATTTAATTGTTGTGAATCTTGAGAAGGAACAATGTCAGATGATCTCATGTCAATTACCTCTTATTGGTATGGTTGAGATTAAATTTAAGCAATTAATATTTTTACGGAATCAGCTTGTTGTCTCACTTCCTTACTCAACCAATCTTTTACTGAGTTAGTAATTTCATCACTAAATGTTGGTGAATTTTTCGCAAGAGATTCTTCTTCCTCTTTCTTAAGACCTTCCTCAACTTTGGCTTTCAAAGTTACTTTTAGGTCGCTAGTCATTTTTGAGATTTTGTTATCAGAAACCCATCCACGAAAAAATTTAGGGATATCTGAATCTTTGATGATATCTTCAGCAATAGATTGACCCACTATAGCAACAACAATACCAATTATTAGCCCTATTCCTGTTGTTGCAAGAGCTAACGTTATCAATCCTATAACAATACCAATAATCCAGTTAACTATTGCTGTCATTGCGGTTGGATCGATAATAATCACATTTCCTGACTTTAGATTCTCAGCATTAGGATTATAGTTTAGTGAAGGTGGAACCAGTTGATTTAACTTTAGTCCATATTTACTACAAATAGAATTAGTTTTTTCATTTAGCTTTGGTTCGAGGTCTTGTTTTAGCCAATTTTGAATTGCTGTTGTAACAGCTTCTTTACCTTCCCTTCCTTTCAACCAAGCTTCCGATCTTGAGACAATGTTTGACTCAAGACCATTTAAGGTATAAATTTCATTACGATTACGCCAATCAAACAGAACAGGTTGAATGATTTTATTAGATAAACCATTGATTAAATTTTCTGTTAATTTACTACGCAAAGAATCAATATTGCCACTTACAATTTTGGGTAAATCATTCTGCAAAAATTGCTCTACTTCATTCGTAAAGTGAATTGTATTAATATTCCGTTTTCCCCAACGTGCAAGACCCATAGCAATACAAAGACTGGGTTCAGTATCTCTTGTACATTTGCAATTAGAAAAAATCTCGTGGACGATTTCAGGAATAAAGTCCATTTTGGAAGCACCACCAGTTAGGATAATTGTATTTACCTTAATTCCTTTATTTTCTAATTTTTGTTTGGTTTCCATCAAGAAATAACGAAAATTGTCTTGCCAACTTTTTTGAAAATCAACACCTTTTAGAGAAAGTAAAATATGCTTAGAATTTGGCAGACAATTATTCAAAGGTATGGTAACAATTGTCTCAATAGTTTCCTTATAAACAATTGGCTCAAAAACAACCACTTTTTGATATTTTTCTGATCCTACCTGAACGGAAGAATCAGCATCAGTATAGTTTAGAGAATTACAAAAGTATTCTTCTTTAGCTCTACGACACTTAAATTCACAGCGATGTTTATATAAGGAAGCTGTCTGAAAAACATTTTCAATTTTTGCTTGATCTTCGTTTTGACTAAGACTGTAATCGAGAATAGCTTTATCAATCAAACCTGCGCCTAAGTCAATGCCAAAATCATCATCTTCCTCATGTATTCCTGCTTTAATAAGAGTACAATCTGTAGTAGATGAGCCAACATCAATAACTAATACATTACTTTTGATTTCTTCACCTGTTAACAAGTCACTCCCTCTTGATTGCATCAGCGCGGCAAAAGATTCTTTTGTTACACTCACTTCAGGTAGATTAGAAGATTTTAAAAGTTTTTGGTATCCAGCTATATCTGCATTAGTCCATTCTGACGGACAGCCGATAAAAAAATGATTTTGGTCGTCTTTTTTAAGTTGATCAGTTTGTAAGAGATGTTGATAAATTGCATTAACATAATCTATCATAACTTTCTGATAATTGGATTCAGAAGTCGGTCTTTTTTTGAAAGCAATTTGAAAATCAGTAACCTTGGCATTTAAAGCTTGTTCACCAAATAAAATCCCCTGTTCAGGATGATAGGCTATCATTGTCGGTTGACAATCTTTTTTATGAAGTAGCAGTTTTTTGGGTGGCTCTTCTTTCTTAGAGCTTACTATCTTGGTTAATGCAGTTTCTCCATGTCCCAAATCAAAACCGATAATTTCAACATTGTTATTACTCATCGTGATGTCCTCTACTTTTTTGATGTCTTGATTGTTTTGTGATTTTGAATTTTGAGGTATATTGTATTTTTCAATTAATGAGTATTGCTTTCCCCAACGTACAAGACCCATCGCAATACAAAGACCGGGTTCAGGATCACTTATACACTTACAATTAGGAAAAACCTGGTGGACAATTTCAGGGATAAAGTTCATTTTGGAAGCACCACCAGTCAGAAGGATTGAACCAAGCTTAATCTCTTGCTTTTCTAGTTGCTGTTTATGTTGTTTCAAGAGATTCCGAAACGAATCAATCCAACTCTGATTTCCCAATTCGGGTAAGGGTTGATTGAGAATCTTCTCCATGATAAGTTTATAAACAATTGGTTCAAAAATGCCAACATCACGGATTTTTAGAGAGCCAACGCTTACCCCACAGTCCTCATCTGGGTACTGGTTAAGATTACAAAAATATTCTTCTTTAGCCTCACGACATATATATTCACAGCGTTCTCTCCAAAAAGGTGCTGTTTCAAAAGCCTTCTCAATCGCCTCCCGATCTTCGTTTTGACTCAGACTGTAATCGAGAATAGCTTTATCAATAAGAGATGCGCCCCAATCAGTGCTAATACTTTGGGAATCTCTATTGATAAAATTGATAAAATTGTCTATATCAAAACCCAATATTAATTTGAGTTCTGGAGGTATTGAGGAACTACTCTGTTGAGAAGTCTGCTTTTTAACAACAGTTAAATCTATAGTGGATGAACCCACATCAATAACTAACACATTACCTTTGACATCTTCATATGTGAACAGTTCACTCGCTCTTGCTTGCATCAGAACGGCAAAAGATTCCTTAATTACTTTCACTCTAGGTAGATTAGAAGACTTTAAAATTTTTTGGTATTCAGCTACCTCTGCATCAGTCCATTCTGACGGACAGGCTATAAAAAAATAATTCTGATCGTCTTTTTTAAGTTGATTAGTTTCTAAGAGATGCTCATAAATTGCATTGACATAATCTCTCATAACTTTCTGATAATTGGGCTCAGAAGTCGGACGTTTTTTGAAAGGGATTTGAAAATCAGTAGCTTTGATATTTAAAGCTTGTTTACCAAATAAAACTCCCTGTTCAGGATGATAGGCTATCATTGTTGGTTGACACTCTACTCTATGAAGTAGTAGTTTCTTTGGTGGCTCCTTTACGTTGTCTCCTACAATTTTCGCTAAAGCGGTTTCTCCGTGACCTAAATCAAAACCGATAATTTCAACATTGTTATTACTCATTACTCACCTTCTCCCTTTACTAGAAAGATTTAAGATATTAAGTGAATTACTTTACTCTTGTGTAGTAGCCGGTTCAATTACTCGCCCCTGTAAAATCACCTCATCGCCTTTAACAAATGCAGGTTTCATGGTGACATACTCTTGTAAATCAGGCTCTAAACTTGGCTCAAATTCAAACATTTCCCAATCCCGACTAGATGGTTCACCCTTTGGTTGATAAACCCGTGCTTCCATACCATAATGTCTCAAGACAGAAGGAATACGTTTTAACTGTTTGCTCACTAAAGTAGGGATTTGATTTTGATCATCTAATTCCTCTCCCATTAAATCTTGTAAAACTTCTAAAACATCGGTCAATTTATCTAAACTTGGTTTATCTGGTTGTTTTTTTCGATCTTCTAAACAACGGGCAACCGCCAGATCAATCTCTTTAAAACCCTGAGACAAATTAGATAATATGAGATCAAGATTTATCCGTAATCGTGGTACTTCATTCTCTACGGTTGTCTTTGACTCAACCTTTTCTGTTTCTTCATTTTTTGGCATTAAGTTAGAAACAACCCCTACTCCAGCGCCCACAGCAATACCTACAGCCGTACCAACAATAGGAACTCCTGTTAAAGTTCCTGCAATACCTCCACTCAATGCGCCGATGCCGATATGAATCATCTCTTGATTGCTGTTATCTTTATGATGGGGTTTGTGATGATGGCTTTGGAAATTTTCCTCTGCATGAACTTGAGGCAATTTAATTGCTGTCAGAATATTAAAAGACTTACTCAAAGATTCTAACCGTTCCCATGCTAAGGTTCTTTGAGAATCAGTTAAACCAAGAATATACTCACTGTTATGATTGGCAATTATTCTGATTTCATTCTGAATAATTTGTACAATTTCTTCAGATGTGGTTGTTCTTTTGAATTCTTGATAGAGCTTGGTTTCGATTTGTGTATAGTAGTTCTCTAATGCTAACATTTTATCCTCCTTTGGAATAAGCCAATTCATGTAAAATTGGCAAAACTATTAGTTGAGATTTTCCGCCCGAAATATAACCCTATTGATCTGGATTAGCTCAAGTATGCACGCTGCCAAATAGAATTCGGGAAAGTCGTTACAAAACCTTACATTTAGGAGGAGAATAAGTTGAGTTGGCTGCTAATGCTTCAAATTTCCATCAGATAACAATTTTGTCGGCTTTTTGAGCGATAATTTGCACATCTTCTTGTTAAGACATACAGTTTACCTCTATTGATTCAATTTTCTAAATAACGATTTTTGCCAGATAAAAATTCCAATTGCACCCAAACAAAACAACCCCATCACCCCGGCTAACGGATTTTTATCAATTCCGGTGATAGCCTCAGAAACGGTTCCAGAATAATCAATCAATTGCCCTATATTAATCATATAATAACCCCAAACTAACCCCCCATGCAACCCCATCGGCAAACCCAACCAACCGGACGGACTTAACTGTAAACGATGAGAAGAAGCCGGAAACCAGGCTAGTTTAGAGACAACTAAGATTAATCCTAATAAAACTAACCCCGGAAATTGTAACGCCGTTCTTTGAATTTCGGCTAAGGGTTTAATAAAATGTAAACTCGCAAAGATTAAACTATTAATTCCTAATGCAATTTTCGGGGAATAATCTCGGTTTAATTCATCGAGTAACCATCCCCTAAAAAATAATTCTTCCGCAAACCCTACCCCAAAAGCCACTAAAAGTCCTTCTAAACTAATTCTTAAAAAATTAGGGCTTGGAGATTGCCATTTCACCCAACCGAATATAGATTCAATTAAGAATAATCCCATTAAACTGATTAATCCTAATCCTAATCCTTTGAGATAATTTTGATAATTTTTAGGAGTAAAAACTAAACCGTAGCGAGTTAGGGGGTGAGATTCCTGATCAATTATTTTTCCCCAGACGTGAATTAAAATCAGAAACTCGACATACAGGAAAATCAATGTAATAATACTAACAAAATTGCGATCGCTCACCCATAAATAAAAAGGTGCTGCTAAGGGGAGCCAAAGCAACACCAAAACCAGGAGAAAAATCACAATTCTCAGAAAAGCAGGATAGTTTCTTAACAATTCAAAATCGTATTTCAAACCTATTGTCCTATCATTGAGGAAGTTTATTCATCCGGTTCAATGGTGCTGATGAGTCCATGAGTTTTCAAAGTTTCGCAGTAAAATTCTGCGTGTTCTTGAGCGCAAGTAATCACCAATGCCAAGCCATTTGTATGCGCTTCCATCATAATACTCACCGCCTGGGGTTGAGTCAAACTAGGAACAGTTTTCATCAACACCTGGACGACATACTCCATCGAATTAAAATCATCATTATGCAGCAAAACCCGATAACGGGGTGCAATTTTTCTAACGGTGGCACTCTTTTGTACTGTCTCAACAGACACGGCTTTTTCTCCTTTTTGAAAAAATGGAAAGGGTTTAGGATTAGTAAAATCTATAAATTCTTAGACTTTATACAGTTTAATGAATCCTTGTGGCAGCGACAAGGTTGTTAAGGGTTGACTCTTGTTCAGTCGCAATTGGAGTTAAACTATTGAACAGTGGTATCCGTGATGGCTGATGACAGAGGAAAAACTGCGACAACTAATCGAACAAGCAGCTAGAGAAAATTGGACAGAACTCGATCTCTCTGGTAATAAGTTAACGGCTTTGTCCCCGGAAATCGGTCAACTCACGAATCTGCAAACCCTCAACCTGGGTGACAATCAACTCAGCAGTCTGCCTGGGGAAATCGCTCAACTCACGAATCTGCAAACCCTCGACCTGCGTGACAATCAACTCAGCAGTCTGCCTGGGGAAATCGGTCAACTCACCCATCTCCAATCCCTCTACCTGTTTAACAATCAACTCAGCAGTCTGCCTGGGGAAATCGTTCAACTCACCAATCTGCAAACCCTCCACCTGTTTAACAATCAACTCAGCAGTCTGCCTGGGGAAATCGGTCAACTCACGAATCTGCAAACCCTCGA
>CAITND010000078.1 GCA_903893625.1 uncultured Oscillatoriales cyanobacterium
ACGGTTCTTTAATCAAGAATCACGACAATAACCCGTTTTGAATCGTATCCATAACAAGGATGGAATTATCAAGGAGCCGTGTGAGGTGAAAGTCTCACGCACGGTTCTGAAGGAGAGGTAGGAGTGGTAACGCTCCTATCGACTCTAACAATCTCCTGCGTCAATGGATTAAAAACCCATAATCAGTTATCAGTCATCAGTTAGCAGTTATCAGTGAAGAGTTCGCAGTTAATCGTCAATGGTTTTTGGCTAAAGACTAAAAACTAAAAACTCCCGACTAAAAACTCTTGACTAACAACTGATAACTGATAACTGATAACTGATAACTGATTATCCAAACCGACCACTAACATATTGTTGAGTGGCTTCTTCTTTGGGGTTTTGGAAAATGGTTTGGGTGTCATCATACTCGACTAAATAGCCAAAGCGTTTACCCCCTTCAATGGCTTTGGCATTAAAAAATGCCGTCATATCTGCAACCCGTGTGGCTTGCTGCATATTGTGGGTGACAATAATAAGGGTGTAATTTTCCTTGAGTTCGTGGAGTAAATCTTCAACGGATAAAGTAGAAATGGGGTCTAGGGACGCACAGGGTTCATCCATTAACACGACATCAGGGTTAATTGCAATAGCCCGGGCAATACAAAGTCGTTGTTGTTGACCGCCGGATAAGGCAAAACCACTTTGACTGAGTTTATCTTTCACTTCATCCCATAATACGGCTTGACGCAGGGATTTTTCGACAATTTCATCTAATTCAGCTTTATTTTTGGCTAATTTATTCACCCGTACCCCGTAGGCAATATTATCATAAATTGACTTCGGGAAAGGGTTCGGTTTTTGAAATACCATCCCAATGCGACGACGAACTTCTACGGGGTCAATATTTGGGGCATAGAGATTTTGATTATGATAGAAAATATTCCCCGTTAATCGAAATCCTTGAATTAAATCATTGAGACGATTAAAACAGCGTAAAATCGTACTCTTTCCACAACCTGACGGCCCAATAAAAGCAGTAATTCTATTTTTAGGAATTTCTAAACAAATTCCCCGAACTGCCTTGAAATCTCCATAAAAGATATCAATATTTTCGGTTTGGATTACCGTTTCCATTTCAACTGGCGCATACTGATGAACATCGTACATGAGATTAACTCCTTAACGGATAGAATAATGAAGAAATTCAACATCAAAATCAAGTAATCTAAATTTTGATGACAGTTGGATTACAAATTCCAGGAGAAAAACTATCCTGGTTTTAAAACTTAGACCTAAAACTGTTTTTGACGAGTTGCAAACCGAGCAATTACGCTTGTCAATAACACTAAAATCACTAGCACCAACGATGCCGCCCAAGCAAACTCCTGTAAAACTTTATCAAACCCTCTAGCAAATTCAAAAACTAAATAGGCGAGGGAGGGAAGAGTGGGAGACAATAGGTTTCCAGACGGCCAATTATTGGTATAAACAACAGTAAATAATAGGGGTGCAGTTTCTCCGGCCGCCCGTGCTACCCCTAACGTTACCCCCGTTAAAATTGCTGGTAAGGCGGCGGGAAGAACCACTTGTAACGCCGTTTGATAATTAGAAGCGCCTACCCCAACGGAAGCCCAACGAATCTCTTGGGGAACAATTTGTAAGGCTTCATCGGTGGTACGAATAATCGTCGGTAACATCAAAACTGAAAGGGAAATCGCACCCGCCAGCACTGAAAATGTTCCCATTTTTAACACAATTAAACTGTAAGCAAACACCCCCGCAATAATTGAAGGAACCCCACTCAAAACATTCGTTATAAATCGAATCCAACGCACAACTTGACCATTTCCGCCAAATTCCGAGAGGAAAATTGCAGCTAAAATCCCAAAGGGAACAGCAATTAAAGTGGCAATAGAAACCACTTGGATTGTTCCGAGAATGGCACTGGCAATGCCTCCGGTTGTTTGACCCGCCACTGGGGGAAGCTTGGTAAATAAATCTAAATTTAAACGAGCAGACCCCTTGACTAAAACATAAAACAAAACCGCGAAAAGCGGAATCAAGGTAATCGCAATACAAGATACTGACAGCCCCGTCATCACCAGTTCAAAAATGTTGCGGGGACTTTTAGAATTGCGAATTAAACTGATTTTTCCGGTACGGTAGCCTGGGCTTTCAGAATAGTTCTGATTTTTCGATGGATTTGACATACAGAAACAGCACCAAATTTTAAAAGTTCAATAGACCTTTCAAGGCAGAATAACAGTCTGTCATTGCAGTTATTGATATTTAGCTTTGACTTGATTAACAATCCACTCCGCAGCAATATTGACTAATAAGGTGAGAGCAAATAACACTAATCCAGCATACATGAGGGCTGAAACCTGTAAACCTGAAGCTTCTGCGAATTGATTTGCCATCAAAGAAGCAATGGTATTTGCAGGGGCAAATAGAGAAATTTTCAGATTATTCGAGTTTCCAATTATCATCGTGGCTGCCATAGTTTCTCCCATTGCCCGTCCCAGACCTAACATAATTCCCCCAACAATTCCAGAGAAGGCGGCAGGAATTAAAACTCGAAAGATTGTCACCCAACGGGTTGCTCCCAAACCCAAGGAGGCTTGACGTAAATCAGGCGGTAAACTGGCTAAGGAATCCCTGGCAATGGCGGTAATAATTGGCAGAATCATAATTGCTAAAATCACCCCTGCCGGAAACATTCCAGGGCCAGCCGGAGGAGTATTAAAGAATGGAATCCAGCCAAAATTTTGATACATAAACATCTGAAAAGGTCTTAAAAATGGAATTAAGACAAAAATTCCCCAAAGACCATAAACCACACTAGGAATCGCCGCTAACAATTCAACCAGAAACGTTAAAGTAGTACGCAGCGAAAGCGGGATAAAATTCTCACTTAAGAAAATAGCTGTTCCTAAACCCAAAGGAACAGCAAATAATAAAGCAATAAATGAACTCATCAGCGTCCCATAAATCATGGGAAACGCACCATATTGACTATTAACCGGGTTCCAAGAACTACTGAATAAAAAGCCTAACCCAAACTCTTGAATGGCGGGAATCGCTTGTTGAGCAATAGGAAAACCCAGTAATATTAAGACAACAATAACGCCCCAAGCAAAAAGCCGTGTTAGCCAGACAAACCCTAGATCGAGTTTTTTTTCTAAAGGAGAACGAGATTGAGGAATTGCTGTTACATTTTGATTTGGTAAAACCATACAATCAATATTATACTCTATTAATCGAACTTAATTCGACTTTTGGATTAGCTGATTCAATTTTACTAGAATAATCAAGTATAGGATTAAGGTTCTTTAATCCTATACCTAAAAGGGGTTTTCCCCCATTGATTACTCAACTTTAATCGTAAAGTCTGGGCTGATTTGATCTGCTTTTGCCGCCACTTTTTTCACAACGGCCGCAGGCAGGGGCACATAACCGAGTTCAGGACTAACTTTTTGACCTTCAGTTAATCCATATTGAATCATGGCTTCAACGGATTTGGCAACCTCTGGCTTATCATATTTTTGATACGCCAGTATCCAAGAATAGGTAACAATCGGATAGGAATCGGCTCCTTCAGGATTAGTAATAAAAGCGCGTAAATCTTCCGGTAATTCTACGGATTCAAGAGTTTTTGCGGCTGATTCATCACTGGGTTTAACAAAATTGCCCGCTTTATTTTGCAAATCCGCCATTTTCAAGTTAGCACTTTTGGCATAACCATATTCAATATAACCAATCGCACCGGGAGCTTGATTAATTTGAGCCGTTACCCCATCATTACCCTTGGCTCCAATTCCCACAGGCCATTGAACGGTTTTACCCTCTCCAACACTATTTTTCCAGTCTTCACTCATGGCACTTAAATTTTTAGTGAAAACGCCCGTTGTGCCACTACCATCAGAACGATAAACTACTTGGATGGGTAAGTCAGGGAACTTCACACCGGGATTATCTGTAGCCAGTAGCGGATCATTCCAGTTGGTGATTTTACCTAAAAAGATATCAATTAGGTTTTGCTGAGATAATTTTAATTCAGCTAAATCGGGGACATTGTAAGCTAAAACAATACTCCCAGCCGTCATGGGCAGCATTAAAACGCCGTTGGCGACTTTAGAGATTTCTTCATCTTTCATGGCGACATCACTGGCACCAAACTGAACTAACCCTTGTACAAATCGTTCTACACCCGCACCACTACCAACGGCTTGATAATCAATTTGCAGGTTTTTGGTTCCCCGACTAATATCACTGAACCAGCGTTGATATAAAGGAGCAGGGAAGGTAGCCCCGGCACCGACTAAATTAACAGGCTGTTCCAAACTAATTAATTGGGCTGCTGTTGCATTCGGGGTTGTGGTACTGCCCGTTGTGTTATTAGCTGCGGTGGATGTTCCCTCAGTACCCGTTGTTGAAGTCGGAGCAGTAGTTGTAGTGGTATTACTCCCACCACAAGCGGCTAAACTCAAACTCAGAGCTAAGGCTGAAAATTTAGCGACAAACCGACGAGAAGGAGCAATAGAATTCAGACGAAAAAGCATAAAAAAATCAATGTCTTGTTTGAGCGGATACCGTAGAGAATACCGTCTCTGTAACAAGTTCAGGTAAAGGAAAGGTTAAGGATTCCGTCAATACCGGAAACACCGTTGATGATACAATAACCCAGGAGATACCGGAGGCATGGGGAGTTGAGGGTTATTCAACAGTGCAAGTTTTGTTAACAGATGCTCATGTATGCTATAGTTTAAGGCATGGCATACATACCACTCAGGAAAGCGGTCGAATTTCTGGGTCTGCATCCCAATACATTAAGAAAATACGCCGATGAAGGAAAGATCAAAAGCATCAAAAACCCAGCAGGGCAAAGACTATATGATGTCGAATCCTATATACGGGATACAGTGGTCGCTACCACTGTTTGCTACTGCCGAGTCAGTTCAACAAAACAACGAGATCACCTCGATAGACAAGTTGCCTATATGCAATCAATCTATCCAGACGCAGAAATTGTCCGAGACATCGGTTCAGGACTTAACTTCAAAAGGAAAGGATTGCAAGGGTTACTGGTCAGACTTATGCGGGGTGATAAGCTCACAATTGTTGTTGCCTGTAGAGACAGATTGTGTCGATTCGGATTTCAATTATTCGAGTTTATGGCACAACAAAACGGTGGCAACATCGTGGTTCTCGAAAATCCTATATACTGTCCAGAAGCCGAACTCACAGCCGATCTTCTCTCCATCCTTCACGTCTTTTCTGGCCGGATGCACGGACTCAGAAGCTACATCCAGAAAATCAAGGAAGATCCGAATCTACCTAAACCCTGAACAAAGAAAATTGCTCAAACAATGGTTCGGAGTTAAGTGTCAACCGTCAACCGTCAACACCCTTAGATAACTGGCAATTCCGGCATGATCAATGTAGTTCCAGCACGACCCACCCTCAATGGTTTGTCTTCGGTTAGCGATTCCCCATTGGAAGTTGCTCAAGATTGGGAAACCCTAGAAGACTTGCAAACCTGGCTCAATTACTTAGTTGAAAGGATTATATCTGGCGATCGCATTAGTCGAGAAGCAGCCTTAATTCTAACACAGATTCAAGATCAAGAACAAATTTTATTACTCTGTCAAGCTGCCGATCAAGTCCGTCAAGCCTGCTGTGGTAATACCGTTGATCTTTGTAGTATTGTTAATATTAAATCCGGGAACTGTTCAGAAAACTGTGGTTTTTGTTCTCAATCCGTTCATCATCCTGGTGAAGCATCTCCCATTTATGGGTTAAAGTCTAGTGATGAAATTTTAGACCATGCTAAAGCAGCAGAAGCCGCCGGAGCTAAACGGTTTTGTTTAGTTTCTCAGGGACGAGGAATTAAATATAATAGTCCGAAATCTTCTGAATTTGAACAAATTTTAGCAACCGTTCACCGGATTATTGAAGAAGTCAAGATTAAACCCTGTTGTGCGTTAGGGGAATTAACCTTAGAACAAGCTCAAGCCTTAGCGGATGCCGGAGTTACCCGCTATAACCATAATTTAGAAGCCTCAAAAACCTTTTATCCGCAAGTCGTTACTACCCATACTTGGGAAGATCGAGTGCAAACCGTTAAAAACCTAAAATCGGCTGGCATTCAAGCTTGTACAGGTGGGATTATTGGCATGGGAGAAACCTGGGAAGATCGGATCGATTTAGCCTTCTCGTTACAGGAGTTAGAAATAGAGTCCGTCCCGATTAATTTATTAAACCCCCGTAACCGAACCCCGTTATCAGAACAATCTAAACTTGATCCCTATGAAGCATTAAAAGCGATCGCCATTTTCCGTTTAATTCTTCCTCACCAAATTCTCCGCTATGCCGGAGGACGGGAAGCCATTATGGGAGAACTGCAAGGTTTAGGCTTAAAATCGGGCATTAATGCCATGTTAATTGGCAATTATTTAACTACTTTGGGTCAACCTCCTGAACAGGATCAAGCGATGTTAGCCTCCTTGGGACTCCAAGGCGGTGAAGCTCCTGTTCCTGGTTTCTCCTAAAGGCAATATTTCTCTATTGTGACTCCTCCACTTGAGTTTCTCTGGGCAATTATCGGTGTTTTATTAACGATTGGTGGCACTTTTTTAGAAGCGTTTGTCACCGATCCATCTTGGCTATGGCAACAACAAAATGTTGAAGTTCACTCTTTAGGCGTCACCTATCAAATTGGGGCGGTTTTGCTGGTGGGTTGTTTGGGGGGAAAAAATGCAGCTGCCATGTCCCAAATTGCTTATCTGGCTTTAGGATTAACCCTATTACCTGTTTTTTCAGAAGGAGGAGGACTGGATTATTTAAAAGAGCCTACTTTTGGGTATTTATTAGGGTTTATTCCGGGGGGATGGATCTGTGGATTTTTAGCCTTTAAAGCCTTACCAAAATTAGAATTATTAGCCTTTAGTTGTTTGTGTGGATTACTCACAGTTCACAGCATGGGATTAATTTATTTAACCTTAATCGATGTTTTTAATGGAGCCGCAACTCAAGGAATTACCCTATCAGAAGCTGTTGAAAAATATTCGATCCAGCCTCTACCCGGACAGTTAGCCGTCAGTTGTGCGGTTGCTGTTTTATCTTATATTTTAAGGAGATTAATGTTTTATTAAAGTTGATTGTTGACTGATTACTATTTATTCCCTATTCCCTATTCCCTATTCCCTATTCCCTATTCCCTGTTCCCTATTCCCTGATTACTGATTATGCAATTTCAGAAAAATTCTAATTTTTGGATCGTTGCTATTGGGAGTTTAATTTTAGATCACCTGACTAAATTATGGGTGGTGCAAAATTTTGAACTGGGAGAAACTTTACCCCTGTGGCTAGATGTCTTTCACTTGACCTATGTTACAAATACAGGAGCAGCATTTAGTTTATTTAGTAATGGGGGCGTCTCTTGGTTGCGTTGGTTATCCTTGTTGGTGAGTCTAGGATTAATGGCAATGGCTTGGTTCGGCCCCCGTTTCAATCGTTGGGAACAACTCGGATATGGTTTAATATTAGGGGGTGCATTAGGCAATGGAATCGATCGCTTTATTTCGGGTCACGTCGTTGATTTCCTGGATTTTCGACTGATTCATTTTCCCGTGTTCAATTTGGCAGATATCTCGATTAATATAGGAATCTGGTGTTTAATTATTGCAAGTTTTAGAATTAAAACCTGAGTCCTGAAACGAGAATGTACAATAAATACAGCCCAATGCAACTCTGAGTGCTGAAAATGTCCACAACCAAGCCCCCTCAGAAACCTCAAACTCTCCTGAACACAATCACACAGGTTGTCCAGACACTTCACGCAAAAGTTAATTTTTCCCGGTTGATCCTCAAACCCAACGCTAAAGTCCCAGAACTGCTGGTACACCAGGCGGATACCGATAAACCGGAAGTTTATCCCCTGTTGGGCGATCGCTATGTGGTCGGACGTTCTTCCCGAACCTGCGATATTGTGGTACGGAACCCCCTGGTCAGCCAAATTCATATCAGTGTCGTCCGAGATGTCAAAGGGACAAAGTTACTGTCCAGTCGTCCAGGATTTATGATTCAGGATGAAGACTCCACCAATGGCTTGTACTTGGGACGGCGACGGGTTAAGCTTCTGCCGTTACGCCATGGCGACAGTTTCACCCTGGGGCCACCAGAACTGGCTTCTGTTGCCCGGGTTGAATATAATGATCCGCCTCCTTGGTATATTCAAACAATCCGTTATGGATTTTATGGATTTTGTGGCATCAGTGCTGCGGTGGGGATGGTGGTACTGTTTGAGTGGCAGAAATTTCAAGTTGATCCCCTACCCGAAACGGTCACGGGGCCAGTCATTGTTCATGCGGCTGATGGTCGTCCTCTGCGAGAAGCTAATATCATTGCCCATTTGGAAGCGGATCGGTTAGCGGATTATGGCCCCTATTTGCCCAAAGCCGTTGTTGCTTCGGAGGATAGTCGGTTTTATTGGCATTTGGGTGTTGATCCGCTCGGAACTTTACGCGCCTTATTAACCAATGTGCGGGGTGGCGAAATTCGAGAGGGAGGAAGTACCCTTTCTCAACAGTTAGCCCGGAGTTTATACCGGGATTATGTGGGTACAGAAGATTCGGCTGGACGCAAATTCCGAGAAGCGGTTGTTGCCCTGAAATTAGAAGCGGTTTATGGTAAAAATACGATTCTAAAAACCTATCTAAATCGGGTGTATTTAGGGATTAATTTATATGGTTTTGAGGATGCGGCTAAGTTTTATTTTAACAAATCAGCGAAGGATTTAACGCTTTCAGAAGCTGCAACTTTAGTGGGAATTTTACCTGCTCCTAATAGTTTTAATCCGATTCAAAATTACCAGTTAGCTGTAGAATACCGCGATCGCGTGATTAGCCGAATGTTAGAACAGGGCATGGTAAGTGAAGAGGAAGCCGATCGCGCCCGTCGTTCTCGGATTGAAATTAATCCCAAAGCTCAGGAATTTTTAGAAAGTACCATTGCTCCCTATTTTTATGATTATATTTTTGCTGAATTGGAGGAATTATTGGGGGAACAATTAGCCAGGGAAGGCAATTTTATTGTCGAAACAGCATTAAATCCTCCGATTCAAACTATTGCAGAATCTTCCCTAAAAAGTTCGATTCAGACCACAGGAGCAACTAATGGGTTCTCTCAAGGAGGTCTGGTAACATTAGATTCTAATACCGGGGAAATTTTAGCAATGGCGGGGGGTGCAGATTATAAAGAAAGTCAGTTTAACCGTGTTACCCAAGCTCAACGTCAACCCGGATCAACGTTTAAATTATTTACCTATTTAGCCGCCTTAGCACAAGGAATTCCACCCGGTCAAACCTATTCCTGTGAACCCTTAACTTGGAAAGGACAAAGTTATCAAGGGTGCGAACGGAGTGGGGGTGATGTTGATATGTATCGCGGGTTAGCATTATCAGAAAATGTGATAGCTCTGAGAATTGCTGAAGAAGTCGGATTAGATCGGGTTATTGATATGGCAAAACGCTTAGGAATTCACTCTAAACTTGATCCGGTTCCGGGTTTAGTTATCGGTCAAAGTGAAGTAAAGCTATTAGAATTAACAGGAGCTTATAGTACCGTTGCTAATGAAGGTTTACGTCATTCTCCTCATGCAATTAAACGGATTTTAGATAGTAGTGATTGTACGGATATTAATGATATTAATACTTGTCGGGTGATTTATGCTTATGATCGAGAAAATCCCACAGTTCCTTCTGTTTTGTATCCTTCAGTTGCAGAAACTATGACAACATTATTGCAAGGGGTAATTCGTCGGGGAACGGGTCAAAGTGCCTATATTGGGTTAGGAGAAGCGGGTAAAACAGGAACAACAAACGATAATGTTGATTTGTGGTTTATTGGTTATCTTCCTGATTCTAAATTAACAACGGGAGTGTGGTTAGGTAATGATGATAATTCTCCTACCAATGGAAGCAGTGCGAATGCGGCTCAATTATGGCGAGATTATATGGGTCAAATTGCTAGATAATTACGAATTACGAATTACGAATTACGAATTACGAATTACGAATTACGAATTACGAATTGGGAGTTGGGGGATTTTTAAAATTATAATTCACCCCCTTGAAAAATTTGTGTTGGGGTTAAATTTAATTCGGGGAATATTGAGGATTGTATTCTATCATTTCCTCTAAATAAATTTACCATATATTCCCCATCTATCATTTGATAAACCGAAATTGTTGGTTGTTTGGGGTCGCCAATATATCGCCGACCCCCTAACCCTAAATAGTCAACAATCCAATATTCTTGAATTCCTAATTTTTCATATTCTGATAATTTAACTAAATAATCATCTTGCCAATTTGTACTGACAACTTCTACAACTAAAGGTAAACTTTCACCTTGAGTAATTGTTGACCGCTTTTTCCACATTGGCTCATTTTCCAGAGCATTTTTATCAATAATAGTCAGATCGGGATTAAAACCAGATTTATCAGAATCAATGGCTTTGATAATACACTGTCGAGCGATAAAATAGTTCATTCCAAGGGATTCTATCTGAACGCCTAATTTAAGGGTAAGGAAACTAGCGACCTGTTCATGAGTTCCTGTTGGCTGCATTTCTTTAACAACTCCTCGATATAATTCATACTTTCCATAACCATCAGGAACCCAGTCCAGAAATTCCTCTAGGGTGATTAATTTAGCTTCTGATTCTGATTCTAATAAAGTTTCCATCATAGCTGTTAATGATTTTGATCAAAAATTATAGACCTATAACGATATAGCAATCCTAAATAGGTTGTAATATTTTATTGTAGGGGTTTGGTCTCCAAACCCAGGTGTAAAGAGGGTTTGGAGACCAAACCCCTACAGGATTTGTGAAAAAATCCTACACGGATTGCTATAGTATAACAATTAAAATAGGCGATCGCTTGCAAAAAACCCGGTTTCTCAAGGTTATATTAGATTAAAATAAACTTAGGCTGGCTTGAGTTATATCATCTATGAGTTATTGCTTAAATCCCCACTGTCCCCAACCCCAGAACACCCCAGAGGCTAAGTTTTGTTTAACCTGTGGGGCAAAATTGTTATTACGAGAACGGTATCGCGCCGTTAAAGTTATTGGTCATGGGGGGTTTGGCAAAACATTTTTAGCAATAGATCAAGATAAACCCTCCCGTCCTTCCTGTGTGATTAAACAATTTCACCCGCAAATGCAGGGAAATACTCAAAAAGCAATTGAGTTATTTCATCGAGAAGCAGAACGTTTAGATGAGTTAGGAAAACATCCCCAAATTCCTGAATTATTAGCCCATTTTGAACAGGATAGTCATCAATATTTAGTTCAAGAATTTATTAATGGGCCGAATTTAGAAGAAGAACTTTTGCGTCAAGGGGTTTTTAATGAAGCGCAAATTCGCCAACTCTTAGATGATTTATTACCTGTTTTACAATTTATTCATCATCACCGCGTCATTCACCGAGATATTAAACCCGCTAATATTATTCTCAGAGAAACTTCTCAACGTCAAGGTCAGTTAGTATTAGTGGATTTTGGCGCAGCAAAAGTTGTTACTGATAGTCAAGTTCCGATCATGGGAACAGTAATTGGTAGTCCTGAATATGTTGCTCCTGAACAAACGAGAGGACAGGCAATTTATGCCAGTGATATTTATAGTTTAGGGGTGACTTGTATCTATTTAATGACGCAAATTTCCCCCTTTGATTTATATGATATTCATGAAGATCGGTGGATTTGGCGAGATTATTTAAAACATCATTCTGTGAGTTCAGAATTAGGAAAAATCTTAGATAAAATGTTAGCAGTATTACCCAGTCAACGTTATGATTCTGCTTTAAAAGTATTAAAAGAGTTACATCCGAGTGGCATACCTGTAGCGATCGCCCGCCATTTACAAGCTGTATCCCCCCCACTTCCCCCTCCACCCCAAACCGTTAGAACTCCCAGTCCATCACCATCCCAGACCTTACCCCCCCGCACGATCCAACAACCGACCCCCCCACAACAACAGCGTGTTCAACCCTTGCACGCGCCTTCTTGGAGGTGTATTCATACCCTCAGTGGTCATCGCAATGCTATCACCGGAGTTGCTTTCAGTCCCGATGGTCAGACGTTGGCGAGTGGGAGTCAGGATCAAACCATTGAAATTTGGCGGCTGGACTCTGGTAAACGGTGGTATACCTTAGTTGGTCATAGCAACTGGATCACGACCATTGCTTTTAGTCCTGATAGCAAGACTTTGGCGAGTGGGAGTCGAGATCAAACTATTGAAATTTGGGATATGACCAAGGGTAAAAGGTGGTATACCCTCACGGGTCATCAAGATGGGGTGGAAGCGGTGGCGTTTAGTTTTAATGGTCAATTATTAGCGAGTGGAAGTCGAGATAAAAGTATTGAAATTTGGAATATGAATAAGGGAAAACGGGGGTTTACCTTAACAGGTCATCAAGATCGAGTGTATAGTGTGGCGTTTAGTTTGGATAGTCAAAAGTTAGCCAGTGGGAGTCGAGATCAAACCGTAAAAATTTGGGATTTGAACACAGCAAAGGAAGTCCAAACCTTAACAGGTCATGGGGACTGGGTGAGAAGTGTGGCGTTTAGTTTAAATGGTCAATTGTTGGCTTCGGCGAGTCGTAATGGGATGATTAAAGTTTGGCAAAATCAACAGGAAAAATGGGTTTTATTAAGAACGTTAAGAGCGGATGATCAAGATATTTTTAATATTATTTTTAGTCCTGACTGTCAGTTTTTAATCAGTGGGGGTGCAAAGGGAGTCTTAGATATTTGGGATCTACAGAAAGGGATATTATTAGAAACCATTAAAGCCCATGAAAGTGATGTTTTTACGGTGGCGTTTAGTGGGGATGGTCAATGGTTAGCAACGGGAAGTTATGACCGGACGGTGAAATTGTGGAAGCAATAAAATTGATTCTTAGAGGTGAGCTTAAAATCTATATTAATGATCATATTAATTTAATTATCTATTCTTCTTAAAATAGTTTCTATTTGAGCTTTTAATTCGGGTAAATTTCGTTCAATAACAGACCAAACAATTTCTGTATCGATCTCAAAATAATTGTGAACTAAGATGTTTCTCATTCCAATCATTTGTGACCAAGGCATTTCGGAATGTTGTTCTCTAAAATCCCCTGAAAGTGCGCGAGATGCTTCGCCGATAATTTGTAAGTTTTGCACAAACCAAGTTTGAATTAATTCATCTTCTTCAAAAGAGGTCTTACCTTGAATAGCATATTTTTCAATCCGAATAATAGCTTCTAAAATATCCTTTAATTTTTCGGAATCGCTTCTCATAAGGAAATTGCCTCTTTTAATACTTGTTCACGAATTCGTTTTTTTAAACCTTTTTCTGTAACAACATCAACTGGACACCCTAATAAATTTTGTAAGTCCATCAGGAGTCCACCTAAATCAAAAAGACTTCTTCCGGGTTCAAGCTCAACTAAAAAATCTACATCACTATTAGAATCTGCTTCATTTCTAGCCACAGATCCAAAAATTCGGATATTATAGGCTCCATATTGAGCCGCAATCCTTAAAATTTCTTGACGATAACTTTTCAGCAGGTCATCAAGGTTCATGAGTTTATTAGGGATTAATGAGTTAAAAACAGTATGACTTATTGTATCATAAATTTGATAGATTTTCAAGTGATTACACTGTTTTAAATAGGAGCGATCGCCACCTCAATCAAATTAATACGCACCATCTTACTAAAATTGATATTAATATAAGAATGAGCGATCGCAAATACAACAATATTAAAACAATTAATTGGTAGATGTTGGGGTTTAGCGAGCGAGGACGCTCGCACTGCTTTAGATCCTAAAATAACAATAGATATTCTTTCAAGATACTATTGCGGTTAGGATGACGTAACTTTCTGAGAGCTTTCTCCTCTATTTGACGAATCCGTTCACGGGTGACATTAAAAATCTGACCAATTTCTTCTAATGTCTTCATCCGACCATCATCTAACCCATAACGTAAACGTAAGACATCTCGTTCACGGGGACTGAGGGTATCTAATACATTTTCTAAATCTTCTCGTAATAGATTCATGGACACTTGATCTTCAGGAGTTTCGCCATCAGATTCAATAAAGTCTCCTAAACGAGAATCCTCCTCTTTCCCAATCGGGGTTTCTAAAGAAATCGGAAGTTGAGCCGATTTAGCAATAAACCGCAATTTCTCGATCGTCATTTCCATACGAATTGCAATTTCTTCTTCGGTGGGTTTGCGACCCATTTCTTGGGACAATAACTTGGTAGTTTTTTTTATCCGAGAAATGGTTTCATACAGGTGAACTGGTAGTCTAATTGTCCGAGATTGATCAGCAATAGCTCTAGTAATTGCCTGACGAATCCACCAGGTCGCATAAGTAGAAAATTTGTAACCTTTTTCGTGATCAAATTTCTCGGCGGCGCGAATTAATCCTAAACTGCCTTCTTGAATCAAATCTTGGAAGGAAAGACCCCGATTCATGTATTTTTTGGCAATCGAAACCACCAGTCGTAAATTAGACTGTACCATCTTATCTTTTGCCCGACGGCCAATATAAAGACGGCGGCGAAATTCTGGCAACCTCATCTCAACGGCGCTTGCCCATTCCTGCTCATTGGGTTCTCGATGGTAATGTTCCATGAGTTTTTCCCGAATTCGCTCTAGTTCGAGTAAGTCGGCAATTTTACGAGCGAGTTCAATTTCTTCATCCGCGCGTAATAATCGAATCCGACCAATTTCTTGGAGATAGAGACGAATCGAATCTTCTGTAAAGTGTTTTTTCTTCGTCTGAGTTCGACGCCGGGATCTAACCCATTTACCAGATGGCATCTGGTAATAACCATACAAATGACCATACAATAATCTAAATTCATCCAAATCTCGGAAGATATAAGATCGAATATGCCAACGAGTGAATACTCCTATTGCCATTTTAGAATAGCTTTCAGGGTTTTCCTTGGGTTCGGGAGTTGGAGTCGGAGTTGGAGTCGGAGTTGGAGTCGGAGTTGGAGTCGGAGTTGGAGTCGGAGTTGGGGTTGGACTTGGGGTTGGACTTGGGGTTGGACTTGGTGTTGGACTCGGTGTTGGACTCGGTGTTGGACTCGGTGTTGGACTCGGTGTTGGACATGGTGCTGGACGTGGAGTTGGTTCGGGGTTAGGATTATTTTTGGAATGATCTAATTTTTCTATTGTTTCACCGACCGTTTTAATCACTTCATCTATGAAAGAAGGTTTAACCGGATTTCTATTGCTAAAATCAGATGAAACATAAACATCTTTTATCTTGGGAACAGGAATAACTTTAAACTCAGCTAAATCGCTAATATTCTCTGGGATAGCTTTAGCATAAACTTCATAACTTCCATCAGCATCCTCTAATGGAATAAAATAACCATTCTGATTAATTGTTCCCCCTTTTGCTTCCCAGACAATATTTCCTGTTTCAAATTTATTTCCATATTGATCAAACCCAACGACATTAAAAGTTATACTTTCATTCGGTTTAAGAGAAATATTCCGATTAGGATTAATCTGAATTCGTCTTAAAACAGGTAATATATTAACAGTTGTGCTAACTTCCAGGAAGCCGACTTTAGCCGTCACAGTAACTTGCTTTTTGTCATAACCGCCCTTAAAAATTCCCTCTTGGTCTATTCGACCTCCGGCGGTACATTTCCATTCAATATTATTCACCCACATCCAATTTCCAATCTGATCTAAACCCATGACTTGAAACGTTATAGGTTCATTAGGTTCAGCATAAATAGTCTGAGGTGAAATAATCAGATCAGTTAAAATAGAAGGAACAATAATTTTAGCTGTTGCGCTAATTGTTTGACCCGGAATTGAAGCAGTGACGGTGAATTGTCCTTGACTATTATCCGCAACGGTATAAGTTCCATTGTAGTCAATTTTGCCCCCTGTTGCAGTCCAATTGATATTTCCAATTGAAATAGGATTACCTCTTTGATCTAAACCCTGAACTGTAAATTTATGGCTTTGACCAGGACACATTCCTATTAATGAGGGAGAAATGCTCAAAGAGGTTAATCTTGGACGTTCAATAATTTCAACTTGGACAGATTGACTAATTGTTTCAACTTTTACGGTAATAGTAACCGTTTTTTCAAAGTGACCCGCAACAAATCTTCCATTATTAGGAAGTTGTATATTATCAGCCGTCCAAGTGACTTGTCCGATGGAAATAGGTTGATTATATTGATCAAAACCTTTAGCACTAAATTGTTGAGAGTCACCACAATATAAAGTTTTTCCTGGGGGATTAATTTTTAACGATGTTAGTTTAGGAGACTCACCTTCTAAAACATTTAAAATTTCTCCGGTTTGTAAATCCCAAAGTTTGATCCAATCCCGACTCCCACTAACAAATAGTTTACTATTAGAACTAACAGCAATAGAACTAATAAATCCAGCATGACCTGTAATTTCACGAGATTGATTAAGGCTTTGAATATAAATACTGCCATTATTTGTTCCTATGACTTGAATATTACCATTAGGAGTAATATCAAAATCAGTCATTGTTTGAAATTTTCCTGTAATAGTCTTAACACATTTTAAACTATTGACAAGTAATTGAAATGGGGATTCATTATTACTCTTTCCAAAAAAGAAAGCAAAAGCATCGGTTAAAAAAGGAATATTAAAATTTTCATTTTTACCTGGAGTCTTGGGATCTTTTTGCCAAATTTTAAGAGTTCCATCTCGGCTCCCTGTAACTAAAGATTGATTATCAGAACTAATGGCGACATTTTGAATCCAATCTGAATGTCCTTCAAGAGTTCTTAATAATTGTTTTTTTGTCAAATCCCATAATTTTATGGTTTTATCTGTACTTCCACTCACTAAAAATTTACTATCTGAACTGATTGCTAAAGAAGAAATCCATCCGGTATGATCGTTAAAAGTATGGACAAGTTCTTTCTTTTCTAAATTCCAGACTTTAATGGTTTTATCTGCACTTCCACTAATTAAAGTTTGATTATCTGGGGTAATTTTAACGACATTAACCCAACTCGTATGACCTGTAAAAGTATGCAAATTAATTTTAGTTTTTAAACTCCATAACTTAACAGTTTTGTCAATACTACTACTGACTAAATATTGACCATTGGAACTAATCGCAACGGATAAAACCCAATGGGAATGAGCGTTAATTGTATTAACTAATTTTCCTGTCTCTAAATTCCAAATTCTGATAGTTTTCCAACCGCCACCGACGATAATTTTATGCTCTGAACTAATTGCTACACTGGAAATTGTATCTTCAGGTATAATATTAGGCGATCGCAAATTAACATTTTCAGTTAAATAAGGATGATCACCATACAACACCCAATAAGCGGATTGTTTAACCTGTTCTGAAGGGTCGGTTAATGCTTGTTGCGCTAGTAAATCTAAACCTTGCTCAAATTTTAGACAGTCTGAAAGTGCTTTAAGTCGTTGTTGAAGGTCTGGACTGGTGAGTTGACCCTGAAGTTTCTGGATAGCTTGCCGATCAGAGGGTTCGGTCATTGTCTTAACTATTACAGGTTATCTATTCATTGTAAACCTATAAACACATTAAACAACAAAGGTTTGATTAAAAAAAATAATCACACTTTACAAAAGGCTTTGTCTCTGCTATAGTGAGAATAATTAAATAATTAACCAGGCAAACCGGATCAATAAATAGCCCTGTCCGACTCTCCTAGCTATGAATTCGGTTGGTTAAAGTAGCAACACAAATCACTAATTCATCGGGTTCAATGGGTTTCGCCAGGTGAACTTGAAATCCGGCGGCTAGAGCTAATGAGTGGTTTGTTTCTCCAGTATAGGCAGTTAAGGCGATCGCAGGAATAGCTGAGGTTTTTCTCACCTCCGTGATCAACATATAACCATCCATATCGGGCATCCCAATATCCGACACTAACACATCCGGCAAAAACCCCGGCATCAAATTCAATGCTTCTTTTGCAGAGTTTACCATTCTTACTTCTGCCCCTGCCTGTTCTAAGATAAATCCGACTAGATCCCGAATATCCGGTTCATCATCAACAGCTAAAATTCGTAATCCAGTTAAATCGATTCCCTCAATTGTCGGTTTCTGAGCTTGGGGTGATTCTATCTCATGTTTCATTAACGGCAATTTCACAACAAACACAGCACCGCAACCTTCTCCTGAACTCTCCGCGCTCACTGTTCCCCCATGTAATTCTGTCAGATGCCGAACAATGGCTAACCCCAGTCCCAAACCGCCAAATTTGCGAGTGGTTGTACCATCCTCTTGACGAAAATAGTCAAAGACATAGGGTAAAAACTGAGGATTAATCCCAATTCCAGTATCTTTGACTTGAAGATGAGCCTGACCCTGTTTTGACTCTAACCGAATATCTACAAGGCCCCCGGATGGGGTAAATTTAATCGCATTGGATAACAGATTCCACATCACCTGTTGTAACCGAGCTTCATCTCCTAAAACATAGGGGGAAAATCCTAAAAAAGAAGATTCAGCCGAGAAACAACTCCAGACTTCCGGGGGTGCAACTGTCCCGATTCCCTGCTGTTGAATCGCTTCAAATCGCACCTGAATTCCCTTGGCTTCTGCGGCTAACTTCACGGTTTCTAAGGCGGATTCTATTGTTGTGATTAAATTTACGGGTTCCTGATTTAACACCATTTTTCCGCGTAAAATTCGAGAAAGATCTAATAAATCCTCGATCAATTGGGTTTGTAATTTGGCATTGCGTTCAATGGTTTCTAAAGCACGGGCCGTTGCTTGGGAATCAAATTTGCGAGTTTGTAATAGCTTTGTCCAGCCCAGAATTGGATTCAATGGCGTTCGCAACTCATGGGAAAGAACCGCCAGAAATTCATCCTTAATCCGGTTAGCAACTTCTGCTTCTTCCCGTGCCACCCGTTCACGAATTAACAGTTGTTCCCGTTCCTGTTCGGCTTGTTTTAGGGCAACTCGCAATCGTTCTTCGCTTTGACGTAGGGCTTTTTCTGCTAATTTGCGATCGCTAATATCACTAAACGAAATCGCAACACCATCACCGATCTTAACGGCCATATTCCGAAACCAACCCACGATTCCTTCTGATTGGTAACACAATTCAATATCGTGGGGTTCTCCGGTTTCTACGACTCGCACATAACGTTCAAATAAGTCACTATTGGTTTGATTTCCCGGAAGCACTTCTAGGAGTCGCTGACCCATTAACCCTTCAACGGTCTGCTGCAAAAGTTGAGCCGCCCCCCCTGCCCCCCGTGTACGGTGGGTTTGGGGGGGTGGGTTTACATAAGTCCACTCAAAGTCAATAATTTGACCTCTTGGATTTCGTACACTCTGCAAAATGGTAAAAGCATCTAAGGACAGTTCTTGAGCCGCTCGAAACCGTTCTTCACTTTGCCGCAAAGTTTCTTCAGCTTGTTTTCGTTCTGCAATCTCTGTGTAGTATGTTAAACCTTCTTGAGTCTGACGGAAGGCTAGGGAGGAACAGTTTGGCGTTCCTGCTTGAATCTGTTCGGTTTCAATATTGTCGGCTTGAACATTAGCCATTGCTGTTGCTACCTGATGGGCAATTAACTCAAAAAACCCCCGATAGGAATCATCAAAAGCCCGTCTGGGACTAATTCCCAAGACTAAAAACCCCGCTAATTGGGATTGACCTAATTTAGCTAAAGGCATGACCATCGCGCTCGTCGGGGATTCATCCCAAGCACCCATCGGTAGGTTCTTCAAGTGATGGCTTAAGTTTTCTAGGAGTATTGGTTTCTGGGTGCGGTTGACGGTTGTTAATTGCCAAGGATCAGAACTTTGGGTTAAATCAATCTGAGATACGTTTGAGGTACTCGCTTCTATTCCTGTGGTTCCTGCGAGAACAGCCTGCTTTTTCTCATTTATACGATACAATAAAGCGAAAGGAATATCCATCAAATTAGAGGCGATCGCTTCAGTTGCACGCTGACAAGCACGTTTAACACTCTTAGCCTTGGCGGTGGTGGCGACAATTTCCCGCAGAGTTTGTAGTCGCCTTTCCCTAATAATTTGTTCGGTGGTTTCCGTCACCGCACCAAAGATTCCTCCTACCCCCCCACTCTCATCCGCAATCGGACTATAGGAAAAGGTGAAATAGGTTTCTTCGGCATAGCCAGAACGCTGTATCACCAGCATCACGTTTTCAGAGGAGGTTGACTGACCGCGATGCCGGACACTGGCAGCTAACTCTCCCACAACATCCCAGACCTCAGCCCAACAGTCTTGAGCAGACTGTCCCAGAAATTGGGGATGTTTCCGAGTTCCTAAAATCGGGCGATAGGCATCATTGTAGAGATTGGCGTATTCTTTTCCCCACCAAATGAACATGGGATTAGGAGAGTTTAAGATCATGCTGAGGGCAGTGCGTAAACTCTGGGGCCATTGTGATCGAGGGCCGAGAAGGGTTTGTGACCAATCCTGGGTACAGATCAACTGATGGATTTCTCCCTCCCCACTGAACAGATCTTTTGAGAGGTTAGTGTTCACGCCGATGTTCCCCCATTTTGCTCCTTAGTCGGAAAAATATTGGGTAAGAAGATCCCGACTCCGTTCTTGCAGGGTTGCCTCTGGGGAGGTACTCATCTGATAGAGTAATTGCTTAATCTGGTTTAAGGCTAAGGGTAAAGGTTTTGTTCGCCCATTTTCCCAGCGATTAACACTTTGAAAGGATACACCTAATTTTAAGGCAAATTGAACTTGAGATAAATTCAGATACTGACGAGTTTCACGAATTAATTGTGCTACTCCTTGTTGATCTGTAGCATTCATAAAGCAAGATCGGGATCATTTATAATTAGCAAAAACTATACCAGATATTATATTAGATTTCGCATCTATCTAAAGACAGACTTATTTTTTTATTATCCCAACTAGATAGGAAAATGATCTGAAGTTTTTCTAGCTTCTTCAAGCCAGCTATCAAATAAACTTTGATGACTATTCACCCACTCTTGGGCATGGCGACGGATATCTGAGACGCTATTTTCACCTTCCTTAAACCGTTGATTTTGGGCATTAATATCATTAATAGGAATCTGAATCAGTTCAAAAAAACGCTTGGCACTGGGGTTACTAGCCAAAAATTGCTTATTAGCTACAATTCGGATATTATCAACAGGAAATCCCAGATTTTTCCCATTAAACGAAGTATCTTTTTCGGTCAAATTTTTCTGTTCTTTAAGCAAAGAAGTAAAAGGAACATCTAGCCAGATCACATCTTGATCAGGTTTTAATACTGCACTCATCCACATCGGAGTCCAAGTATAATACAGAACAGATTCTCCTTGCTTTTGACGAGTAATAGTATCTACAATCAAAGCTGAATAACTTCCTCGATCTTGCTCCACTGTATCTTGTAATCCGTAGGCCTGAATATGATGTTGAATCACCAACTCACAAAGCCAACCTGAATTGCACCCAGTCAAATTGGCTTTACCATTCCCATCTGAGTCAAAAAGTTTAGCAATTGCAGGATCTTTGAGTTGTGCAAGGCTAGTGATCTTGTATTGATCAGCCGTTTTTTTATCAATCTGATAACCTTGCAAGACATTAGGAACCAGAAGTCCAACTTGTTCTAACTTCTGTTCGCCACCCGCTTTTTCAAATAATGACCGATAACCTTTCTCCCAATGGACTGCGGTATATGTTAGGTCGCCGTTACCTAAAGCCAGGTACAGGGTCGTGTATTCAATTTGTTTGGGTTCTGGAGTTTTATAACCCAGTTTTCTCAAACCCATATTAACAATCTCGGTTTGGAATCGTTCTTCTTGTAAACTACTATGGGCAGATTGTACCTCCACACCCATACCTGGCATGGCTTTTCCCTGGGATGTTGTGGAAATAGGGGAAGTTTGTTGTTTGGTAATAGAAGTAACCAGTAAGGCGAATACAAGGGTTGCCCCCAGGGTAACGAAAGTAATTTTTTTAACCCTCGATCTCGAAGTCAAAAAACCGATGGGGCCGCGCTGTTGCCAGGAAACTTGATGGTTAGCTGTAACTAAAGCCTGGGTCATGCGGTCAAGCATCACTGCAATCAAGACAATACTCAATCCTCCCACAGATGCTAGTCCCACATTCAACTGACCTAAACCCTGTAATACCATCCCTCCCAATCCTTTTACACCAATCATGGAAGTCACCACTGACATCGACAAAGCCAACAGAATAGCTTGGTTTACCCCTGCTAAAATAGTGGGCATGGCTAAGGGAATTTGGACTTCCCACAGGACTTGTCTGGGGGTGGAGCCGAAGGCAGTAGCAGCTTCGACGACTTCCAGGGAGACTTGCCTAATTCCTAAACTGGTAAGGCGAATTAAGGGCGGTATTGCAAAGATAAAAGTCGCAATTACTCCCGAAACTTCACCAATACCAAACAGCATGACCACTGGCACCAGGTAGACAAATGAGGGCATAGTTTGCATGGCATCCAACATGGGGCGCAGCCATTTCTCTAGGCGCTGATTATTAGCACTGAGAATACCAATCGTAATCCCAACTCCCATACAAAAAACCACCGATGTCACCACTAAGGATAGGGATACTATTGCTTCCTCCCAAGCCCCTAAAAAGCCAATCAAACTCAGAGCGAAAATGCTATAGATAGCAATTTTACCTCCGGCGATTTGCCAAGCCAACAACCCCAGTAAAATTAGGAAAATTAACGGCGGAATGGCAAGGAAAAACCCTTGTATGCTCTCTAGGGTGAAGGCAATGGGAAGACGAATGGCTTGGAAGAGAGGGCGATAGTGATCAACAATGAAGTTAACACTAGATGTAATCCAATCATCTAGGGGTAAAGTATAAAGCTTAAAGGGGTTGAGAATTACTTCTAATGCCCCCTGATTTGTAACAATGAAATTAGAGAATAGATGGGACAATACTAACACGATCCTCTCCCTGAGATATTTTCAATTCTATTTACCTGGGTTGCTAATATTAGCAAGGACATCAGCCAGTTCCACAATTCCTTGGAATTTACCTTGCTCATCAACAATAACTACAGGTAGTCCTTGTTGGTAAAGAGGAAAAGTATCTTCTAGCTTAGTGTCAGCTTTGACTTGAGTAAATTCGATTTGCATTACTTCGGTAATGTCCGATTTTTCCTGTTTAAGAGCAGATTCAAGACTGCGTTTATTAACCATACCGACAGGTTTACTATCAGCATCCACAACGCACATATTTTCTCGAACCGGGTCAGACATTTTCCCTAGTGCTACAGTAGGTGAATCTTGAGAGAAAATCAAAGGAATAGTTTCACCCCTAATCGATCCAATAGTGAGAACTTGAGCGCGGTTCACATCTTCGGTAAAATCGCGGATATAATCATCAGTCGGTTGAGTAATTATTGCTTCCGGTGTACCTATTTGAACAATAGCACCATCTTTCATCACCGCAATCCGATCGCCTATTTTTAATGCCTCTTGGATATCATGGCTGATAAATACAATCGTTTTGTGTAGTTCTTTTTGCAGTCGTAACAATTCACCTTGCATTTCCCGGCGAATTAAGGGATCGAGGGCACTGAATGCCTCATCCATCAGTAAAATATCCGCATCCGTAGCTAAAGCGCGGGCTAAACCGACCCTTTGCTGCATTCCCCCACTGAGGGAGGAGGGTAAATAATCCCCCCATTGGGCTAAACCCACTAATTCCAAAGTTTCTAGGGCTTTTTTACGGCGTTTGGCTGAGTCTATTCCTTTAACTTTTAAACCATATTCTACATTTTCAGCCACCGTTTTATGGGGAAACAACCCAAATCCTTGAAACACCATTGACACTTTCGTGAGGCGAATTGATCGCATCCGTTTTTCATCAACATGGGCAATATCTTCACCGTCTATATAAATATGCCCACTGGTAGGATTAATCAGACGATTAATACAGCGAACTAAGGTAGATTTACCCGATCCCGATAATCCCATTACCACAAATAATTCCCCTTGATTAATAGTAAGAGATACATCCGCAAGACCTAAAGTATGACCTGTGGCTTTGAAAATAGAATCCCTAGTTTCACCTAAGCGAAATAACTTGAGAGCAACATGGGGTTGATCTCCATAAATTTTAATCAGATTTGTAATGACAATTTTAGACTCTGGATGCTTCATTCGGGCAAACCGTAATTTTAAATTTTTAAAACTGCTCTTTTAATTGAGCAAAAAGCTGATCAGGAATAGCGTGTTCTTTTGAATAAACAAAATTATACTTTTGTTCTATATTCTGCCAGTCTATAGAAGTGTCTGAAAGAATTTCTTGAGTAAACATTTCCAACGCTTTACCCGATAAACCTTTCTCGAAACATTTTTTCATCAGCAAACGGCTTTCATCAATTTCGCCAATACATTCAAAGGGAGTATGGGTTGATAAACCTAACATTTCTCGAAATGTAGGCTGTAAATCTTGATCATCAAACAAGTTTGATTGAAATACTGCATCAACTTGTTCCGGCTGACAAAAGGCCATTAATCCCAACCAAACATAAGCACATTTTGGGCATTTTTTACACCAAGGTTTTTGAATGTTACAGGAATGGATTTTAGGTATAACTTCGGGATATTTGCTTAAGTTTTGAAAAATACGGAAGTCATAAATGGGTTGTAAGATGCTAAAATATTTAAAGTTGGATAAAAGATGGTCTCGAATAAAGTTATCTAAAATTTGTTCAGCTTCCAGACTTTTACCCCATTGATGATTAACTTCTTTTCCGATTTCTGACCAAAACAGATTCCCTGTGTTGGCACTTTTTTCATGGGCTAAACATAAATAATTGTATCCTCCATCTAGCATTAAAATTAAGGATTCAAAGATTGAAACCGGGGTTTCTGGGGCGGTAATTCCTGAATTTTCGGGAAAATAGAGTTGAAGAAAGGGAAAGTAAATAAAATCATCAAAAATTGATAATTTATGGCTTTTAATAGGTTGAACATTTTCTAGGACTTGAGCAATTAATTGGTGTTGCAAATCGGCTTTGCCATAAACACTATGGGAATATTGCATAGAAGCGAAAGGAATATCTACTTCTTGCAACATTTTCATGGCTAAAATGCTATCTTTACCGCCCCCACAACCTGTAAGAATTGTATGATTATCGCCTAAAATCGAAACCGGATAACTTTCTCCTAATTCTTGTGAATAGATAATTTCAGGTTGTTGATAATCTGTGACATTGTTTTCATACCAATGTTGACCAAATACGCCTTGATAGATTTTGACAAATAAATCTAAAACTGGCTTTTCCAGATGGGGAGAAATTTTGGAAATATCGTAATATTGGGGAAATAAAGAACAGAATTTCATGCCTTCAAACAAGGCAATATGGGCAGCAATGCGTTCTATTAATTGTTGAGAATACTTTTCTATCAGTGTCGAAAATGAGACATCATGATAAAAAACTTTTGTGGAAAATTGAAATTTATCGGCACTATAGAAGATGTCCAGATGATGTTCATGAATTGTTAAATTATCTATTTTAATGACTTCAATTTTCATCATTTACCATCCATAAGTACCAGAACCACCTTTAAACGGCCCCACAATATCAGCCGTAATCCAGCCCCCATAAAAGTCCCCAGATTGAGGGGTTACTCGCTCATCGTTAACATAGCAATCATCCATTAAATTTGCAATAAAACCGTAGTATTCTGCAATTGAGACAAAATCGGAGGTCGGATCAAAATAGCGCCATGCAGCATGATTTATATATTGATCACCGATGCTAACATCGTAATATTGATATCGCCCTTTCCATTCACACAACCCTTTTTTTGGCGTTGCAATTAGATGTTCTAATTTAATATCTTCTGGAGGAAAGTAATAGGTCGGAGGATGACTGGTTTCTAAAACTCTTTTCCCTCTATTGGTTTCGGCTAAAATAATCCCATTACAAATTACCTTCAGATGTTTATTTGTGTCTTCTAAACGAGCGGGACGAGGATAATCCCAAACGGATTCTTGACCGGGTTGTGGGGGTATTGGATTAGGTTTCATTGTTGTATAGGGTTTTTAGATTTATGGGTTTAGATAATATCATTGTTTATCTCTTTTATTAAGATATAGCAATTCGCGTCTTCGAGACGGAGATTGTAATATTTGAGGGTAGGGGTGGCGTCCCTTCCAACCCTCTTGACATCTGGGTTGGGAAACCCAACCCCTACAGGTTTTGATCACAAATCATTTAGACTTGCTATATCTTGATAAGATTGTATCAAAGTTAACTAATCAAGAATTACCTGATTTACTGACGGTTGATAGTTTGGTCAGTCCTCCATGATAGTTAATCAATTTAGATTCAGCTTTGCCAATTTGAGCTAACCGAAATTGCCACTCAGAAATATCTTCATAGCTGAGGTGATGGGTGTCACAACTGGGTGTCCAGAACCCACCAATAATTGAGGGATCATCAAAGCGCAATAAACCCGATTTGCGAATGTTTTCCCCTTGGGGTGTTCCGGGTATGGGGGAAATAGAATAGGAAGCGACTTGAAATTCTAGGTCGGGGTTAATTTCTCGGAGTTGTTGATGCAGTTCTAAAACGGCTTCTTCAAGACGCAATAAACTGTCATGGTTGTCATCGGGAAAGCCAATGATTAAACCATAGACAATCACGGGAAGACCGACTCGAACGATCGCTTGCATCATATCACAATGCTGTTGCCAGGGCAAAAGTTTGGCGTAGGATTCTCGGCCAAAAACCGGACGTTCGGCGGGAATATAACCCAGAAAACCGCCAACTTTGCCATCCCATCCCCAAAGGGCTTCGATCAATTCTTCGTCAGGTGTAAGGTCTGTATGATCGTAGTTGCGTCCTCGGCCTAAAGTCGCTTTTCTCAGTTCCAAACCATTAGGCCATAAAAGCGGCATTCCGATTTCCCTTGCGCCTTTGGTAATTTCTAAAACCTCTTCTCGTCCGCCGGGAAACAAAACTCGACCGAGAAATTGATCGGAGCCCATGACTGTACATTTGGCCCCGGCTTCCTTTTGACGAGCAATCCATTTGAGGGTGGTTTCCGGTGACATCCGCCGATAGCCTGATGTGTAAGTTGGAGTTTGGCAAAAGTCACATTTGCGATCGCACCCAATATCAGGATAGACCGAGCCAATGGGTACAAGGTCTTCAATAAAAGGCTCTTCAGAGTATTCTTGACCCAAACATTGCCTTGCGACTTCCACCGATGGGATTGCCCATTCATCGGGACTCATGGCTTTAGTGCGGGGGGGATGATAACGACCATCAGCCAAAATCACACCCGTCAGATTTTCTCGCGGAGTGTTTCCCACTACATAGTCAAAAATCGGCCAATTGGCCGCACCCGATTTATCGATCACGATCGCTGTTGCACCCGCTTTCAGATAATGTTCCGGTTCAGCAATGGCATCAGAACCCCCGACGACAACGGGTTGGCCTTTACTGGCGAGATGGGCGATCGTCATACAGGTCACTTGGCGTTCTTGGGTGTAGTTAACGGTAACACCCCAAGCATCATAGGTTTCTGGGTCAATATCCGAAATCTTCCGCCCAACATAAGCTTTAGTCAGATTCATGCCTTTCCAAGTCACTTCTCCGAAGGGTTTTTGACAATCACCATCTTTAAGATTGACCAGTTGAGCATCGAAACCACCCGCTTGCAGGTCAGCCATTAAAACCTGCTTACTGAGTAAAGTATTGCGTCTATATAATGCCGTCCAATTATGCCCTTCTTCGTCATATAATCCCAGGGCGGGTACTTCCACGAGTCCAATTGTTGGAACCTTTTTTGATGGTGATGTCATAACAATATCCTACCTGCGTGTTGATAAATTTGGGACAAAATCAGGAGGTTTGATGCTATTTTGGATTAGCTAACGCCAAGATAACTGATTTTTATGCAAGGCTAGATTAGCAGTTATTGTTTCTTAAAATAATCATACTACAAGAGCGATCGCAATGACGCTATATCAATTACCTAAAAGTTTGCTAGGCTTTGAGCAATCCGAAAACCAGCGTGTTGATAGAAATTGGGACGGAACCAATTTCGGTAATATTTTAAAGCTTCCGTGCCATTGGTTATCCAACATCCTCCTAACATCATTTGATGTTGAGTATCAAAAAAGATGGCAGAATTATCTTCATAAAGAAAATGAGGTTCATATCCCGATAAAGGGTTTAAATTATCACTCAACCATTCCCAAACATTCCCCCGCAAATCGTAAAGTCCAGAGTAACTTTTCGCCGTTTCTAACATTCCGACGGGACTCGGTGAACCAAATTTGAAATTGAGATTATAATTGTCTACATCTTCTCCTAAACCATTACCGTAAGTGGCGACATTGTACTCGGCTTCATTCATTAACCGAGTTCCCTCACCTTGCCAACGACAATAAGCCATTGCTTCGTAATAATTGACTTCTGACGGCCAATCTAAAGGTAAATCCATTTCATCAAACTGGGCGCGATATTTATAACTGCCATTTTCCGATCGCCAAAATTTGGGATGTTGAATGTTATTTTCAGTTTTCCATTGCCAAGATTTTTCATCCCAATACTCTTGATTTTTATAGCCACCCGCCGTAACAAAATCAAGAAATTCGCTATTGGTAATTAGATATTTACTGGCTAAAAAAGGTGCAACTTCAACGGTGCGTGAACCATAATCAATATCCCAACCAAATGTCGGATCATCAAAAGCTTTGCCAAGTTTTGCAATTCCACCCGCCACTTCTACCATTTCATTCTCTGGAATATAACTTTTAGAAGGTGCATATTTCCAGTCTGAGGGACGTTTTACTCGCTCAATTGGTAACTGGCGAAATAACATCGAAGATGTTTCGACATGAATACGCTGGTGTTCAATCCCCATTATTAATGCCCACAGGGGATGGTTAGAAAGAATCGGCAGAGTAATCGGCGTTTTTTCAATGAATTCTGATAGGATTTCTAATACTTGTTCTCGATATTGCCAAGCCGATGCAACGTCCGGCCATTCCAAATGAGCGATCGCTTGATTCAATTCTGTGGGTGTTTCGGGATCAACCCCAACTCCAAACAGAATTTCATAGTCCTGATTGAGACTTTTTTCTAATAATCCCACCCGAACTAATTTATTGATGTAGAAAGCCGCCGAATGTCCGAGATAAAAAATTAGTGGATTTCTCAAGGGGTCGGGATTCAGATAAAATGTGTCTTCCCCAACTAAGCTGTTGAGGAGAATATCTTCGAGTTGCCAAGCCTCCTGAAAATAATTAAGCAGGGTTTGGCGATCGCAAGAATCAAGTTTTGGCGGACAATGAGATTGAAGAGTGTTCATGGTTAATTTCAATGAAGGTTTTCCTAGCTTGAACCTCCACTGGCTAAAGCCGAGTGGATTCTTTTTTCACAGGCTCTTAACTAGGATGTATCCCCCGTCAGATCGCCTCCAAAAGCAATTTAAGTCACGGATGCACCAGCCGCCACAATATTTAAACCTCTATCTCGAATCACCATAGAAGCAGCAATATCTCTATCAATTTCAAATCCACATTCTTGACAATGATGGACTCTTTCACTTAACTCTTTTTTGCCTGTGTTCGTCCCACAATTAGGACAAATCTGTGAGGTGTAATTTTTATCTACTTTGCAAAAATAAGTGTCAGTTTGGCTGCCAACATATTCTAGGATTATGAAAAACTGTCCTAATCCCATATCTAAAGATTGCTTGCGAAATAAACCATTACTCCATGACGTGAAATTGATATCTTCTACAAAGATCATTCCCACATCTATACAAAGTTGATGAGCTAATTTGAAATGATAGTTTTTACGTCTGTTTACTACTGCTTCATGCAATAACGCTATTCGATTCATATCATTAAATGCCCTATCTAATTTTCTCAAGGTTTGCTGCATTGCTTGAGCATTACCTGATTTTAGAAAAGCATTATTTTTCTTAGCTAAAGTTAACTTAGCAGATTGATTGTGATATGATGGGTATTCAAAAGGTTCTACTATGTATTCACTGTTGAGTGAACACATATTTACTTTACAACTACGAGAATTGTACCAAAGTTTCCTTTCATACAGAGCATGATTCCAAACGGATTTACAGACATCCAAATTATGCTCAATTATTTCTATTTGTTTTTTAGTTGGTTTTAACTTGTAGTCGTAAGTAAGATTAAGCATTCGACCTCTGCTAATGTTGTTCCTCTATCTTAGCTGGCTTTTTTACAAAACAGCAGGCGACTTTGTAAAATTTACCAAAGTTAATATAAAGCCGTCCTCCGCTATCGCTAAAGGAGGGGGTTTTAAACCCATTTTTTCGATAAAAAATACAGTAGAGATTAATTGTGGATTGTCTCTACTGCATTTTAGATTTATATTCAGAACAATGAAATCTTCTTAGACGCGATTTCAACTTGTTCTAGCTGACGGAAACATCGACAACGTTGTGATCGCGGATCACAGATTCAACTTCATTAACTTCTGTTGCTTTATGGGTTTGTTTGCGACGGTTTAAACCTTCAATCAGTAATTGCGATACTTCAGTGACTAAAATGGTTGCAATTACCCCATCATCTAACCATCCGACAATCGGCAGAAAGTCAGGAGAAATATCAAGGGGACTCACTAAGTAAATTAAGCTTCCTAAAATCACAACCCAACGATATTTTGTATTCCGCAGGGTGACGCGATACCAATTATAAAAGGATTGAATAAGATTTTTCATTTCACAGTCCTAATGTTGTCTACTTATTTATACAATGACAAATCTAACGTTAATTTAGAAGTGTAGAAAACCCTGTATTCTTGTAGGGATGTTTCACCTGGGATGTTTCCGTAAAGGTGAGGTTGTTGGGTGTAGAGACAATATCCTGATTCTCTCTCATCCTTCCTTAAGTATTTAAGCTTAAATTGTGCTTAAGGATTCTGAATCACAATCTGCACTTTTTCCCCCAAATCTATTTTTAATTGTTGTTGAGCATTTCCCCCATTCAGGGCAATTTCTACCCACTGATGAGAACCGACTAAGGCGACGAATTGACCCAAGGGTACATCCATATAGGTTTGACCACTAGGAATTAAACAGGATAAACTCGAAGGTTTTTGCGCTTCTGGCTTCAATTTTTGTTTAGAATTCTTCTTATTTTTTTTCTGTTTATACTTTTTTTTCTTGGGTTGTTTCTGTCCTTTGCTGATCACCATATACCAATTTTTATCAGCAACGGCTTCCCCTGGAATATTCGTGACTAAATTCCCAAATCCATCAATATATTGAATCGATCCCTCTATTCCAAAATCGGTAAACTGACAGGAAGGTAACGATAATTTCACTAAACTTTTGGGGTCAATGGGAGTTCCCAACTGTTCTAGGGGAACACCAGAGGCTAAATGAGCACCAACGGAGGCAAAAATATCTCGACCGTGAAAAGTTGTACTGGGTTGAGCAGTTCGCCAATATTGAGGATTATTCAATTCAATAGCAATAATTTCAGGAGATTCTAAATGATTAGAATTAATGTCAATTTGAGAAGATAAAAATGGTTCCAATATTCCCGTTAATAATCCATTATCCGGCCCTACTAAATAGCTATTTTTAAATTGAATAGCGATCGCCCTCCGTTGAGTTCCTACCCCTGGATCAACTACCGCAATATGAACCGTCCCTTCAGGGAAATAGGAATACGCATTCATCAAACAAAATCTGGACATAGCAATATTTTGAGGTGGAATTTCATGGGTTAAGTCAATGATATTAATTCGAGGATTAATTTGACTAATTACCCCTTTCATTACCGCAACATAAACATCTTTTAAACCAAAATCCGTTAAAAGTGTTATAATTTGATTATCCTGATTCATCATTAATACTATTAATTAATCTGATTCAAAATGAACAGTCAATGGGAAAATTTTCTAAAAAATTGGGGAGAATGGGCAAGTTTAACCTTAGTTACAGAACATAAACAATCGTAAGAGTCAGGTTTTCTCACCCTGACCTAAATTCAATGATGATTAATTTTTGCTCCACAGAATTTGTTTCTAGTTAGAGGGCGAGGAGACCTCGCCCCTACGAAAATTTTAGCCTTTGACACATAGAATTTGTTTCAAAGTAGCCACAACTTCAACTAAATCGGATTGTTGTTTCATGACTTCATCAATGGGTTTATACGCACCGGGAATTTCATCAATCACTCCTGTATCTTTGCGACATTCAACGCCTTGGGTTTGTTGAACTAAATCATCCAAAGTAAAGGTTTTTTTAGCTTTAGTTCGAGACATTAAGCGCCCCGCTCCATGGGAACAGTTATGAACGAGTAATGGGGTGTAGTATTCAGTGAATACAATATAATTGTTGTTATCTTCAACCGTAAAGTTGTAGACTGGTATTTCTAAACCTGATTCAACTTTAAATACCCGATTCATTGCCAAACCTACTATTGAATTAGCTAATAGTAGCTGATCTGAATAGAGGCGAGATGGGGGTTCGTCAATCACAAGCCTTTGACAAATAGAGGACAATTTTTCCAGCACAATATTATCACGGAACTCTATAACATAGTGAGTGCGATTTCGGTAAACTTTGTAAGCCACACCTAGAGACAAAAAGGCACAAACTAAAGTTGAAAACATTTCCTTTTTGCCAACACTGATCGATACAACTCCGTTGTGATAAGATCCATCCCCATCTAAATAGCCCGCTAAAAAATACAGAGCCAATAAGGGATTACCTAGGAAAATATTAGGTAAATTGGGTAAAAGCTGTTGAACTTTTTCGACAAAAGACAGTTCATTTACTGTTAGCTCAACCAGTCCTACACCCGTTATGGTTCGTCCTTGTAAATTGGACGTTCTGGGTGCTTGTTTTCTAGTATAAACCTTAGCAGTGTAGAACTGAAATAGTTTTTGTAAATGCTGTACAAAAGGTTGCTTGGATGGATCTTGGGACTGGTAAATCCGAATATAAGAATTTAAGTATTTACCATTTCGGGATCTATCCTGTATCTGCGGTGCATTTTTTCGTTCTTTGGTGTATATCGTACCATCAGACAAAATAACACCCAGTAAGTAGTAAAAATTGGGATCTTGTTCCTCTGCTGAAAAACTAGAACGGATGTTGATATTAGTGGGTACAATAGCTCCTCCAGGAAATAAAGTCAGATCTTCTATGTTAAGATAAGATAATATACCTTGTTGGTAGGTAGCAAAAGGATGATTGGGAGTACAGGTTATTGTGTTTTCTAATCTGCGTCTAGTTTGAGAAAAAGAATACTTGTTTGCAATGGCTATCCGTTCACTTTTGTCTACAATGTTCTTCGGTTCAAACATTTGCAGCTTCTCATTATAAGAGATTAACTTGATAGGTTGAGATGAATTGAATATATCTTCTATATTCATCAAACCAAACTCTGTTAAAACCTTGGTTTCAGCCGAAAAGCAACTACAGTAACTATCATGATTTCCCTTCCCTTTAACAATAAAAGATTTGGCTCCCATTGAACCAGGAATAATCCCATAATCTTGTTCTGCTGCGCGGACTGCACCTTTACGAGTTACATAAACTTCCTCGCCAAAATGTACCTCTTTTTCAGAATAATTATGATGACAATTAACCTCTAATAAGGGTTTCGTGGGTTTACCTCCCGCAACGGCTGTTTCCACAATTCGTTTAAACCGTGCCATCATAATATCTCGGTTAAATCGAGCGTAATGTTGAGCCCATTGTAAATCATTCCAATAGGCTGCAAATTCAGGAGTTCCTGATACAAAATAAGCTAAATCAGGATCGGGAAGTTTAATTTCTGCTAATTTTGCCAGGTTTTTTGCTGTGTCAATATGGTTCTGGGCTAACATATTGCCAATATGTCGAGAACCGGAATGCAACATTAACCAAACGTTGTTTTCTTCATCTAAACACAGTTCAATAAAATGATTTCCTCCTCCTAAAGAACCCATTTGTTTAATTGCTTTTGATTCTAAGTTTTGAACCTTAGAATGCAGGTCTTTAAACTCACGCCATCCTTGCCAGTTAGTTACAGCTTTTTCAATATGTTTATTTTGATCAAAACCCACCGGAATTGCGGCTTCAATTTCCTGGCGAATTTTTTTTAGTTTTCCCTCCATTTGTTCAGCAATAAACGGTAATTTGATCGCACACATTCCGCAACCAATATCAACCCCGACAGCCGCCGGAATAATGGCTTCTTTTGTAGCAATTACAGAACCTACTAATGCCCCTTTTCCTAAATGAACATCGGGCATTAAAGCAACGTGCTTAAACACAAAGGGCAAAGAAGCGACGTTTTTCGCCATTTTGGTTTCTGCTGAACCTAAATCATGATTCGCCCAAGATAGGACAGGTTTAGGGGTAGAAAGATTTAAAGTTTCGTAAGGCATAAGAGTTTTATAGGGGATCTAAATATACATCTATATTAATAGTATTACATTTGTAGTACGTTGTCAAGAGGTGTGCAGATTTATGGTAGGGTTAAGTTGAGCGAACTAGAAACCGGGTTTCTTACCAGATTTTAATATGATGTCATTAACCTCCAATAGAAACCCGGTTTCTGACGGCGAAGTTGAGTGAACTAGAAACCGGGTTTCTTAACAGATCTTAATTTGATGTCATTAACCTCCAATAAAAACCCGGTTTCTGACGGCGATCACTTCCTTTTGAACTGAAATCTCCCCTGTACCCAACTCAACCTTGAATTCTCAGAGTTAAAACAACAGTTATGGGGTTAGTTTGAACAGGTTTCCAAGTTAAGAGCGATCGCCGAATTAATTCAATAATTTTAGCGTCCTGAATTGTAGAAGCTTCTTCATCTAAAATCACCTGTTTAACCCGTCCTTTATTAATCTTTAACTCAAACACTAAATCACCAGTAATTCCCGTTAGAATTTTAATTGATTGTAAATGTTGAGTTAAAAAAGCGATCGCTTCTTGATCTAATCCCGTTGCACTCACCACTTGTAAACGAGTTATAGCAGGAGATGGGGGTTGTGAACGGAAGATTGATAGTAATCTTGATAGTAATCCCTTCTTAGGAGAATTCGTCGGATCTATCTTTGAGAACTCTTCTCTTGAAGCTGAGGCTTCAAAACATCTCTCACTCTTTGCCTTATGTGCCATAGGTGCAGATCCCATCCCACCAGGAGGGGGTGAGAATCCAGGGGAGACGATTCCAGTCATGGAACGAAGAAATTGAGGAGATCCAGCCATACGTGTAGAGCCATAAGTCTGATAATTCACCGCTTCCGGCATTTCCACAGGCACTTGCACCGACACATAACCCTGGCTCGGATTCACCCGCACATCATCACTCACCGCCACAAACGCTGTATACTGAGATAACAACTGATAAGTGAGAGCCGTTTCTGTTACCGCCTCCACACCCACCTTTGTATCCCCTTGCACCATCTGATTCATCAACGCCTTAATTCGAGAGCGTCCCCACAGTTGAGCCACAGCCGGATTTCCCTCAGATTCAAAATTCAAGTTAAAACGCTGTTGATAGGACGTTCCACCCGCCGCAAACCCCTGAATCTGCAAAACGCCAGAATTGCCATCGGGTTTCTTCCCAAATAACACTAAGGGTTGTTCCGCAAACAGATCCGGTGCTAAGGTAGGATAAATAACAGGTTTCTCTCCTTCTCCTTGCCAAGATACCTGAATTCTGGTTAAAACGGGGTTATTAATCTGAGTAAAAAACTGTTGTACAACGGGTTCTACAGCTTCATCATGGCGAATAATTCGAGAAATCCCCCGCCCCAATTCGGCAATGCGGTTGATCAAAAAGCGATTAACGGAACTCCCCGCCCCAAAACTATGCAGGCGGTTTCCGGGTTTGAGATGCTGTTGTACCTCCGCCAGAATTTGATTGTCATTACCAATATAACCATCCGTCAACAACACTACCGTCCGCAACCGTCCTACATCCGTAACCGGGAAGTTCAAAACCGCCCGAATTCCTCGCAAAAGTTCCGTACCTCCATCCGCATTTAAGTGATTAATATACTGCAACGCTAGGGCGCGATTTTGGGGAGTATTTGCCAAAGGAACCGCAGATAACTGTTGGGTTGTATTGGCAAAATCAATAATACTGAAGGTGTCTGCTGGATTCAAGCCATTAATAAACTGCCGCATCAATTCCTGACATTGCATCAGTGGCATACCCTGTTGAGAACCAGAGGTATCTATCAGAAAAACCACATCTTTCGGAACAATTTGATCCGCCGCATACTCAATAGCCGGAATCAAATAAACCGCGAAATGTCCCCCCCGTTCATCGGATTGGGTTAAAACCGTTGTTTGGGTTTGTTCTCCGGCTACCTGATACCGCAACATCAAGTCTTTATTGGGGATGGTATCTCCCTCTGCTAAGGTGATGTGAGCCTTTTGCCCACTATGGTTAATGTTCAGTTGATGGGACGGAGAATTAATCCCCAGAATCGGCACACCCGCATCAATTTCAACCGTTACATTAATATCATGGCGCGATCGCATCCCCTCCGGCAAAATTGGCGCATTTAAACGAGAAGCATCGGGTACTAAATCCGTATCTTGATTTTGGCTCATGGGTGCAACCGCAGAACCCCCGGCAACACTCGGATCTTCAATAGCTACCCCCGGAATATAACGGGGGCCAACCACCATCGGAAACACAAATTCATAGTTTCCCCCGGTAAATTTCAAGCTATCGGAATAGCGAATAATCACATCAATTTGTTCCCCGGGTTTAATATTAGCCAGAGATTGGGTAAAAATATTATCCCGTTCCTGTTCTAACAGTCCGGCGGTGCGTCCTTGTTGTTTCGCCTGTTCATAAATTTGTTGGGCTTCTTCGCGTTTTTTAATGTTACCTTTCAGAGTGCGATCGCCAATCTGAATTAACATTTCATCCACAGCGGCTTCATCGGGTAAAGGAAAAATATAAACCGCTTCTAAAGTTGTGGTAAAAGGATTTTCAAAACTCTGGGTGACTTCTACCCGTGACAGATTCCCCGCAATTTTAGCACTAACATTCGTATGTTTGAGGGGAAAGGCGATCGGTTGTTGGTCAGGGGTTTGAATATATAACCCACTGGGTTGCTCTTTAATGGTCTGAGGCATAGGGAGATAACCTCTATTTTGTTAACTGTTTCTATTGTAGATCCATTTTCTGGGGAACAGCAATAGTTTTATGTTTAGTCAATGCTAAGTGTGTTTTGCAGAGGAATTTAGAGTTGCATATTGACTTGAAGTTAAAGATATAAGTATACTGGATAGTAGCTTACCTATCTCTTGAGTTAATTCACTTAAAATCTATTGAAGCCTCCTGGCTAATTACAATTATGTCTGAACTAGAACTTTCAGAAGAAAAAGAAGAAATCGTTTTTTTTGAAGAAGATGAAGATCAGGAAAATGGACTTAATTCTAATGCTAAACGAATTTTACAATTAGAGGAAATTTCAAGAATTATTGTGTCTGGGACTGACTGGACAACAGCAACTATACTTGACCAAATGCTGCGTGAAAATATTATACTCAATCCTCAATTTCAAAGACGAGATGCTTGGACTATCACTCGCAAAAGTCGGTTTATAGAATCCCTGATTTTAGGATTTCCTACCCCACAAATAGTTTTAGCTGCTCATGAAAAAGAACGCGGTAAATTTATAGTTCTTGATGGAAAGCAACGGTTACTGACCATTCTACAATTTTATGGAAGAAGTGAATCTCCCAACAATAATTTTACTTTAAAAAGTTTGGAATTTAGACCAGATCTAAACGGTTCTAAATATGAAGATCTAAAAAATGAAATTACGTTTAATTCCGAACTAGATGCTCTGGATAACCAAACGATTCGTACTACATTAATTCGGAACTGGCATAGCGAAAATTTTCTCTATAAAATTTTCTTACGCCTGAACGTTGAAAATACACCCTTATCTTCACAAGAGCTAAGGCAAGCATTACATCCCGGCTTATTTATCAACTTTTTAGATGATCAATCAGTTAAAAGTCAAGCTTTGAGAACGATATTTCAATCTAAAAATCCTGATTTTCGGATGCGTGATGTTGAATTATTACTCCGCTACACAGCATTTCATTACTTTTTACCAGAATATCGTGGAAATCTTAAAGTATTTCTTGATACGACTTGCCAAAATCTAAATAAAGACTGGGAAAAGAAAGAAAAAGATATTCAAGATACAATCGAGCAATTTGAAGCAGCCGTGCAAACAACAATCCATATATTTGGAGAAAAATTTTTTTCTCGGATGTGGTTAACAAATTCTAAGACCTATCGAAGACAATTTAATCGATCTATTTTAGATGCAATGGTGTTTTACTTTTCAGATAAAACCATCAGAGAATCTGCCATCAGTAATTCCGAAAAAGTTGAAAAGGCTTTTCAGAATTTATGTTCATCAAGCAACGAATTTAGAGAATCTGTTGAAAAAACTACTAAGAATATTCGTGAAACCTACAATCGCCTTTCTCTGTGGGGAAGCTCTTTTAGCAGTTTTAGATGTAAATTTTAACATCCCTAAGCTGATTGATCATCGTATAATTTTTCCGGGTTTAAGGTAAGTTGTTCTATAAATATGCCACAATCTGTTAGATTTCGTCATTTAAAGAAAGAGCTAAATCGACTAAAAAAGCAATTTATTCCTAAGATTAACCCCACTGGGAAATATACTGATCGACAGTTATCTCTAACTTTAGCCTATCGAGTTTTAGCTCATGCTGAGATAGAATCTTATTTGGAGGATCGAGCTTGGGAAGTCGCTTTGGATGCTAAGAAAGTATGGGATAGTATAGGTGAAACCCGTCGATCCTTAATATGTTTGGTTGCATTTTCTGGTCAAATAATGGATCTCCCACCAGATCCAGCCAGTGAATTAGATAGAGTAAACCAAATTACTCAAGAGCTTCTAAAAATTGACGGCTTCATCAATAAATTGATGAAATAAATGCTATCAATTTGATAAAGCTATTGAAATTTATGCTCAGGAAGCGATCGTATTATTCCTGAAAATAAAGCTATAATAGACATAACATTTAAGAAACAAATTCTTCAATTTTAGCTTGGAGGTCAATCATGGGATTAATCGATGGTTTGTTAGGGAACGCATCTGAAATTGATCCAGTAAAGTTGCAAAATGAACTGATGAAACTTCTAGCAGATGGTGAGTCTGTAGAGAGAGCTTATCAGTTAGTTCGAGACTTAATTGTATTCACCAATAAACGATTGATCTTTATTGATAAACAAGGAATCACCGGGAAAAAAATTGAATATCACTCCATTCCCTATCGCAGTATTATTCATTTTAGCATTGAAACATCGGGACACTTTGATCTTGATGCGGAGTTAAAAATCTGGATATCGGGTAGTTCTACACCTATAGAAAGGGAGTTTAACAGAAAGCTGAATATCTATGAAGTTCAAAGTGTATTAGCTTATTATGTGCTGAAATAAACTAATTTAAGCTGCTACCTAACGATGGACTCGTTTTTTTGACTTAAACTGAACAATAATTAACAACAAGGGAATCATCAATAACCAACTATATTTTAACAGGTTTAGGGTTGAGAGTTGTTTGAGAAATAGAGTCAATTGAAACCCCAAAAAAGACCCGATATCTGTCATGAATTCCCATTGAGGTGCAGCAGCATCTTCAAAAGCTGACCATCCCGCAGGAGTCGTATCAAAATTTTGCCAAACCCCATCTAAATATACTAAAGTCCAGGCGTGACCATCCCGATATTCACAATGTCCAGACCGATTTTTGAGTAAAAAACTAGAAAGGGGTGTTTGTCCTTGATCTTTTCCTAATAGTTGTAAAGAATAACTAAAATTATCATCAAAAAAACCTTGAAAGAAGGGAAATTATTGGCTCCTTTAACCTTTGAGGGATCATGTAATAAAGATTTATTTGAAGCCTGGTTAAAGAATTTTTTGCTGCCTGTGCTAGAACCCGGAGATATTATTATTATTGATAATGCCAGCTTTCATAAAGGGGAATCTATCAAAAAACTCGTCGAAGAAGCCGGATGTGAAATTTGGTATCTGCCCCCATATTCTCCCGACTTGAACAAGATTGAAAACTGGTGGGCTGTTTTAAAGACATGGATGAAACAGAAATTAAACGAATTTCAAACTGTCAGAGAATGCGTGGATGCTGCA
>CAITND010000079.1 GCA_903893625.1 uncultured Oscillatoriales cyanobacterium
ATCTTCATCTTCAGTGGTTCCTAAAACCCGAATTAACGCCTGTATTGCTAACTCATTTCCTGGGTCAATTTTCCCTAAACTATTGGCAACCCTCCAGCGAATATCTTCATCTTCAGTGGTTTCTAAGACTTGAATTAAGTTAGCGATCACTTTTTCTCTAATTGTTTCTGGTAATACTATTCTTGCACCTTCCTCTATTGGATCAAGAAAAGTTCTCCATTCTTGGTTCTCAATATTAAAATAACCAAACCCCCATTTAACAATTTGTTCTACAATTTCATCCGATAAACTACATTCTTTAAACTCATTAATTCCCGCAGCAGCTAAAAAATAGGCACGATATTCATAAAAACCTCTGCCATTATGATGCTCTAGTTCTATAAAGCCATCCTCAAAATTTACTAATGCCCGAATAAACCCCTCTTTCTCCCCTTCTTCCACATCATCTCGCCCCAACCATAATAAAATTACCTGTTTCCATTGGGGTTGAAAAATGCGATACTCTTTCCCCTCCACCGGACAATTGACATGATTTCGAGGTAAAAAATAATCCCAATCCTTAATCACTAAAGCTGCAAAATATTCCTGAAACGTGGTATGGAAAAAGGCATAAACCGCTTGGTCTGAGTCCTTTTCCTCAACGGATGCTAACCCCACCCGATTTAACCATCCTAATTTTAACGCCCAATCAAATAGAGTATTTTCCCGTTGAGGTTTTCCTAAATACTGTTGAACAAATTTTTCCTCTAAACGAAACCGAAATTGTTCACGGTTTATCGCTGTTTTCGCTAATTCTCCTAACTGTTGATGGAGACATTCTTGCACATCTTCAGGAATTTGAAACGGTTTCTGTTCATCCTTCCATTGATAATGACTATTAACCAACCGTTGATAAAGTCCCGCTTGGGTTTCCGGTAATTTTTGCCCCCGTTTCCAAGTCCGACATAATAACGCTAACCGCAGGGGATTTTTAATTAAATCATTAATCCGGTTTTGGTTGGTTTCCTTTAACTGTTTTAATAATTCCTGACTCTGGGTTTTATCATTAAACCATTGTTCAATAAAATCCTGAATTTGTTGGGAATTAAAATCTAAATTGCGATAAACATCAAAATCCCTTAAAGCGTTTTTCTCCCCCTCCCAAACATTCAACCGACAGGTTAACACCACCCGTAACCCCTGCGTCCATCCTTCCGCCAACTGTTGATTAATTGTTACCAAAGGTGACGTTATCCCCATTTCATCAACGGCGTCGAGGAGTAAGTAAACCTGTTGGGAAAATGGCACAATTTGCGAACCCGCGACGGCGGGTTTTGTCTGTGTAGACGCGGTTTCAACCGCCGAATAATCCGCCGAATAATCCGCCGAATAATCCGCCGAATAATCCGCCGAATAATCCGCCGAATAATTTGGTTTTTTTGTAATCAACATCTCAAACCCAGCAACCCATTCCGGCGAAACCTCCGTTAAATTTGGCGTTGCATCGCGTAACCAATTTTGAGTTAAATAATCTCGTATTGGTTTATTAACATCCGCCAACCGAATTAAAATCGGATAACCCAAATTTTCCTGTAAAATCCATCGAGCAATTTGATATAATAAGGTAGTTTTTCCCGCCCCAGGTTCCCCAATAATTGCCAAACGTTTACCTTTACTTTTACTATTTCCCTGTCGTAAAACGTCCTCAAAAAATTGATTTGGTTCGTTATAGGTTTTGGTAATTTCCGTTTCAGCTAATTGATAAAATTGTGACCCGTCCTCTGGGTTAACTTCCTGTTTTTGTCGTTTTTCCTGTTCCCGTTTGGGTTCCACTAACCCCAAGGGAACATAAAAATTAATCCCCGTTAACGGGTTATTCTTGAAAAAGCGTTCTTCGTAGGTGTCGAGGCGAGATTCACAAATTTGATGCCAGTTAATATCAATAGGAATCAACTTTGCCCTGTTCCCATCAGGCGAAAGTGGTCAGTTAAAGGTTGGGTTGTTAAGTGTGTTATTTCCTTGAAATAAATTTTTAATAGAATCCGCTACTTTATCATTATTAATAACAGCAGGATTAGAGTTAAGATGAGTTACAGCCTCTTGAATATAAGGAGCAAGTTTAGGTTTTTGTTGTCCAAGTTGAGCTATAATTTCCAGGTTTTGACGTAATTTAGAGTTTTGTTCGGCTGCGGATTGAAGTGCTAAAATTGCTTTACTATAATCTACAGGCTGATTTGGAAAGCCTTCAATTGTTGTGGCGAGGCTGAGATTATCTTGTTTAAGATCTGTTAACAATTGTTTTGATTTCTCACATAGGGTTTCACCAATTTTTTCACCAATTTTTTCACCCGTTTTTTCTAACGCTTTCGTTCCAATTACCGTTCCCAATGCTACAGCCGCCGTAACCAAAGGTTCCATAACTTTAAATTATATAAAAGTGTCTTATGTTTTATCGTATGCGATAATCAAGAGATCGTCAAGTGATGGGTTTGATGTACGATCAATATCTTGAAGAACTACAACAGGAGGGTTTATTATGACAGGACATCATAAATTTAACCAACTCAAAGATTGGTCAGATATTCGTCAAGCTGTACTAGAACAAGTTATTAAAGATGATAATTTCAGTCAAGAATAACGGATAAAACGTTCAACCCAGGTAGGGGCGAGGTCTCCTCGCCCTCAAAGGAATACAACGTAATCATTAACAATCTTACTCTGATCATTCTGTATCAGGCAACTGTTCTAATTCTTCAGCAATTAAAGTTTGTAAATCTTCGCCACAATGGGTTTGTAGATGAATCATTGCTGCCAATAATTCGGCTAAACTATCCCCCTTTTCACTATTGTTTAATTGGTTTCCTGTTTTAATTTTATCTAAAAGCTGAATAACCGTTTGACATTCTTCTTCCAATTCCGTTAACAAGGTTTTTAAGGTTGAACTTTTTATAAAAGATGTGCGATCGCTAATGTCCATGATAGTTTCCTCATCAAAATTACCTCTTACTCCCGTCGCCAAATAAAATATCAAAGTCAGTTGCTTGAGGACTGATGAAAATTAGGACAACCGCAGGAGAAATCAAAAACCGGGTTTCTTGGGGGTTGTCCTCAGCCATTTTCAGGATGCTAATCTTAAATTAAACAAAAGTTTTAAAGGGAAAAAGACTATCATCTGTAAAAATTACAGCAAGGAACAGGGAACAGGGAACAGAAGGAAAAAGATTTCAGCGTCTGGTTTGCTGTATTAGTCTTTGTCCTAACCGTTAGGCGCGACTGCTATTAATTGATCGCAAAAGGAATCTAAATGGTTACAATGATTGAAAATCCCTTGCGGGTAGGACTGCAACAAGATCGAATTCCCGAACCCCAGATTTTAGTAATTTTTGGTGCATCGGGAGATTTAACCCAACGAAAATTAGTTCCTGCCCTCTATCAAATGAAATTAGAGCGCAAACTACCCCCTGAATTAACTATTGTTGGGGTAGCCCGTCGGGAGTGGAGCCACGACTTTTTCCGCGAACATTTGCGTGAAGGAATTGAAGAATTTGGAGGAGGTTTATATTCACAAACCCTATGGGAAGATTTTGCCCAGGGGATTTTTTATTGTTCGGGAAACATGGATGAACCCGAAAGTTATCAAAAACTCAAAGCCTTTTTAAGTGAACTTGATGAACTCCGCCGAACTAGAGGCAACCGCGTCTTTTATTTATCTGTAGCACCTCGTTTCTTCGCTGAAGCCATTCAACAACTTGGTGGGGCATCCATGCTCACCGACCCCAAAAAACAGCGTTTAGTGATTGAAAAACCCTTTGGTCGAGATTTAAGTTCCGCCCAAGTCCTGAACCGGGTTGTCCGTCAAGTGTGTTCTGAAGAACAAGTCTATCGCATTGACCATTATTTGGGTAAAGAAACCGTCCAAAATCTGATGGTGTTTCGGTTTGCCAATGCCATTTTTGAACCTTTGTGGAACCGTCAATTTGTCGATCACGTCCAAATTACTGTTGCTGAAACGGTTGGTTTAGAAGGACGGGCGGGCTATTATGAAACCTCTGGGGCGCTGCGGGATATGGTACAAAACCACTTGATGCAGTTATTTTCCCTAACCGCAATGGAACCCCCCAACTCCCTCGATGCCGATAGTATTCGCAACGAGAAAGTTAAGGTGGTTCAAGCCACCCACCTGGCTGATATTAATGGTTTAGAATATTCTGCGGTGCGCGGACAATATACCCCCGGTTGGATGAACGGTCAACAGGTTCCAGGGTATCGCTCAGAAGAAGGAGCAGCCCCCGGCACCACCACCCCAACTTATGCCGGGTTAAAATTTTATATTGATAACTGGCGATGGAAAGGTGTCCCGTTCTATTTGCGAACCGGAAAACGAATGCCGAAAAAAGTCACGGAAATCGCCATTCAGTTTAAAGAAGTGCCGTTTTTAATGTTCCAGTCCGCAGCAAAACAGGCTAACCCCAATGTTTTAGTGTTGAGAATTCAACCCAATGAGGGGATTTCCATGCGCTTTGAAGTCAAAACCCCCGGAAACTCCCTGCGGACTCGTTCCGTTGACATGGATTTTCGCTACGATACCGCTTTTGGTAAACCGAATACAGATGCTTATGCCCGTTTATTGATTGACTGTATGTTAGCCGATCAAACCCTATTTACCAGGGGTGATGAAGTCGAAGCCTCTTGGCAAGTCCTAACCCCCGTCCTAGAAGTCTGGGATGCTCCGGCTCCTGGTGAGTCTATCCCCTTCTATGAAGCAGGTACTTGGGGGCCAGTGCAATCTGAACTGCTTCTCAACCGAGATGGCCGTCGCTGGCGCCGACTTTAATCAGTTATCAGTTATCAGTTATCAGTTATCAGTGTAAGAGTTAAGAGTTAAGAGTTAGTAGTTGTTGGCTAAAGACTCAAAACTCAAAACTCAAGACTGATTACTGATTACTGACTACTGACTACTGATTACTCCGCACTGATAACTGATAACTGATAACTGATAACTGATTATGAATACACCGCTTGTTGCTTTACAGAAACCTAAAGATATTTCCCTTAGCCAAATTGAAGCTGAGTTAGGGAGTATTTGGCTGAGTCAGAATATTGGAAATGGCAAAACCACAGCCATTGCTACTCGTGCTGCTACCTTTAGTATGGTGGTTTATGAACCCGAAGAATTCCAACAATTGTTAGGAGCATTAGGGTTCTATCTGGGCAGTATTGATGGCATTCATGGTACAACAACCCGTGATGCTATTAAAGAAGCCCAGAGAATTTATGGTTTACCGATTACCGGGCGAGTTGACCCCGATACCTTGGTAAAATTACGCCAAGAATTTGCTAAACTTCCCCCATCAGAACAAATTATCCCTAATTTAGATGCACGGGGATTTAGTATTAGTGAAACTATCGCCGCTCAAAATCCTTGTCGGATTATTACCCTGTGTCCGATTATGGGAGAGGATACGGGAGTAACGGCTCAAGTCTCTGCCTATTGCCCAATTCAGAAAAAACATGAAGAAGGGTTAGTGTGTTGTGAATACATCACCCTGCGAGGCACAAAAGCTGCTTTAGAACGGGTGGGAAATATCGTTTCCTCCTTAATGATTCCCGATTTACCTAAATTTATTTGGTGGAAAGCAACACCTAATCCTGAGCAAGAATTGTTCAAACAATTATCCAGTTGTTCTAATTGTGTGATTGTAGATTCATCTTATTTTAGCGATCCCGAATCGGAATTGTTGAAAATGCACAATTTAATTGAACAGGAAACCTATATTGCGGACTTAAATTGGCATCGACTTTCCCCTTGGCAAGAATTAACTGCCTCGGCTTTTGATCCCCCTGAACGTCGAGCTTCCTTAGTCGAAATTGACAATATCACCCTGGATTATGAAAAAGGCAACGCCGCTCAAGCGTTAATGTTCTTGGGATGGTTTGCGAGTCGTTTAGAATGGAAACCCGTTTCTTTTATTGATCAAGATGGGGATTATGATTTAAAACATATCCAATTTATCGGGCCGAATGATCAAGAAATTATGGCAGAATTGGCTGCAATTCCGACGGCGGATTATGGTGAAATTCCAGGGGATTTAGTCGGATTACGGTTAACGTCTGGGAATCCTCACGCCAACTGCTGTACAATTTTATGTTCAGAAACCACCGGATGTATGCGGATGGAAGCCGGAGGAAGCGCCCAATCTTGCCGGACGGAACAAGTAATTGCCGCTACAGATCAAAAAGCGGAATCTCTGATGTCTCAACAGTTACAACGTTGGGGACGGGATGTTCTGTATGAAGAAAGCCTGGGTCTGACGGCTCAAATTCTGAAATTACGCTAGTTCTTTCTTGGTGCATTGATAGCCGATGCGGGCGGGTTTAGCTGGGTTAATATTTTAAAAATGCCTGGGATACCCGCCCCGACAAACGCCCTATCATGGGGCTTTTTTTGTTGAGTTTTCTGTTCTTTGTGATAGGTATCACTGTCAAATTGTGATGATCCCCCATAAAATGAGTTCAGTCCCATCATCTCTATAAAAATCGTGAGCAGAATTATTCCTGAAGTCTTGTGGCTTTTGTTTCCCTTGTTGGAAGCCTTCAAAATCAATCCGTTTATCAACGGTCGTTAACATTTATACTAGGGTTGAGTTGAGATAGGAATTTTCTTTCTGCTGGAACAATCCTGATTGATCCATAAATCATAGCTCCCACTCGATATGAACTCTAACTCATTTAAAGAAACGACCATATTAATTGTTGATGATAGCCCAACAAACCTTAATTTATTGTCGGGTTTCATTGATGATTGTGGCTGGAAATTTTTAATTGCAACTCATAGTTATCAAGCAATTGAAATAGCTGAAATTGAGCAACCTGACTTGATTTTATTAGATGTCATGATGCCGGAAATTGATGGTTTTGAAACTTGTAAATACCTGAAAAATTACCCCCCAACCCATGATATTCCGATCATTTTTATGACCGCCGTGACGGATAAGTTAGAAAAGGTTCGGGGCTTATCCATTGGGGCTGTTGATTATATTACTAAACCGTTTCAAGCTGAAGAAGTTGTTGCTCGGATTAAAATTCATTTAAAAATTAGATCCCTGACTCAACAATTATTAGAAAAAAATCAAGAATTAGAACAACGAGTTTTGGAACGAACCGCCGAATTGTCTCAAGTTTTAGAAGATTTAAAACAGTCTCAAATGCAACTGGTACAAAGCGAAAAAATGTCAACTTTAGGGCATTTAATTGCAGGAGTAGCCCATGAAATCAATAACCCAATTAACTTTATTGCTGGCAATTTGAATCACGCCAGTATTTATATTAATGATTTAATTCAGCATTTAAAACTCTATCAAAACTATTATTCTAATCCCGATCCTTCTCTGATTGATCATGCAGATTCAATTGATTTAGATTATTTAATTGAAGATCTTCCTAAACTGATTTCTTCTATGAAATTAGGAACAGATCGAATTTCTAATATTAGCACCAGTTTACGCACTTTTTCTCGAAGTGATACTAAACTTCAAGTTGCTTTTAATATTCATGAAGGTTTAGAAAGTACCCTGTTAATCCTCAAACATTTATTACAAGCAACGGATCAACGTCCTGAAATTAAAATTATTAAAAAATATGGTCAAATGCCTTTGGTTGAGTGTTATCCAGGGCAATTAAATCAAGTATTTATGAATTTAATTACTAATGCTATTGATGCTTTAAATGAATCCAGCCAAAGTAAATCCTATCAGGAGTTACTTCAACTTCCTAATCAAATTACAATTACAACTTATTTAGTTTCTAATAGTCGGGCTGTTGCGATTTCTGTTAAGGATAATGGGACGGGAATGTCAGAGGATACTAAAAAATCTGCCTTTGATTATTTATTTACAACCAAACCTGTCGGAAAAGGAACAGGACTAGGATTATCAATTAGTCAAAAGATTATAGAAGATACCCATAAAGGGCGATTATTATGTCAATCTAAGTTAGGAGAAGGCTCTGAGTTTATTATAGAAATTCCCATTTGTAAAGACTTGGGGATTTAATTATAGAATAGGGAATAGGGAACAAAAAATAGAATAAAGGTTGTACTATTTTATAGTAGGGGTTGGGAGACCCAACCCTCTTGACACCTGGCTTGGGAGACCCAACCCCTACAGGTTTTGATCACAAATCATTTAGAAATGCTATAGGATTTCTCGCTAACAATTATGACGCATAGACAATCTCAATCTCCATTCAAAGTCTCTGGTTTTACCTTGGGGATGATCGCAATATTTATAGGGTCTATTATCTTAAGATTCTGGGGTTTAAGCCGATTTAATACTTTAGTGTTTGATGAAGTTTATTATGCTAAATTCGGAAATAATTATTTAACCCATACTCCTTTTTTTAATTCCCATCCGCCCCTGAGTCAATATTTAATTGCCATCGGAATTTGGCTTGGATCTAAACTTCCATTCGGACAAGAAACGGTTAATAATTTAACAGGTTCTACCCTATCAACCTGGAGTTATCGGTGGTTTAATGCTTTATTCGGTTCGTTTATTCCTTTAATTGTAGGTGCGATCGCCTATCAACTTACTCACCGTCGAAGTTATACCTTAATAGCTACTTTTTTAATCGCAATTGATGGATTATTTATCGTTGAATCCCGTTATGCGTTGAGTGATATTTATATTGTATTTTTTGGATTATTAGGACAACTTTTCTTTTTAAAAGGCTTACAAAAACAAGGCGCAAATCGTTGGTTTTGGTTGATTTTAGCCGGAATAGGATTAGGAGGTTCCGTTGTTACAAAATGGAATGGACTAGGATTTTTATTGGGAATTTATTTAATATTAATTTTCAATGGAATTATTCAATATTTTACCCATAATCATGAACAATCAACCCCAGAAAAATCCGTTAAATCCCCCTTACAAAACCTAAATCAACTCACCCCTATTTCAATTTTAGTTAGTTTAATTCTAATTCCGATTCTGGTTTATTGTATTGCTTGGCTTCCCCATTTACAACAAAATCCGACTCCGGGACTTTGGGGACTTCAAGCCAAAATTTGGGCTTATCATCATCACTTAGGAGATGGGGCGAAAGTTCATCCCTACTGTTCTAAATGGTACAGTTGGATTTTGATGTTACGACCCATTGCTTATTTTTACAAAAAAGTTGATGCTACAACCCCACCCAATCCGATTTTACCCTTAAATCATTCTGATCAACTGCCGATTATTTATGCCGTTCATGCGATGGGAAATCCGTTTTTATGGTGGTTATCAACCTTAGCTAGTATCTTATTAGTTGGGATGTTAATTCAACGGGTTTGGATGGATTTAAGTCTTCGATTTCCCCAGTTAAAACCCAAATTATCCCTACAATTTCCACCGACACCGGAACTGTGGTTAACGTTATTTCTCACCTTGAATTGGTTAGCAAATTTATTACCTTGGGTTAAAGTCACGCGCTGTTTATTTATTTACCACTACATGACGGGATTTGTGTTTAGCTGTATGGCTTTAGCTTGGTGGTTAGAACGCTGGTTGTATAGTCATCAAACTCGATTTCGGTGGCTCGGAGGTACGGTTATTTTCCTGGTTTTATTCGGTTTTTTGTATTGGATGCCATTATATTTAGGTCTTCCTTTGTCCCCTATGCAATGGAGAATGCGGATGTGGTTTCCATCATGGATTTAATTTTCAGCATTTATAACTTTTCAGAAAATATTGTGAGATTAATCACATAAATTAGTAATGATTATCACAAAAAAAATTGATAAACATTACGGAAAGCTTGGACGGGATGAGGAATACTTGTAATAGGTTCTAAACAATACAATTTTATGAATACCAATAACTCTGCTCCTAAAACCCAACCGATCAAAGAATCTCAAGACAAACAATTAGATGCGATCGCTAAACTGGCCATCTTAAGTTTAACGTGGTCATTAGCCAATCTCTCAAAAAAAAATAGAGTCAATTCCAACTCAGAAAGAGCCGATCCAGAGATTCACATTAACTTGTCTGGACTGAAAGATGGGCTTCCTTCCACTGAATCTCCCCCTTAAGGTTAAGTCGGTCTGCAAAATTTGAGATTCTGCAAACACCCTGATCTGACAAACAGATCGGGGTGTTTGATGTGGCGCAAAGACATAGTGAACTACCCACACTTCTCTACGAGTAAGTGTGGGCTTCCAACTTCGACGGGGATAGCACCTAATAGAATAGAAGTTCCATTAGACGACTTACACCCCCTCAGATTGGCAGTATCGCTAGTTCCTAACGACAAGATCCGCAAGGCTTCATTTTTGATATTAATTGAAGCGTTAATATCTCGGTCATGAGTTGTTTGGCAATGTTCACAAGTCCAA
>CAITND010000080.1 GCA_903893625.1 uncultured Oscillatoriales cyanobacterium
AGTAACATTGCCAGTTAGCAGTGCCAAAATAATGATAGTCAACACTACCCATAATTCATGTCTTTTGCCACGATTTTTCCGAAAATCCTTGACTAACTTCAGTTGTTCAATTATACTGTTTAACATAGTTTTAAAATCAAATAAAAGTGATCTCTTTTTGATTTTATCAAGAAAAGATCACTTTTATTTTCTTTTTTACCCCCGACTTTGAAAACGCCCTGCTTTTTAAGGGGGATTTAGGGGGATCTAATATCGGGTAAAAACCGTAAATTTTCGGCTAAACTAGATATGTACGAGTTTATTAGACTAGCTTTTTCTTTTACCCCGGTGGGAATTGTACAACAAGAACCCTGTCAATGGGAATAGTCCATAGGGAATAAGCAATTGGCTACAAAATAGGCTACAAAAATTTCGACTCTTAGCTACTTCTGATGGGAGTCTGCGAGATAGAGTATTTAACGTTGTTTTTTTTGATAAAATTAGCAATCGCTCTTAATTTTATCAGGTAGCGATCGCTCTTTCTCTACCGGAATGCACGGTAAGCGTAAAGCTCAGTCACTTCAGTGCTGAGATATAGCAGTCGCCAAGGCAGTTAGGACTACGATAAGATAACTTCAGGAGGTGATCAAATTGATTTTGAGTTACAGGCCTTGGGTTTCCTCGGCTGAACCTGTCAACCGTCCCCCCCAACCCCCCGTACACGGCAGGTAAGGGGGGTGTCAACCGTCAACAACTCCGTTGAATACAAATGCGTTCCTATTCTTTAATTGCTCCGGCAAAAATCAACCTTTACTTAGAAATTATAGGCGATCGCCCCGATGGATATCACGAATTGGCGATGGTACTGCAAAGTATTAGTTTAGCCGATCAGATTGATATTCAACCGATTGGAATTGATACTATTAGTGTGCGCTGTGATCATGCAGAAGTTCCCAATGATAAAACCAATTTAGCCTATCGAGCGGCAGCTTTATTAGCAGAACAATTTCCTGATGCTATGGCTCAATTTGGGGGAGTAGAAATTAACATCAAAAAAAATATCCCCATTGCCGCCGGGTTAGCTGGAGGTTCAACGGATGCGGCGGCGGTTTTAGTCGGTTTAGATTTAATCTGGCAATTAGGCTTAACTCAAAGCGAATTAGAAGTATTAGCTGCTCAAATTGGTTCTGATGTTCCCTTTTGTATTCAAGGAGGAACAGCCTTAGCAACGGGACGAGGTGAAGAACTTTCTCCCCTAATAAATTTAGATCATTTGTATGTGGTTTTAGCCAAATATCGCAACCTGGGAATTTCGACGATTTGGGCTTATCAAACCTATCGACAACAGTTTAGCCAGACCTATATTTCAGAAGCCAAAGATTTACAAACCCGTCAACAACGGGTACATTCTGGGCCGATAGTTTCTGCTATTATGCACCGAGATAGTACAGAAATTGGTAAATTACTGCACAATGATTTAGAGAAAGTTGCCTTACCTGAATATCCCCAAGTATTACAACTGCGAGAGGCTTTTGAGTCTCAAGGTGTTCTGGGAACCATGATGTCCGGTTCGGGGCCAACGGTGTTCGCCTTAACGGAATCTGAAGCCGAAGCTTTCCGGGTTTTAGAAGCTGTAAAAACCCAAATGGCAAACCCAGAATTAGAGTTTTGGACAGCAAAATTTGTCTCAACTGGTATTCGTTTAATACAATCATAAACTATGACTGAACCGACTCCTAAAACGTCTCAAACCTCCTCCCAAACGGATGCTATTAATTTATTCCGTTGTATTACGAATGGATTAATGTATGGGGGAATTGCCTTTGTTTTTTATAAATTTACCCATGTTGTTGCTGAAAAATTTGCCCACAAACCCATCCAATCAGAGAATTTTACCGTAATCCAAATGTCAACAACTGTTCGCACCCTGGTGGTCGGTGTATTGACAATGGGAACGCTTTTATTTAGTATTCTATGCTTGGGATTAATCGGATTAGCCCTATACGTTAGTATTCAACGGTTAATGAAACTCAATGCTCCTTCATCTAATGGTTAAAAAACACACCCTATAGGATCTAATTAATAAGCTGAATAGATCACCAAAAGTACGGGGGAGCCTCATGAAGCCAGAAAAAACTTTTTCTGGGACGATAATACCAATCAATCATCATTATTGATGATATTACTGCTTGATATTTTTATCGGGAAATGATAGAATCAAGGTGGATTAAAAAAAATATCTCAAGCCCAACAAAAATACCTTTAAAAAGTATACAACTTATCAGTTTTTTACTGCTATGAGTCCTCTAAATTTTTCCCATACTCCAGAAATATCAATTATTTTACCTACTTACAATCGAGCCAACTATTTGAGCGATTGTATTAATAGTGTAATCAATCAAAGTTTTCAAGATTGGGAGTTAATCATTGTAGATGATGGCAGCCAAGATCATACCTTTGAAATCATTAATCCCTTTCTTAAAAAATCCGAAAATATCCGCTATCTCAAGCATAAAAATCGAAAACAAGCCTTATCCAGAAATGCTGGTATTCAAGCCTCTTTCGGGAAATATATTACTTTCCTGGATAGCGACGATCAATATAAACCCAATCATTTAGAATTTCGTTGGGAATATATGAAAGCTAATCCTGAAGTGGATTTTATTATGGGTGGTTGTGAGATGAATGGAGATAGATTTGTAGCTGATTATTATCAACCTGGAAAACTGATTAACATTCAAGACTGTGCTATTGGTGCTACTTTTTTCGTCAAACGTCATGTTTTATTTCAATTAAAAGGGTTTAAAAATATTCATTATGGAGAAGATGCAGATTTATGGGAAAGGGCGGAAAAAAACTTTAAAACTGCCAAAATACCCGAAATTCGTACTTATATTTACAATTGCTCTGAAGACAGTGTTACCCAAAGTTTTACCCCGAATATTTCTTAAATATAAAAAATAATAATGATTAAAATCAACTCTCTCAAGACTTGGGTTTTTAGTAGATATAATAACCCAATTGTATCCTTCCCCAAAATTGGGTTAATTGCCATGATATTCAGTATATTTTTATTCATTTTTGCCGGATGCCAAAGTGCCACTCACAAAAATCATGGAGTCATGCACTTAACCCTATGGCAAGGACTGAATCCTCCCCCTAATCGAGACGTTTTTAACAAATTAGTAGAACGATTTAATCAGACCCATGATGATATCCAGGTTGATTCAATTTTTGCGGGTCAACAATTACCCAAAATCCTGACATCCGTTGTCGGTAATTCCCCACCCGATATCCTTTCTTTTTCCCCCCAATTAACAGGTCAACTGGTTAATTTAGATGCCGTTGTCCCCCTAGAAGATTGGTTAGATAAATTGCCACTTAAGCCAGAATTATATCCAAATGTTCTGCATGAAAGTGAATTAAATGGTCATCTTTGGTCGGTGCCTCTCTGTACCAGTAATATCGGCATTTTTTATCGCCCTAAATTATTTCAAGAAGCGGGGATTACAAAATTACCTAAAACCTGGAAAGAATTAAGGGAAGTGGCAAAAAAACTCACGATTGATCGGGATGGAAATGGAAAACCAGAACAGTATGGAATGTTAATTCCTTTTGGTAAAGGAGAATGGACTGTTTTTACTTGGTTTCCCTTTTTGTTAAGTTCTAATGGTGAAATTGTCGAAAATAATCGCCCTAATTTAATCAATCCGGGTGCAATCGCGGCTGTACAATTTTGGCAAGATTTATTGAAAGATGGTTCTGGGACTTTATCCATCCCAGAAAGAGGTTATGAAGAAGCAGATTTTATTTCTGGTCGTGTGGCGATGCAAATTACCGGCCCTTGGACATATATTATGAAAAGTAATGTCGATTATGGGGTTTTTCCTGTACCGATGAATCTTCGCCCAGCCACAGTAACAGGAAATGGGGTATTATTTGTGATGAAAACAACTCCAGAAAGACAGAAAGCCACCCTGAAGTTTTTGGAGTATGTTTTAAGTGAACAATTCCAAACAGAATGGAGTATTGGCACAGGATTTTTACCCGTTAACATGAAATCCGCGAACAGTCTAGCCTATCAAGAATTTCTCAAACAAAAACCTGTGATGAAAGTTTTTGTTGATCAAATACCCGTTGCGGGTGGACGACCGATTATTGCCGGATATAGTCGTTTATCGGATTATTTAGGTCGCGCGATCGAAGCTTCTATGCTGGGCAAACCTGTAGAAAAATCCTTACAAGAAGCTCAAGATCGTTTAGAGTTAATTTGGGAGGGAAAATAGTGCAGATCACCACAGTTAGGGGAGATTCGGTGTGTAAGTTCCAGAGCTTACACACCCTAAAATCATGAGGATTAAAAATATTAAAATAAGTCCCCTAATTGGGGTCTAATGATAATTTCTTCTAGCACAGCTTGGGGAGAAAGATGATAGCAAGCATAGACTAAATCTGCTATATCGTCAACTTTTAAAAACCGTTCAGGATGTTCTTCTGTACCATTCCAGCTATCCGTTAATGTAGCACTCGGTAAAATTGCAGTTACTTTAATATTATAAGGTTTTAACTCTTCTCGCAAAACTTTTGATAGTCCTAACAAGGCAAATTTACTAATAGAATAAGAAGAACCTTTAATATAGGGAACTAGACTGGCAATAGAACAAATATTGAAAATATGACCTGTTTTTCTTTCGATTAAATTTCCAAGAATTCCTCTGGTGAGATAGTAAGCACTATACAAATTTGCTTGCATCATTAATTCAAAGTTTCCTTCGGGTTCATTATGAATTTGTCCAGGGACAAATAGACCCACATTATTCACGAGGATATCAATCTCTAACCCTGTATTTTCAATAAATTGAACAAAATTTTTTACTTCTGATTTTTCCGAAAGATCCGCTACCCATGTATAGAGATTACATCCTGGATATTTTTGTGAAAATTCTGTTTTGAGTTCCGCCAGATTTTGTTCACTTCTTGAACAGGTGATCAAGTCAAAAGCCCCTTGGGCAAATTTTTCTAAAATTGCCTTACCAATCCCTTTAGTCCCACCTGTAACAATCATTGTTTTCTTCATACAGATTTTAGTTTGAATGTTGTCTTTAATTAAGTATAACAGATAGAGAAAGCAGCCCAACTATCATCTAAGTAATGTTGTAATCAGTCTGCCAGTTGATGCACCTCAACCTCGGATAATTGTTGAATTGTGGTTTCAATTCTTGTTAATGAAGTCATCCTTAGTTCATGGAAACTAGGAATTTCTTTACCAAAGAAAGGATTTGAGAACGGTTATATTGTTATAGCTGACCCAGAAGAATATTTTTCTGACAAGCCCCCATTACCTAGTTCCAATTTACCCAAGGATTTGATTATAGGAGAAAACTTATTAGTGTATTATGAAACTAGACAACAATGGAACTCATATAATCCAAGTCAATATAAAGATTGGCAGTCAGCAACATCAAGGAAATCACCATTAGGAGGGCAATATGTAGCTCGTGTACCAGATACTACCAGTCAAGATGATTCCTTAATCAGACAAGGATATATTGATAGTAATAGCGGTGGTCAAGGTGCAGGAATTAGAGTCTATGAATACGCTTCATCTGAAGAAATAGAAGCCACAAGATATCAATTATCTTTTCTTGCATGGCGAACTGAAGGAATTATGGATATAGCTCGCGATGAAAGAATACAAAATTCTGATGAATGCAAACAGAAAATAGACAAGGAGTGTGAGAAACTCGGTGTTGCTGAGTTAAAACTTCTTGAAGAACATAGAATAATAGATAGCCAACAACGTGCTATTTGTCCATTATGTTTAAAGCCTATTTTAGCTCAAGAACTAGCTTCTCGCGTCGAACAAGCGGAAGGTAGAAATGTTCCCGATTTAACAGTAACTACAGCAAATTTATTTCATATTCAAGAATTGAGAGCAGGAGAATACAACCATTGTTCTTATAATTTGCTCGTATGCAATAAATGGGGCTGTTTCCTTCAAAAATTCAAATTTAAACTTACCTTTACAGTATTGCGTAAGCCAGTCCTGCCGATGCTTTACACAGCTATCATCATCGTTTAATTTTAGCCTCTTAATCGTATTTTTTACTTGGCTTTTAACTGGATCTTCTAAATCAGGACTGACTTTAATAAGTAAAGAAGGAAAATCTAATATAAACCAACCATTTTGTATTTTGAATGGATCTAAAACATCTTGAAAAGTCCACTTCCTACTATTCATCTTTTGGCAAGACAAGCGAAAGTTGTTCCACTCATACGCCAACTCTGGTTTCGCAGATTTAGGGATAAAATGATCGACGGTAGGGGTTCCTTCAATCCGGGGAATCCATTGAGCCGAATAAGCACAAATTTGGTTGTAAGATGTATATAAATCTTCCAGCGATTCTCTCCAATATTCACGATTATCCCACACCTTGGGTTGAGGAACATTTCGCAAAAAGGAGGATCCTTTCGATCTCACTTTACTTTCAAAGTCCCCTGGTTCAGGCTTCTGTGTAATGGGAATCATAAAACTGCTCCATGTTGTCTGGCAAAGAATAACCACCGAGACCAAAACTCATCGTCCTCGGCTAAGTATTTCCTAAGTGCATCTGAGACCTTTTGTACATCCTGTGAATTAGGGCTATCTTCTTCTTGCAGTTTTTTTGCTGCCTTAATAGCCTCTTCTCCTTCAATTGAACGGGGTTGTCCCAAGCCAAAGACATCTGATGTCAGCCACGCATCAATCCGACCTTGCCGGATGAACGGTAATTGACGCAACTCTATTTCATTAGTAGGTAAATGGTTGTTAGCAAGATCCAAAAGAAACAGTTTATCTAACGTGAGTTCGATGGGTTGCGATCGCATCTCAACAGGAGAGTGGGTAAGCGATCGCCATACATAAGGTCAAAGCTAATCCAATCAAAGAAAGACTGAAGTAGAATACTGATCGAGAAAGGGTTTGATTTTGATGAAAGCAGAATAATTTCATTTGAGTTAAGTGGAATAAAAGACTAAATAAGAGATAAGGAAGAAATTACCAAGTTAAAAACTTGCTGCTCTGTTTCAGGAATTTCATCGCCAGAATTAAAGACAGAAATCGTTATTTTTCGTTGTTTATTAGGAGTAAAAAAACTTGCTTCTAAGGAAGTATCAAGATTCTCTCCTCCATCCATACTTGACTTAAGTATATAAACTACTGCTTCCTGATTAGCAATTGTTGTTGTTCTAATATTTTCTAAACGGAGTTTTGTGATTCCCAATTCAGGAAAAATTGCTGTGTTATACCATTTCTAAAAAGTTATGCAACAGTAGCTAGGGCTTCTAAAATGTAATCCCATCCAGTCAAAGATGCTATAATTTCTGGAGAGAAGCCTTCAA
>CAITND010000081.1 GCA_903893625.1 uncultured Oscillatoriales cyanobacterium
CGAATTACGAATTACGAATTACGAATTACGAATTACGAATTACGAATTACGAATTACGAATTACGAATTACGAATTACGAATTACGAATTACGAACAGATAACAGTTTTAATTTTAGTTTCCTGACCTTTTAATATGCGGTTTCAAAGCCGATCAGATGATGACTAAGTTATCCCGGTGAACAACGGTTTCTACTCCTTCATAACCTAAGATTTCAGGGATTTTATCCGAATGTACACCCTTAATTCTTTGCAATTCACCACTGCTATAATTAACTAATCCCCTAGCAATTTCTTGACCTTCTAAATCACAAATTTGTACAGAATCCTGCCCATTAAACCCTCCTTCAACTTTCGTAATTCCCGCCGCTAATAGGGATTTTCCGCCTTGAGAAATTGCTTTTACAGCCCCCGCATCTAAATACAGCTTTCCCATCGGAATTAATACATGAGCAATCCAATGTTTTCGAGCATTAACGGGTCTAATTTGGGGTTCAAATTGAGTTCCAATAGCTTCCCCTTGCAGAATTTTTTCTAAATTTTGGGGGTATTTTCCCTCTGTTATTACTGTTCTCACTCCTGACCCGGTTGCAATTCTGGCGGCTTCAATTTTAGTAATCATGCCTCCGGTTCCCCACCCACTACGAGACTCTCCCGTTTGTACTTGAAATTCTTCTAGTTGTTCCATATTAGTAATTAAACTAATCGGTTGAGCGTTGGGATTTTCACGCGGATCAGCCGAATATAATTGATCTACATCCGTTAATAAAAATAACCAATCTGCCTCGACTAAACTCGCAACTAATGCCGAAAGGGTATCATTATCCCCAAATTTAAGTTCATCGACGGCAACGGTATCATTTTCATTAACAATCGGAATTACCCCTAATTTTAATAGTTGTTGAAAGGTATTATAAGCATTAACATAACCATTGCGTTGTACTAAGTCTCCCCTGGTTAATAAAACTTGAGCAATGGGTTGTTTTAAAGAACTAAATAAATCATCATAAACCCGCATCAAACGACCTTGACCCACCGCCGCCACCGCTTGTTTTAAGGCAATGGTGCGGGGACGTTCGGTTAATCCTAAGCGATCGCGTCCCACTCCCACAGCACCGGAAGAGACTAAAACCACTCGATAACCCTGATATCGCAAATGGGTCAAGGTTTCTACTAAAGTCGCTAAGGTTGATAACGCTAAATGTCCAGTCGCCGACTGGGTTAAACTTGATGTACCAATTTTGACAACAAGCGTTTGAGACATAGAATGTGTTGACGGTTGACGGTTGACTGTGTACAGACGTGCCATGGCACGTCTGTACTGACTGTTAACTGTAAAACGCCAACCCCCCCGAAGTTGGGAAGGCTGGCGTTTTACCCAGGAATTTAAAGATTGATATGATCAGGGTCTTTATATTGGCTGACCCGGTTTATTATCTTCTGATTATAATCCCATAAAAATTGAACCTTCTGAAATTTCATAATTATTTCTTTAGATTTTGAGTCATTCTCGATACAGAAAAAGCAATTGACAGTTCTATTCGTGCAGGGTTGCCCCTAACATTTTAGAGATCCAGACTTCAATATTGCGGACAGAATTAACCGGAGGCATCATGTCAGGATGAACCATCGGTTCGACTAAGATCGTAAACATTCCTAAACGGTTTCCCGCCAATACATCGGTAAATAAGCGATCGCCCACCATTGCCACCTGTTCCACAGGTAAATCCATCGCTTCAACGGCCCGCTTCAGTTTACGGCGAGAGGGTTTAGCAGCACCGCTAATGTAAGGCAAATTCAGGGTATCCGCAATACTGCCAATGCGAACTTGACTAATATTGTTACTCACCAACCATAGACTGACATGGGGTTTGAGGGTATCGATCCAACCTTTGAGATCTTCTGAAACCGACTTTTCTGTAATTGGAACTAAGGTTTCATCCACATCTAGCACCATTCCCTTAATTTGGTGCTGTTGCAATAGCTCCGGTGTCAAATGGACAACGGAATCTCCCAGGACTAAATCAGGTTGTAAGAGTTTCCCCCAAGACATAATAACTATAAAATTTTAGCCCCTTAATTTTACTGGAAAAGGGGACAACTTGGCGAAATTTTCCCAGAAAGATATCATCGGGGGCAGAGAAATCAGAAGGCTGCGATCAGAAATTTCCACTTCCGAGCGATTTCTTCCCCACTGTTCTAATCCCACCACAATTGTACTGGAGAGGATAGCATTTTCAGTAAGACGGCGATCAATTTTGCCTTCAGCAATTAACCGTTCAAAAATAGCTTTAAAGGGAACATAAACATCCTGAAATGGTAAATTTTCTAAAGGTAAATTACAATCCGAGGATTGATCAATCGTAAACTTTAAATCCCTTGGTGTCACATTCCATAATTTGCCATTAACATGAAATAGAGGTAAAGAATATTCGAGCACTTTTGGCTCACGAATCAACTCAGGTAATGTCGAAACTTTGCCTTCTTGAACGACATAATCCATTAAATTAACAGACACTCCGAACCCTTGATGGCGTTTGAGATTATAAAACGTCATATCCGTATGTACCCGAATTTTTCGGTATAAATCAGAAGATTTATCTGCAAAGCACACCTTAGCCCGGAGCTTTAAACGCACACCCTCCACCGAGGAATATAACGGTGTCATGACTCGATTTTTGTGATCTAATCCCCCATAAGTTCCTGCATAGGTTTTGAGGTTTTCTTGTAGTCCAATATAGAAACTGCCATAACCAAAAGGAATGTGCGGAAAGGCTAAACTGTCATTGATCAAATAAGCGGAAGGACTGTCTCCAACACCGTGATTTCTCCAGTAAAAAAAGTAAGGACAGCGACCTTTAACTGGAGGAGTTCCAACGGGTTCAGACTGGTTAGCTTCCATTAAAATCCGATCATTGGGGGCGTTAGGATTTTCGGCTTCGTTGGGAATACAGCTTAACTTTCCCGTTGGCCCCACTTTTTCCTTCTGACTAAAAGAGCCATAAGCTAGGGTATAAAATCCAGAACGATTGGGAATAGAACCGTAACATTTTCCCTCAATTCCATCGGGACAACTCTCGAAATAAACAGGACTATCAGGATAATATCCCGCCACTCTGCGAATTTTTAAACCCGCATCCCAACCCCAAGGAATTAAAGAAGCAGGGGGAGTTATAGCCTGAGACTGAATAGCTGAATTTATAGAAGCGGACAACACAATTAAAGAATTTTGTGCCGTTGGAGAAAGACTGGATAGTCCCAATAAAATTGCCCAATACAAGCCTTTTATTTTTGCTAGAAAACCAGGCTTGGAAGAATAAAAATAATAACCAGAGCGCACGTTTTTTTTATTGTTGGATATGGGATTAAAAAGCAGTTATTTTCCATCAATAGAGAAGTTTGAATTAGGAAAAATTCACCCTATTGAGTAGAAAGATTGCGTTCAACTTCAGCAATTGCGGCTTGATGTTCCGCTTCTGTTCGACTGAAAATATGAGTGCCATCATATCGCGCCATAAAATACAGATAATCTGTTTTTTCCGGGGTTAAAGTTGCCTTTAAACTGGCTAAACCCGGACTAGCGATCGCCGTTGGAGGTAAACCCACATTAATATAAGTATTGTAGGGAGACGGGGTTTCCACTTGTTTAAACGTTAGGGGTTGATCAACCGTTTGCCGAATTCCCAAGGCATATTCTACCGTTGGGTCAGAAGCCAGTTGAATACCCTTTTGTAAACGGTTGTGAAATACCCCAGAAATGCGATTGCGTTCTTCAGAAACAACGGCTTCTTTTTCCACAATACTCGCTAATGTCACCCATTGATTGATACTCAAATTCTGTTGCGATTGAGCTTGTTGATAGATCGGTAACGCTTGTTCCTGAAAGCGATTCAACATCTGGCGGATGACGGCTTTGGGTGTCACTTCGGCTGCTTCCACTTGATAGGTATCGGGAAATAAAAAGCCTTCGAGTAAAGGCAAATTTTGAGGTAGCCAAGGATAATCCTGAACGGGAATTTGACGACTGGCAGCGATAAATTCCTCAGCCGAGAAAAATCCTTTTTGTTCAAAATATTCAGCCATCTGTTGAATTGACCATCCTTCGGGAATGGTGAAACTGAGAGTCATCACCTCCCCCTTCCAGATTTTAGCAGCCACTTCACTCAGGGATTGGCTGGGAGCCAGGGAATAGGTTCCGGCTTTAAAATCCCCTTGGGGATCTTGAAAGATTAACCACCGCGCCCACAATCTCCAAGCCAAATCGGAACGAATTAATCCCGCCGCCTTCAAATCTTCCCCAATTTGCTGACTGGAGGTTCCAGGGGGAATCAGGATTTTGACGCTATTTCCGCTCTCAACGGAGGCGTTAACCTGTTTCTGTCCCTGGGGAGCCGCACTCGCCCAACTCCACCACATCCAACCTTGCCATCCGAAGAACCCCCAAATCATCGGTAGGATGAGAAGATAAAAAAATCCCTTAGAAAACCGTTTCATGGTTTGTCTGTTTTGAGGTTTCTTTTGCTTCGTGTTCGCAATTCCCAAGTCGCCTCTCCCAAATCAAAACTTGATCTTACCTGCAATTGAAACCTCCTGAATCTACCTCTAAGGGAAGATCTGATCCCAAAAAGAGTAAAAACAGACCCAAATCTGTTAATCTAACGCATCAAAAAGTTGATCTTCAATCATGGGTAAAAGGGGTTCTAAACTCCGAAATTCTTCCGGGGATAGTTGTTTAAATTCTCCCTGTTCATCGGCTTTAGCCAGAATAAAAAACGGATCGGCTGGAGTGTAAATGCCGTATTCTTGTTCTTCGTGATAGAAACTTGCTAACCACAACAATTCCTCAAATTCTTCTGGGTCAGGTTGAGAAGAATTGAGATCTAAATTGGGTTCGCCTTCCCCTTCCTCTGGAAAATCGGGTAATTCTCCTGATACCGTGAGGGTGATGCCAGTTCGTTTCAGAGTCAAATTTTGTTCAGCTAAAACCGCTCTAGCCGTTTCAAAAATTCTGTTTAGTTCTGCTTCTGATTCTACAGGAACTGCGGATTCATCATCATCCTCCTCGTCATTCCAAGTCAAAATTTCGATGGGCGCATCTACAGGTAGAAGCAATCCATAATCTTGACCCTCTAACTGAATTGAGGATTGCAAGGTGCAAATCAGCGATCGCCCTTGTTCATCGGTCAGGGTGACGTGCGCTTCCTCAGAACGTCCATTTTCTTGGGGAAATTGAGATGGGAACATCATTTATATCGTACTATTTTTAACCGCACCAAACGGTACTGGGGTGAAGTTCCCAGGGGATGCAACAACTCCCCCAAGGGATACGCTCAACCCTTTGTAACACCAGGATATCATCAAATGGCTTGACTGTTGACCGTTAACAGTTGGCTGCTCCCCCTGCCTCCCCTGCCTCCCCTGCTCCCCCTGCTCCTCTTCTCCCCCTGCTCCTCTTCTCCCCCTGCTCCTCTTCTCCCCCTGCTCCCCTTACCCTCCTCTCCGTCTCTGGTCTAACCATTGTTGTAAAATTATGGCGGCGGCTTTACGATCGATCATGCTTTTGTTGCGAGAGGGAGAAATATTTTCAGAAATCATGAATTGTTCGGCTTGATAGGATGTTAGCCGTTCATCGATATATTCTAGGGGTAACTTTAAGGCATTTGCCAATCGTTGGGCATAGTTTTGGGTTTGTTTGGCTTGAGATCCCAAGGAACCGTTGAGATTGTAAGGTACTCCAGCTACTAAGACCTGTACCTGTCGTTGTTCTACCAGTTCTTGAAATTGCTCAATATCTTGAGCAAAGGAACGTCGTAGGATCGTGGTCAGTCCCGTAGCAATTAAGCCTGTACCATCACAGCCTGCGACACCAATGCGTTTGCGACCAATATCTAATCCCAAAGCAGAAATAAAAGCGGATTTTGTCTGTTGTTCCATTATTCACGCGGATCAGACGGTAAATCTGAGGGCTTCTGAGTTAAATTTTTGGGGTCTAATTCTTGCCCCTCAGATATCCCATCCCCAGCAGCAGATTTTTGAGTCGGGGAAGGATGTTGTACCGTTGGCCCTAACCAGGACATTCGAGTGGGTACGGGTTTATGGGCAGGTTGCCAACTGGGTAGGACGTCGGATAATTGCAACCCCTCTAAGGAGGATTTTGATTCGCGTAATTTATGCCAAACGGAACGGGACATTAATAGGGTATGTTCTACCCGTGCCGCCCCAATTTTTTCTAAATAGGCTTCTCTTTCGGGCTGATAGTCGGCTGATGCCAGTCTCAGGGACTGGGGGCCGAATTCCTGGGCTAAATGGGCCATTTGGGATAACAGTTCTGGATAAAGCCAGGTATAGGCGGGATGAACGGTTAACTCGGCAACGTGGGGTTGACGGCCATCACGCGATAACTGCACCTGGAAATAACCAATAGCTGCTTTGCGTTGGGGTTCAAATACATAGCCACTGACTTGTTCACTGTGGCTAAACCATTGTTTGATGGCATCCACAACAGCCTGTATAAAGCTGGTTTTAAAATCTAAAATGTGCCGATCAAATACTTGTCGCAACAACGGAGGCATGGAAACGGTATCAAGTTGATACAGCAGTTGAGCATCCGCATTGCTGACGGGGAGGAGGTTCGGTAAATCAGGTTGAGAGGTGGCTAAGGTTTGCAGGAGTTCCGGTTCGACAACCCAAGAGGTGATCTGAGCTAAGGGTTGAAAGCCATTTTGCCGATAGAGTCCCATCAAACCGCTATCATTAACATTAACTTCTAATAGCCAGGTTCGAGCTTCCCACAGGGTTTCAAAACAATAGCGTAACAGTTGTGATCCGATACTACTTTGATCATTTAACCGATCTACAAATATTCGTTCAATGCGCCAGGTACTACGGGTGGTGTTGAAGGGAGCAACTTTAATCATCCCTAACACTTGACCGAACTGTTCGGCAATATAGGCGTTAAATAGGTTTTGGCAGGGGTTGGGAAACCAGCTTAAAAATTTGAGTAACCCATACCAACGTCGCAGTTGTTCTAACTCCTGGGTCAAGGCTGTGCCAGAGTCAGCTTGATCATCGGCTTGGCGATATAGCTGTTCAATAGCTTCTAGGTCGCGGTATTGAAATTGGCGAATATTAAATTGATTTTGATTTTGGGACAGAAATAAATTCATTGGATGACATGGGGTATCAGTTATCAGTTATCAGTTATCAGTTATCAGTTATCAGTTATCAGTTATCAGTTATCAGTTATCAGTCAAAAATGAATTTCAAGTCTTCTGGAATCGTCTGTTAATTCACTGTTCAGACTTAGTTTTTAATGACTAAATATGTGGTATCCGGCTTAAATCAACTTAAATTTTTTAAAGTTAAAATCCTTATATCTAGGGAGTTATAGGAGTTAGTTTTTAACTTTAATTTCCCCCAATGTGCCTTTCAATTAAAAGTCTTACACTGATAACTGATAACTGATAACTGATAACTGATTTTATAAAGGGCGAATTAGCACTAGGGGGGTTTGCTCATCGGCATTTCCGGCGGGATTACTCCTTAAGGCTTGTTTGATCAAAGCAGTGGAAAGACCGGGGGTTGCTGCTAATATTTTAACGGCTTTTAAATCGTTCACGTCTACAATTGCCGCCCCTAACCCCGTTTCTTTTTGTAGGGTATTGACAACATTTTGGGGATCATCTGGCCCCAAGACAATAAATTGATCATAGGGAGGTAAGGTTCCGGTCACGTCGTCAATTAGTCGCGCCTGTTCTCCGGCTAATTGATAAAATACCCCTGGTTTTCCTAATAGTTTAGCAATAGTTCCCACCACAATCGCAAATAATACTCGTGCTGGCCCGACATTATCCACTAAGGTTTGCATTCCGCAGGCGGTGGCTAAACTGGAGGTGGGCATAAAGAAATAACAAACCCGTTTAGCGACCCATCCCGGTTTAATTTGGGTGGGGTGGTAACATCGTCCTTGCATTAAGGCGACGGGGGTTTCTCCCAAGGTGACAATATCCCCCGGTTGAGCATGGGGAAGCACATACTTTTTAATCACCTCAACGGGATTATCGATATGGGTTAATAAATGGGTACGAATGGGATAAACTTCGGCAACCCCTTCTACGACTCGTTTATTGGGGATAATAGCCGGATCTGGATATTTCAGAGGGAGGACAACGTGGCGAACTTTGGGAATGCGTCCTTCTGGCCCATAAGTAATATAATCCACTTTCACCCAGGCTGATTGTAGGGCGGTTAGGTCTTGTCCTTCAATTTCGACTAAGACTTTAATCCGGGTTGTTTTTTTAACTTTAACAATATACCCAAACCAATAGTTATCTTCACGGCTAGGTGCATCAATATGGGCGGGAATCACTTTAATAGTGTGTTTAATACCATCTAAACTCGCTTTAGAGAGCAGGTTAAGTTGGGCGGTAACTTCCGGCAACATAATCTCTAGGTTTGGGGTGAGGTTGCGGAATTCCATTTCCCCTCTCAAAACATAATGGGTGGAGTCGGATAAATCCAGGTTCCACTCTCCCTGCGTCAGTTCTAGCTTATTTCCTGGGCGCAGACGATATTGAATTTCTAGGGCTAATGTTCCTAAACCCAGTAAAACGAATGCGGCTGTTGTTACTAGGCTCAAACCTGCTGCCATTACACCACTTCCCTTTATAAATGTCCGATTTGCACTCCCATCCTACCGCAGCAAGGATCTTCTACAATTGTTAAGTTAAGTTAAATTACAAAATTAACCCCTAGAGGACTCAAACGATTAACAAGACTTATTCTATCGAGATTTTGAAGTGTAGAGTACATCCGATGTAGCACAAAAGGGTATATCCTTGTTTTAAGATTTGTAAAATTCAGAAGAACGCTTGGCGTGTCTTAATACTTTCTCAAGGAGTCCTATGAAGCACAAGTCAATTGCAGAACGATTTTGCCTCACGGCTCACGTTGTCTCAACGCTATTTGGACTAGCTGGGTTATTGTTTATTCTACCGAACCCTGAACTCGTCGCTAATTTACCCCCGATGGGGATGAAGTTGTTCGCCTGGGGGATGGCAGCAGGAGGTATAACATACATTGTGTTTGGGGCGGCGACACTTGCCTTATATGGGTATCGCACTTTAGGATTAGGAACAACCTTAGCCTTTATGATTCCATCAATATTGTTATCCTTATCCAGTGAACTCTTAGGAACCAGTACCGGATTTCCCTTTGGTCATTATCAATATTTGAGTGGTTTAGGCTATAAAATTGCTGGGTTAGTTCCCTTCACGATTCCCTTATCTTGGTTTTATATGGGTTTAACGTGCTATTTGTTAGCCCGTGCAGGTTTAAAATTAAAAATGGGAGATCGTTGGGGACGTCAATTAGCTGCTTTAGCATTAGGGGCGGTATTACTAACTGCTTGGGATTTAGTATTAGACCCCGCCATGAGTCAATCTCCTTTTCCTTTTTGGCAATTTCAAGAAGTGGGTGAATTTTTTGGAATGCCCTATCGAAATTTAGTCGGTTGGATGGGAACAGGCTTAATATTTATGAGTATTGGGGCGTTTTTATGGCGACGAACTCCGATTGTTTTATCTCGTTCTCAATTAACTGTACCCCTAATTGTTTATCTGACCAATTTCTTCTTTGGGGCTGTAATTACCGTTGTTGAATTAGATTCTCGTTTCCTATTTCCAACGGCTTTAAGTATTTTATTCGGGGTGATTCCTGCTATTATCTTCTGGTGGAATGCAAAACCATCTTTAGATACAATGGAAAGTTTATTATCGAGTGACAATATCACCCCATCTCCCCTCAAAGTTGCTGTTAAGTAACAAACCGTAGGATGGGCTTTGCCCATCTTAATTTATTTATAGCAGGAAACAGGGAACAAGGAACAGCGAGGAAAGTGCCTTTTTATATATAGGGTTTGAGTCTTTGTTGATTTTCTAACTTATACTTTGATTGCTATATACTTACAAAAAAAACCTTTAACTTCAATTCAAACTAATTTTTTTAATGTTCAATCCAATTTTATTAACAATTGCTAATTTCTCAAAAATTAATTTCTGGTTTTTATTATTATTTTCAATAATATTAATCCTCCAAATTCCAGCAACATTGATTTTATTATCTCGGTTATTTAAAGGAGCCATTCGAGTTCCGCCCTTACAGCCTGAATCTCCCACCTTAGAACTCTTGGGAACCGTTAGTATTGTCGTTCCCACCTTGAATGAAGCCGCCCGCGTAACGCCCTGTTTAGAAGGGTTAACCCGACAAAGTTATGAAGTTCGAGAAATCTTAATTGTTGATAGTCATTCCCAAGATGGTACTCAAGATATTGTTAAAGAATTTGCGGAATCTGATCCGAGATTTAGATTAATTTTAGATAAACCGTTACCGTCGGACTGGGTAGGTCGTCCTTGGGCATTAAATACGGGTTTTTTACATAGTTCTGAAAAGAGTAAATGGATTTTAGGCATTGATGCGGATACTATACCACAACCGGGTTTAGTCGCCAGTGTGGTGAAAACTGCGATCGCTCATCAATATGATTTATTATCATTATCCTGTAAATTTATTCTCAAATATCCAGGAGAATTGTGGTTACAACCTGCCCTATTAATGACTTTAGTTTATCGGTTTGGATCACCAGATTTATCGCCACAAAAACCCGAACGAGTCATGGCTAATGGTCAATGTTTTTTATGTCGCCGTTCGGTATTAGAAAAAGTCGGAGGATATTCTAGTGCTAAAAATTCATTTTGTGATGATGTAACATTAGCCAGGAATATCGCTCAACAAGGTTTTAAAGTCGGGTTTTTAGATGGGGCAAATGTGTTAACTGTTAGAATGTATGATGGGTTAAAAGATACTTGGGAAGGTTGGGGGCGATCGCTCGATCTCAAAGATGCCTGTTCTAAAACTCAATTGTGGGCAGATTTATTTCTCTTATTAGCAGTTCAGGCTTTACCCTTACCATTATTACTAATTAATTTATGCTTTTCCTCTAGTCTATCCTTACCGCATTTTTTGAGTTTAACTCTATTAGGATTAAACAGTTTTTTACTATTTTTGCGGTTAATATTAACCGCCGCGATTTCGTTATCTTACGATTTCAGCCAAGCTAAAATGCCTTGGGTATTTTGGTTATCTCCCCTGGCTGATCCGGTCGCCGTATTACGATTATGGATATCAGCAACTCAGACACAAATTCAATGGCGAGGGAGAACTTATGAAAAGAATTAAAACCTAAAATATGTTTGCGAATAATTGTTAAGTCTTTTAAAACTGTCCTTAGTATTGCTATAATTGAAACATCCGATTACTACTTGCCAAGAGCGATAATTACTGAATTTTTGTGTTTCTGTAATGGTGTCAGGAATTGTTTGTTGCTTTAATTAAAGAAATATTTTTATGGAATACCAATTTGATTTTAATATTGAGAAAGCAATAGAGTCTATTCTTTACATATTGGAGCTATTAGAGAATAAGGTTCAACCAACGATTCATCGTGTTTCTAAAGTTTTATATTTTGCAGATAAGGAACACTTAGAAAGATATGGGAGATTTATTTTTGGCGATCGCTATTACGCTATGAAGCATGGCCCCGTACCCAGTCAGATTTATAATTTAGTGAAATTAGTGCGTGGAGATTTGTCTCCTAGCTTTCAGCCTCCGCGAGAAATATCTGAACAGGTTCTTCAGGCTTTCAAGATAGTTGATAAGCATAACATCAAAAAGCTGAGAGAGCCTAATACAGATTTTTTGAGTGCGTCTGATATTGAATGTTTAGAACATTCAGCAACAAAATATGGAAGTTTGTCTTTTGAAGAACTGACAAATTTAAGTCACGATCGCGCCTGGGAATCTGCGGATGAAAACGATATAATTGATGTGGAAGATATCATCAAAACCTTTGATAATTCCGTAGAACTTCTTGAACATTTGCAAGATCCAAACCCATAGGTTATATTAGAATTTTATGCCAGCAAAGTGGGAAATATTTTATGTGCAATCTTGTCGCCATACTAAGCCAAGTCCCAAGGATAAGTTTGTTTTAATCGCATATATTGATGATCCTTCATTTTATGGATTTCTGATCAATTCCAAAATTAATAACTATATTCAGAATAGAGATTATTTGCTATGTTGTGAGGCAGAAATTATTGCGATCGAGCATGATTTTCTGGATTATAATTCTTATGTTGATTGTAGGGAGGCGTTTCCTTTTAATGCTGATGAGTTGATAAGTTCAAGGGGATTTTTGAGTGCTGCTGGACAGGCTGAGGTAATTAAGGCTGTGGGGTTATGTCCTGTGTTAGAGTCAATACATAAAAACATAATTTTAAAATAGGGCGATCACTAAATATTGGACTTTGGACAAAAGTGAACTACCCACACTTCTCTACGAGTAAGTGTGGGCTTCCAGTTTCAATGGGGATAGCATCTGAAGAAACAGAAGTTTCATCAGACGACTTACACCCCCTCAACATGGCAGTATCGCTAGTTCCTAACGACAATATCCGCAAGGCTTCATTTTTGATATTAATTGAAGCGTTAATATCTCGGTCATGAGTTGTTTGGCAATGTTCACAAGTCCAATTTCTAATATCAAGCGGTAAACTACCGACTTGATTTAGACAGACGTTACAAGTTTTAGAAGACGGGAAGAATCTATCAACTTCTTGATAGGTTTTCCCTTCTTTTTCGGCTTTATACTTCAACATTGTACAGAACATTCCCCAGCCACAATCACTAATTGACTTGGCTAATTTGTGGTTTCTAACCAGATTCTTAACCCCTAGATCTTCTACAGCAATTACTTGGTTTTCGTTGACTATCTTGCGGGATAGTTTGTGGAGAAAATCTTCCCGACAGCGAGAGATTTTAGCGTGAACTTTGGCTACTTTTAATCTAGCCTTTTGTCTACTATTACTTCCTTTCTGTTTTCGAGAAAGTTTTTGTTGTTTCCGCTTGAGATTCCGTTCATGTTTAGCCAAGTGTTTAGGATTACTATATTTAGCTCCATCACTGGTAATTGCCAAGTGAGTTAACCCCAAATCAATCCCAATTGCTTTTCCATTCGTTGATGTCGTAGGTTGCTCTTTCCCATCATCAACTAACACAGATGCGTAGTATTTTCCATCAGGGTTCTTTGAGACAGTAACAGTTTTGATTGTGCCTTCAAATTCCCGGTGACGCACACAATAAACTAACCCGATTTTACCGGGTAATTTCAGGTAATCCCCTTCAAACTTAACGTTTTGGGGATAACTGATTGATTGTCTGCCGTGTTTGGATTTGAATCGAGGCAATCTCGCCCGTTTTTCAAAAAAGTTTTTGTAAGCTGTGGATAAATTGAGAGCGACAACTTGCAAACATTGGGAATAGGCATCTGTTAGCCAAGGATATTCCTGTTTCAACTGAGGTAATAATCCTTGAATTTCTGTTCTTGATAGCC
>CAITND010000082.1 GCA_903893625.1 uncultured Oscillatoriales cyanobacterium
CTGTTCGCGTCCGGGGCATCAACTCCGCCGGGATGGGGGTTTGGTCGGATACCGTCACGTTGATTGTCGGATAATGACAGGCTGAACAAGCCAGTGCAAGTTTGCGCTTCCATTGTTTAAACCGACTCGGTTTTCAAAACCGAGTCGGTTTTTTTGACGATTTAAACGTTTCCGCTCTCTGTTGTCACTGCCATTAAGTGAGCGTTCGTAGTCCCGCCTTTAGGCGGTACTTTGAATATTAAAGTACCGGCTGAAGCCCGGACTACAAACGGTTTTGGAATGCGCAAAATCGTTAACTTGATAGCAGTGAGGCTCATAAGTGGGAACGATTGCTTCTATGTCAGAGTACATGCAGGTTATCTAATTCTACACCTAAACCTTTTTCATCCTGTTCAATCAATGTAAACTCAAGAGTTAAATCAGAGCGACCCTCATCTTCAGTCCATAAATCAAAACGAACCGACCATTTACGAGGAACAGAATTCAAAACCTCAATGACATCTAGTTCCTCAAATTGGTTTTCAGGAGGAATAATCAATTTATGCCCATATTCTTTAACTGCTTCTTGCAATTGTTCGGCAGATAGACGGATTCCACTTGAAATACTTTGAAGCTCCTTGTAACGCCCATTAATCAGACAAATTATTAACTGCTTAGTTGATGAATATATTCGTTGATATTCGATTTCATTTTGATGATTTATAGTCATAAAAAATCATTCAACTATATCTGATTATACAGTCAAAAAGTCGAGACCATTAACTTTTAATTCTTTACAATCGATAGCAAATGACTCTTGAACAACTATAGTCGTTAATTGTTCACTCGCTCTACAAATTTTATGCATTCCCAAGCTATCGTTAGTTAATATATATTTATTAAAATTTTTGGGTCCATCAGATTCGTCATTTATGAGAAACTCAAAGTCTGATTTGGCTAAGTCGATACATCGAATGGAGTGTAATATATTTGGAATCTTGTAATCTTGGAATAGCACATCATTAATCCATACATCTGCATCTATTAATTGTATATCATCACTCATTTGATTTTGAAAATAGTCAACAAGTCTTGGGCTTACAAAGTTAGGGCCATCACTCCAGAACCAGTCGAATTGTGCAAATTTTTTATTATTTATTTTCTTATTCAACCTAAATACAGGTTTTATTGTCTCACTAGAATAAACCTGACCCATTTTAAATTTTAAATGATTTGGGGAAACCTTTCGATCATACTTAAACCAAAGATTTTCAGGATAGTTGTCAGATATGGAAAGTAAGTAATACATAACAAGGAATAGAATCCTCAATAGTTCTGCAATTCCAATTCAATTGCATTCATGAGTTCATCAACAGATGGTGTTAACCCCTTGCTAGCGGGTGTAAAAAAAACTCCAGGCAAGACACCATCATTTTTCAAGTTAGGCAATAACTCATTCATAAAATCGTCTAAACTGAAAGAACGGGCTTCGTATCCTTCCCATTCATCCTTAGCACAAAATTCAGCATACTCTTTTGCAGGCCATATAGGGAAAACAGATGTTCCCTCATCTGTTGCGGCAAGCGCCCAACCATCTTGATAGAGTCCCCACACTTCTTGCCAATCAGCTATTACTTTAACGAAATGTTCATATCTCTTACTGCCTGGCAATGCAGTTACGGCGGCTAGTTGTTTAGGATTTATTTTCATTAATTTACCTTTAGGGAATTGGACGTTCGGCATTCGCACGTCCAAAGTTGTCGTATTTATGTTGTAATCTATGCAAGTCTCGATCTTGCAATTTTGAATGTTTGTAATCATAACCTTTAGCTGCTTCTCGCCCACGCATGTGTGCAAGGTCTTTTCCGGGCGGATTACGAATACTTGATCGTTGACCTCGATCAATAGAATTAATTTCTTGCTGTATCCAGCTTCGATCAGACATCCCTAACTTGTCATCGTTGACCAATTGGCGAAGTTTAGCTTGTCTTCCTGCTCATCCAGTATTGACTGCATTTTTACCAAAATTTCCACAATCTTTTGCCTTCAACCCAAACGGATCAATCCAATTCACCGGGTTGGGGGCGTATTCGTACAGGTTCTCCCCGCCTTCCAGCCCTATCGTGTCAACGACAATTTAATTTTGACCCACTTTACGGGTTAAATCGGTAATTTAAAATTGACCCATCACTCGGCGGTTTTTGGTTATTGCGCGTTTTCTGGGTGAGTGGCCGGAACAATTCC
>CAITND010000083.1 GCA_903893625.1 uncultured Oscillatoriales cyanobacterium
AACATATTTTTAAAATCAAAAAAAGTGATCTGTTTTTGATTTTATCAAGAAAAGATCACTTTTATTTTCTTTTTTACACCCGACTTTGAAAACGCCCTGATATTTTAGGGGGGTTAAGAAAATCATGGCTGTCCTTCGCCCGCATTTAAAATTTATTCAAATCAATTCCAGCTTTCTTCGCCATTGCTTGTAACCCTTTACTATCAATGGTTTTAATTGCTTTTGTAGAAAGTTTCAATCTAACCCAGCGTTTCCCTTGTGGCCACCAAATCCGCTTCCATTGTAAATTCGCTTCTTGTAATTTGTGGGTGCGACGGTGGGAGTGAGACACAGCCATCCCGTTGTTGGCTTTCTTTCCCGTTAACTGACAAATCCGAGACATGGTTAACTCCAGCTTAGTATTTTCTCAAAAGTCCAAACCTTCATTATACACCCTGATCATCACTCCACCGTAGGATGGGCTTTGCCCATCAAAACGTAACCTTCAAGGGTAAAGGTTTCAGGGAGACAGTTTCCTCAGACAAGGGGTTTTGATGGGCGTAGCCCATCCTACAGGTGTTGAGTAGCTCCTCCTATCCTTGTTGGGTTTTGATGGGCATGATGGGCGTAGCCCATCCTACAAGTGGGTTGTTAAACGGGTTAAGACTTGGTTAGAACGTTCTACAAAATCCTTCATTCCCTCAGCATCAAAGCCTTTTTGAGCAATTAAGGCTAAATCATAAACATGATGACAAATCATATTTGCTAACTCTGCTGAAGGAGACTCGCCGCCCTCTTGAATAATTGCTCCTTGACTCAAATTGACTAAATTCTGAATCAACGGATGGGCGGTATTAATTAACAGAATATGTTCTTCGGGAAATTCTGCCTTTTGTTGTTGTATCAAGGCTGTCATATCCTGTAACCGTCGCATAAATTCGGGTAATAATACCATTGCTGGCGGTGTATCTTCCGATTTCAAGGATTCAGTACGAATCGTTAATTTTGGCTTATTTAATGCAACAGTAAACAGGTCTTTAATTTCTTCACTGCGGGTTTTATTGGTCTTGGGGTCAACAATTTCGCTGGTGTTGTCCTGATCAATTAAATTCTCATCCAGTTCAGCATCTACCCGTGAGAACTTAACATCAGTATGTTCCCGTTCTAGGAAACTAATAAAATGACTATCAATAAACGAATCCAAGAACAGAACTTCTAACCCTTGGCTAGTATGTAACTGGATATAAGTGGCTTGAGTTGTTTCATCGGTACAATAAAACACCCGATTTTCATGACGTTGTTGATTGCGTTCCAGATACTCGCTTAAAGTGGTGTAATAACGACCTTTTTCATCGGTATTTTCAGGGGTTTGGGAGGCTACCTCCTGCCAAACATCTCCTTCTTCCGTTTGTACCTGCACCTCAACGGCTTTTTCTTGGTTATTAACAGGTTCAGGGGTGTAGGTTGTCCGATAAATCAGGATATCCTCAACTTGTTTTTTAAACTTGTCATCGTTGAGGGAACCAAACTTAACAAAAGTACCAATATCTTGCCAACAACGGATATATTCTTTGCGGTTATCCCGATACAATTCTTTCAGACGGTCTGCGACTTTCTTCGCTACATAATCAGCAATTTTACGGACGGTGCGATTAGTTTGTAAGGCACTGCGGGAAATATTTAAAGGAATATCCGTACTATCAATAACCCCCCGTAATGGCATCAAGAATTTGGGGATAATATCTTCACAGTGGTCACTAACAAAGACTTGATTACAGAACAGTTTAATATTCCCTTGGGTAACATCCACATCGGGTTTGAGTTTGGGAAAATAAAGAATCCCATTCACAATAAAAGGATAGTCGGTATTCAGATGTACCCACAGTAGAGGTTCTTCTTGGAAGGGATAAAGATAGCGATAAAGTTCTAAATAATCTTCTTCGGTTAAATTATTGGGAGATTCCCGCCAAGGTGCTTTTTGGCGGTTGATGGTTTCCCCGTCCAATTTAATCGGGACGGGCATAAAATCACAATAGGTTTTAATTAATTGACGAATGCGGGAGGGTTCGGTATATTCGGTTTCCTCCTCCATCAAAGTTAGGGTAATTGTCGTTCCCCGTTGGATACGGCCAGAGTCTTCCAGTTGAAATATCGGAGAACCATCGCACGTCCAGTGAACAGCTTGGGAGCCTTCTTTGTAAGAAAGGGTATCAATTTCGACTTGACGAGCGACCATGAAGGAGGAGTAGAAGCCTAACCCAAAGTGGCCAATAATGGCATCGTTGCTGCTGGCTTTATATTTTTCGATGAATTCTTCGGCGCTGGAAAAGGCGACTTGGTTAATATATTTTTTTACCTCGTCGGCGGTCATCCCGATGCCATTATCGGTGATGGAGAGGGTTTTGTTATCTTTATCGAGGGTGATGGTGATTTCTGGTTCACCAATATCCCCGGAGTATTCCCCAGACCGGGACACCATGTTTAGTTTGGCGATGGCATCAACGGCGTTAGAAACGAGTTCCCGGAGGAAGACTTCATGGTCTGTATAGAGGGATTTTTTGATAATGGGGAAGATATTCTCGGTATGGATGGTAATCGTTCCCTGTTCAAGTACAGTCATAGGTATGTCAGGTTATCTATAAGATTATGGTTGTTGTTTATGATTGTGTGCGATCGCTATTGCCCTACTAGGGATGGATGACCGCCCAAAGGTTGATTCGGATTTCCGTATATCTAACCAATTTAAGATGTAAAAGTACACTGTTAGATTGCGTGAATTGTGTCTAAGTTAACCGCAGACAAGCGACTTAAGATATAGTGTTGCTGATCAGCATTAAATAATTCATAGAACTTGGTTGATGTAGTTTGTCGAATTTCTTGACTAATCACTGTTCTTCCTGCCTCTTCCAGGCTTAATTGTTTAGCTACTATGCTATAATCCAGTAGCATTTTATCATCAAATTCCACATCAATAAAATCACAAAGTTTTTCAAGTACAACGATTGTGTCATTGACTAAGTTTTCATATTTAACACAAATATGATTCTGCTTGGATAAATAAATTTGACTAATTTCTACAGCTTCTACCCAACGCTGGATACACTGATCAATATTTAACCCTCCTCCCCACCATTTAGGATATTTATGGGATACTTCATATAATGAAGCAACGACATCTGAACCATTTCTGATTAAATGAATAATTTTTGCGTTGGGTAAGACTTTTTCGATATATTCTATGTTATATATATGTTCTGGGGTTTTTTCTATCCAGACTATTGCTCCTTGTTCCCAGGCTAGATTATTTAAAATTTTGATAAACTTACGAGTGTATAATATCCTTAAAGGAATTTTAGGAAGAAGTTGGACAACTTCAGGAAGGTTCATATCTTCTCTAAAAAATTTGTAGAGCCAGGGTTTTAACTCACGAGCGATTAAACCCAATTTTTGCCTACGAGATGTTTTTGCAGGCATGAGAAATTGAAAAAATTTTGTTTCAGGGAAAGAAGCAATTTTAGGGTTTGCTGCTAATAGGCTTTGTAAAAGAGTTGTACCTGAACGTGGACACCCTACAAGAAAAACAGGACGTATGGATGAGCTTTTCATAACTTGATTCTCCTTGGGTTATCAGAAAAATGGGTTTAAAACCCCTAACTTCTAGTTAGGCTTTTTATTAGGTTGTCCGTTAGCGTCTGATTGTGATATCATGCCATAAGGTGAACAAAAAAACAATGCTTAACAGAAGTTTCCTCTATTCCCTTGCAACAGTCTTGAAGGGAAGTTACTAGAAAGAAACTAGCCAAACTTCACGCTAAAATTTCTGATATTAGAAACGATTTCCTTCATAAACTGTCAACTAAGATTATTCGTGAGAATCAAACAATAGTCTTGGAAGATTTGAATGTTTCAGGAATGATCAAAAATCGCAAATTGTCCCGTGCTATTAGTGATTTAGGCTGGCAGTATTTTAGAACTATGTTGGAGGCTAAATCGGTAATGTACGGGCGTGATCCTGATATACATTAGAGGTTAGTCAATATGGGATCAATTTCTGTGGTTATTCCAGTATATAATGGAGAAAAAACAATTCGACAAACGATTGAATCTGTATGCAATCAAACTTTTTCTGATTTTGAATTAATTGTTATTAATGATGGTTCAACGGATTCAACATTAGAGATAGTTCACAAGATTACTGACCCGCGTTTAAAGGTTTTTTCTTATGCTAATGCCAATCAAGCTGCGAGTCGTAATCGAGGAATTGCAAAAGCAACAGGTGAATATATTGCTTTTTTAGATGCTGACGATTTATGGACACCTGATAAGTTAGAAAGTCAAATGGATGCTTTAGAACGTTATCCCAATGCTGCATTAGCCTATAGTTGGACAAATTGTATTGATGAATCTGATCAATTTCTACACTCAGGTACTCGCGCCAATTTTTCAGGGAATGTTTATCAAACTCTACTCTTAGCTGATTTTATTTCTAATGGTTCTAATGCTTTAGTCCGAAAACAAGCATTAGACGAAGTGGGAAATTTTAATGTACTGCTTCCTCCGGCAGAAGATTGGGATTTATGGTTAAGATTAGCCTCCTGTTATCCCTTTGTTGTTGTTCCTAAACCTCAAGTTCTTTATCGTCAATCTCGTCAATCTAGTTCTTCTAATCTAGTGAAACAAGAAGCTGCTATGTTAACGGTGATTGAAAAAGCTTTCAATGAAGCACCTGATGCGTTCAAACCTCTACAATCGATTAGTTTAGGTAATACCTATAAATATTTAACGTTTAAAAGTTTGCAAGCTCAACCTTCCCAAACAACGGCTTTAATGACTATTAAATTCTTGAAAACTGCTATACATCATGATCCAAACTTGCTAAAAAGCAAAGTTTGGATTAAAATTGTATTAAAATTAGCAATTATGATGTTATTGCCTCCTATTTTTTCGGAAAAGTTATTAGTTTATCTTCAAACGATTCTCAACACCAGCACCTTACTTGGATATATCCAATTGACCCCCTGAAAAACGCAGTTCTAGAATTTTCTGAATGATAGGTTGGGGTAAATTTTCTTGTTTTAAATAATTTAAAGTTCTTTGATAAACATAATCTTGAGGGAGCCAATCCAAGATCAGAAGCCTTAGAACTCGGTTTAGATAAGCTAAAATATAATGCCAGGTAGCAATATTTCTTGTATGTCGGAATTTGGAGTGCATCCTCAATACAACCCAGATGTTATGGTTGGTTTTAATGTTCGTGAAACCTTTTAAAAGCTGCCAACGTTTAGACCAATCTTTCTGTAAATACCACTGCATCCAATAGGGCATATATCGAATTAAATCTGACAAGTTAAAATCATTAAAAGCTTGTAATTTAGAAGTTACAACAATTTTAAATCCTGCTTGACGCGCGCGTAACATATATTCGTGATCACACCCATTTTGAGGCAACCATGCTGCATCAGGAAAACCAATCGCATTGACGACTTTTTTAGGAATAATGGCGATATTGCCAAAAATGAAGTCCACTAAAATATCTTCTTGTTGATTAAAAACATTAATATCTCGAATCGGAAAATTATTGAAATGACCACTATATACCAACCAATTAGGATAATTTTTATTTCTGACTAATCCACCAATAATTGTTTCTTGATTTGAATAAATATCACAGGATATAATTAAATTTTTAATAAAGTTATCTGTCAACAATAAATCATCATTTAACCAAACAATATAATCAGTATTCAGTTGATTAATACTGTACTGCATTCCTAATGTGATCGCTCCTCCCCACCACAAAGAACCATCCCCTATTAGTAGCTGTACCTGTGGAAATTCATGACGAATCATTTCTAAAGTGCCATCTGTTGAACCATCATCAACCACTACAATTGTTATTTGAGCTAAATCTATACCCAAAGTTTGTTTATGTAGTTGAGCCAGGATGTTCTGGGTTAATGATTTTCGATTATGAACAGGAATTATGATAGAAATACTGACCATCGGTAGATAATGATAATTAAGGGTATAAAGTTAGCCTCATCCAATAAAAAAAACTCCTAATTCGACTTAAATAAATCTGCATTTCACACTCAGCAATTAAATTACTTTTAAGCTGACCTTGATATTTCAAATAATGTCGAATTGCATTGTAACTATTTCCGAATAAAGTTCGCACCAAAATAATAGGCTTTTCATAGAAGTTAGCTCCGATCATTCGTAAGGGACAAAAAGATAAACATGACCCCTGAATCAAAGATAACAAATAATCCCGTTTGAGTCGCCAAGCCGGAATCTGATGGTAAGTGTGCATGGATGGATTATACCAAATTTCCCAACCCGCTTTATATAAATACATCAACGGTTCCCAATCATCCCCTTGCACCATTTTTCCCCCTGGCAACTTCCCACTCATTTGAGGTTGCTTGGGTACAACTTCACTCCACACCTGCTTTCTAACCACCATTGCTGCTCCTGGGGGTAAGCTTAACACCTGTGGTTGATAACGGTTGGGTTCTGGCCCCCGTTCTCGAATGGCTAAAAATCCCTCAATTGCCTTAAAATTTTCTGGGGGTGGCACTTCATAAACCCCATGAATTTGTCCGCCATAGGCTCCCGCTTGGGGATAAACCTGTGCAAACTGATATGCTTGGGCTACCCAATTTTCATCCGGCCAGTTATCATCATCCAGAAACCCAATTAACTCCCCCTGAGCTTCCTCTAGTCCTCGTTGTCGCGCAAAAGCCGCACCCTGTTGCAATTCAAACACATACCGCAGAGGAAAAAATTCTTGCCAAGAATTTATCATGTCCTGAACAATAGTAGCGGTTTCATCGCTACTATTATTATCAACAATAATAATCTCCCAAGTGATATTTTCTGTTCCGGTTTGCGATCGCAATTTTTCTAAAACATCGGGAACACGACTAGCACCATTATAGGCAGGAATAACAACAGTAAAATCGATCATAATTTTTTTAGATAAGATGTTTTCCACAAATAAAAAGGACTGATCACACTACTATTTAAAAATTCCATTTCACAGGCTGCCACCACATCGGTTTTTAATTCTTTTCGATGTTTCAGATAGTAAGCGATCGCTTTTCTAATATCATTGGCTAACCCTAGAGGAAATAATAACGGCCGTTGCCAAGGCTTAAACCGTAACATCCGAATATGATGCCGCGCTAACCCCGTATTTCGAGCTACATTGATTAAATAATTCCGTTCTAAACGATAGTCAGGAATTTGGTGATAGGTTTTCAAAGTGGGACTATACCAAATTTCCCACCCCTTTTTTTGAATATAAAGCATCGCTTCTATATCTTCACTGGCTAACCGATTATCTCCTAAAGGGCCTGTTAAAAATGTTTCTTCGGGAACACTTTCACACCAAGCTTGTTTACGAACCACTAACGCTAAAGCAGGAGGTAATAACTTGTGTTTGGGTTCATAACAATAAGGTCGATCTCCTCGTTTAGTAATGCCAAAAAAGCCTGCAATTCGTTCAAAGTTTTTCGGTGCTTCAACTTCATAATTTCCCTCAACTTGACTGGCATAAGCTCCCGCCTTCGGATAATCTTGAGCAAATTGATATGCTTTTTCCACCCAATCTAAGCCAGGTAAATTATCATCATCTAAAAAGGCAATTAATGGGGCTTGAGATTCTTTTACAGCCCGTTTTCGAGCAAAAGCAACCCCCTGTTTTGTTTCTAAAACGTATTTTAAAGGAACAGTCTCTAACAAATATTGTTGATAATTTTTAACTAATTCTGCGGTATTATCCGTACTATTATTATCAACAATTAGAATTTCCCAGTTGATTTGTTCTGTTCCCGTTTGCGATCGCAATTTCTCTAAAACAGCAGGTAAACGGGTCGCCCCATTATAGGTGGGAATAGCCACAGTGAGATCAACCATAGGATTTACAAACCTGAAAAGTGATTAGTAGGATGGGCGTAGCCCATCACAATTCTATCTATCGAATGTTTAAAAGGAAATGTTGCTATTGTTTGAGCAGAATTAAAGGAGAGCAGATGGGCGTAGCCCATCCTACAGTTATTCATCTTTGACAGGTTCAACGGTAATAATATCATCCCCCTCTGGTGTTTTAGAAGTGTTTAATATCACGGGTTGAACATCCATTTCTAACGGATCAGTTTTTGTTTTTTTTCGCAACGGTTGAACATTCATTACTAACGGTTCTTCTTGCTTTTTAGGGGTTAAAGGTTGATGATTAAACACTAATTTGTCATCTACATGATCAACATAAATCGTATCTCCTGTTATGAATTTTTGTTCTAATAATAAATTAGCAATATTGTTCTCTACCTCCCGTTGAATTGCTCGTTTTAAAGGTCTAGCCCCATAGACAGGATCATAACCAATATCCGCTAAATAGTCTAACGTTGCCGGGGATAATTCAATGGATATTTTCTGATCCGATAATAACCGTTGAATTCGTTTAACTTGAATCGCAACAATATACCGTAATTCCCCTTTACTTAACTGATGGAATAGAATAATATCATCCACACGGTTTAAAAATTCGGGGCGAAAATGCGATCGCAAAGCCCCCATCACCCGCTTCACCATTTCCTCATAACGAGACTCATCCCCCGCCACATCTAAAATATGTTCACCCCCAATATTACTGGTCATTACAATTACCGTATTTCTAAAATCAACCGTCCTTCCTTGCGAGTCGGTAATTCGGCCATCATCTAATACTTGTAATAAAATATTAAACACATCAGGATGGGCTTTTTCGACTTCATCAAATAAAATCACCGAATAGGGATGACGTCGCACCGCTTCCGATAGTTGACCGCCTTCGTCATAACCCACATAGCCCGGAGGCGCTCCCACTAACCGGGAAACCGCGTGTTTTTCCATATATTCAGACATATCAATCCGAATAATAGACTCCTCACTATCAAATAAAAATTCTGCTAACGCCTTGGCTAACTCGGTTTTACCCACCCCCGTTGGCCCCATAAACAGGAAAGATCCAATGGGACGACCGGGATCTTTCATCCCTGCCCGCGCCCTTCTAATAGCAGCAGAAACGGCCGCCACCGCCTCCTGTTGTCCGATTACCCGTTGATGTAAATGACTCTCTAAGCGCAGTAATTTTTGCCGTTCTGACTCCAATAAACGGTTAACAGGTATACCAGTCCATTTGGCAATAATCGCGGCGATATCGGCTTCTGTGACCTCCTCCCGCAACATCGAAGAACCTTGAGATTGTAACTTAACTAATTCCGCTTCTTTGGCTTCCCGTTCTTGATGTAAAACTTCCAATTGACCATACTTTAATTGAGCGGCTTTGTTGAGATCATAAGCTCGTTCTGCCTGTTCAATTTGGACTCTTAATTGTTCTTCTTCTTCCTTAAGTTTATTAATACTATCTAATAGTTGTTTTTCCCCTTGCCATTGGGAGGCGAGTTTTTCCTGTTTAGTTTTTAAGGTCTCAATTTCTTCCTTAATTCGTTCTAAACGAAGGGCTACCCCGCCATCAATTCTACGGCTACTATCGCCATTCCCTAAACTTTCTCCTTCTATAGATAATTTTTCCATTTCTAACTGCATTACCCGCCGATCAATTTGTTCTAATTCAACGGGTTTTGAAGTTATTTCCATTTTTAATTGGGCTGCCGCTTCATCAACAACATCAATGGCTTTATCGGGTAAAAAGCGATCGCTAATATACCGACTAGATAACATTGCCGCCGCTACCAACGCACTATCAGTAATTTTTACCCCATGATGGCGTTCATAACGGTCTTTTAATCCCCTTAAAATTGATATCGTATCTTCAGGAGAAGGTTGATCAACATAAACTTGTTGAAACCGTCTTTCTAAGGCTGGATCTTTCTCAATATGTTTACGATATTCGTCAACAGTTGAAGCACCAATACAACGCAATTCTCCCCGTGCTAACATTGGTTTTAATAAATTACTCGCATCCATTCCTGACGAACCACCCCCGGAACCTGCTCCGACAACGGTATGTAATTCATCAATAAATAAAACAATTTGCCCTTCGGAATGGGTGACTTCTCTTAATACCGATCGCAATCTTTCTTCAAATTCTCCCCGATATTTTGCCCCAGCAATTAAACTACCCATATCTAGGGAAATTAACTGCCGATTTTTTAAGGATTCTGGTACATCTCCGTTCACAATTCTTTGAGCTAAACCTTCAGCAATTGCAGTTTTTCCTACTCCTGGTTCGCCAATTAAAACCGGATTATTTTTGGTTCTTCGAGATAGACAACTCACCACCCGACGCACTTCTTCATCCCGTCCAATCACCGGATCAAGTTTTCCGGCTTTAGCGAGTTCTGTTAAGTCTTTACCATATTTTTTTAAGGCTTCATAACTGGTTTCCGGGCTTTGGGTTTCAACTTTAGCATTTCCCCGAATCGCTTTAATGGCTTCTTCCAATTTCGGACGAATAGAAGGAGGACGTCCAGGACGATCATAACCCGGACGTCCGGGACGTTGGGCGGTCGGTTGTTCTCCGGCTAAGAGTTTACGGCCAATGCGATCATCTTCTGAGAAGGCGAGGATTAAATGTTCTACGGAGATAAATCCATCTTGTAGGGCTTGACGGGCTTCTTCTGCCTTATCTAATAGGATATCGAGGCTTTGTCCTAAATATAAATGTTCAATGCGTCCAACTTTCGGTTGACGTTTGGTAAAGGCATCTAACTGTTGGCCTAAAATATCCGTATCCACTCCCGCCCGACTCAGGAGACTGGTGGCGAGTCCATTTTGTTCAAGTAGGGCGGTGATCAGGTGTTCGACTTCTAAATTCTGATTTTGAAAACGACGCGCTACATCCTGGGACTTGACAACGGCTTCCCAGGCTTTATCTGTAAATTTACTCGGATCGGTTGGTTGCATCGTTCAGCTTATTAATAAAGGGTAAAAATAATCAACAATATACTGACCCCATTGTAACTATATCTGGGCGCAACCCGTTAATCGATGTAGGATTGATGGAGAAAGGGCGATCACGTCCATAGCATCAAAACTTTCGTAGATCCGGTGGAGTGATTTTAAAATGATCCAAAGGCTATATATCCATAACTTTAGATGCTTAGAAAATTTTGAACTGAGCTTAAAGGATATGTCATCGGCTTTATTAATTGGTAAAAATGGAGTTGGTAAATCAACAATTTCTGATGTATTACAAATCTTTCAATCTATTGGTCGAGGGACGAATAGAGTTCGTGATCTAGTTAAACCCAAGGATTTTGATCGGGGTCGCTCTGATGTGCCAATTCGCTTGGAAATAGAAGTATTACTTCACGAAAAATTATATAAATATATTTTAGCTTTTGAGTTACCGGAAAATTTTAGAGAACTTCGAGTTTTTGAAGAACAACTATTAGTTACAGGAGAGCCAATTTATTCTCGAACTGAGGCTCAAGTAACCCTTCACACCAGTGGGCGAAATTCTGAGGCTCAATTTCTAGTAGATTGGCATTTAGTTGCCCTTCCTATTATTCAAGAGCAATCAGAAACAGATCCGCTTAGAATTTTCAAGACGTGGCTGGCTAGAATGATTATTTTAGCTCCCATTCCCAGTCTAATGACGGGAGATTCTAACGGCGAAACTTTACAGCCCAAGCGAGACGGTTCAAACTTAGGGGAGTGGTTCTCTGGATTACTGAGTCGCTATCCAGCAGCTTACACACAAGTTGACAAATATCTCCGAGAAGTTATTCCTGACATTCAGGATTTTTTGAATGAACAGATTGGCAAAGATTCTAAAAGCATGATTGTTCGATTTGAAGCCAATAATGCGAATCTGAGCATTGATTTTCAAGACTTATCTGATGGCGAAAAATGCTTTTTCATTTGTGCTTTTGTTTTAGCTGCCAATAAATTTTATGGCCCCCTTTTTTGCTTCTGGGACGAGCCTGATAACTATCTTTCTTTATCAGAAGTTGGACATTTTGTCATGTCATTACGACGCTCATTTAAGAATAATGGACAAATTTTAGTGACTTCGCATAATGAAGAAGCAATCCGAAAATTTTCAGAGGAAAATACCTTTGTACTAGATCGCAAAAGTCACTTGGAGCCAACTTTGGTCAGATTGCTCAGTGATACATCTATTAGAGGCGATCTTCTTGTAGATACCTTAATTCGTGGAGATATAGAGCTATGAGTATAAAAACGTATCAACCGCATCTTATTGTGTTGCCGGAAGACCGTGCTAATGAAAGGATTGCTAACGGATTTATTGATAATTTAAACGTTAATGAACGTGCTATTCAAGTTGATAGACCTGCTGGTGGTTGGCTAAAAGTTGTTAAGAAATTTACAGAAGTTTATGTCGATGAAATGCGACAATTTACAAGGAGTATGATTGTTTTACTTATTGATTTTGATCTGAAAGAAAATCGATTCATTTTTGTACAGGATAGTATTCCAGATGATTTAAGAGAAAGAGTATTTATTCTGGGAGTAAGAGATGAGCCAGAAAAGCTTAGTAAAGCCATTAAATTTAAAAAGTCTCTTGAGGAGATCGGAGAAACTCTAGCAGAAGATTGCGCCAACAACACGAATAAATTATGGGGACACGATCTTCTTAAAGACAATCAAGCTGAGTTAGAGCGGATGAGGTCATCCGTCAAACCTTTTCTATTTTTATGACAGTTTTATTTATCTTTTTTAGCGATCTTCCAGTTAATTGATAGCCATTTTAATAAAATTTAGATAAAATTTAGATTATAATCAAATTCATTAATATTTGGGAATCTGGCTATGACGGTAAGAACCAACCCAGAACCATTAACTGAAAATGAGGTTGATCTTTTTTGGGAAGAACATCAACCCCCAACGGATTTGATTTTTGATGACGGAGAACCCTTGGAAAGTAACCGACACCGTATTGGGATAAACGTTTTAATCCGTTCTTTAAATCAAATTTATGCTGAACGAAATGATTTTTTTGCAGGCGGAAATATGTTCATTTATTTTAGCCGTGAAAAAGTCTTTAATCGTGATTTTAGAGGGCCTGATTTTTTTGTGGTTCTCGATACTGATGGCAGTTATCCCCGTCAAGCTTGGGTGACTTGGGATGAACAAGGTCGCTATCCTGATGTAATTGTAGAATTAATGTCAGGAAGTACGGCAACAGTTGATTTAACTACAAAAAAAGACCTCTATGAACGAACATTTAAAACCTCTCAGTATGTTGTTTATGATCCGTTTAATCCCAATTCTTTACAGGGTTGGCAGTTAGCAAATAATCAGCGTTATCAAGAATTAACCCCTAATAATCAAGGGTGGTTATGGTGTGAAACCTTGGGGTTATGGTTAGGGGTTTGGGAGGGGATTGTTGATCGGGAGTCTGCGCCTTGGTTACGCTTTTATGATGCAGAAGGTCAGTTAGTTAAATTACCGGAAGAATCGGCGATTCAACGGGCAGAACAGTTAGCCGCGAAGTTACGCGAATTAGGGATTGATCCCAATGATTTGTAACTATATATAGCACCTTAAATCAATATAGAGGCGTGAACGCCTCACGACTAAAAAACCCTCTGCAATTTAGCGAGGGTTTGAGGAATAAATTAAAGTTGGATTTTAATTAATGCTTGTTGTATTCCTTAAAGGAAAGATAAGCATTCTCCGGGTCATATAGATGGCATTGATCCACAATATGAGTCATTAAAGACCAGGAAAAATCAGACTCAGGATAGAGATATTCGCCCCAATTGTCTTGGATACTTTGATAGGCTGTTCGTAAATTGTAGTAGGGAATAGCTGTGGAAATATGGTGAGGAATGTGAACATTAATATCGTGACATAAAAATTCCACCCAAGCTGGATAATTACAGTGAACAGTTCCCGATAATTGAGCTAAAGCTTCATTCCAATCTTGGGGTTCTTGAAACTGAATATCCGGGGTTGTGTGATGAACGAGGGTGAAGGTACTCATCCAAAAATGGTAAACTAACCAAGGCATTAACCAGAATTTAACAAAGCCCCAAATTCCGATTGTATAAATTAATGTGGGGAATGCGATCGCAGCACATCCGATCACAAATAAAGCGGAAAATTTGACCTGTTCCCGTCCTTTCCCTTCAAATTTGCGCCAATCAAAGTGAACAATTGCCCAATGCAAAATTGAGGCTAACCACCAGAGCCGTCCTCGTGTTAATTTATAAGCTACTTTTACGATTTGAGGGGAGGCTTCATAGTTTTCTATTGTCCAGGGTTCCCAAGCATTATCTTCCGTCAGTTTATTGGTATGTTTATGATGATGATTATGTCCTAAACGCCAACTGTGGAAGGGATAAATTAAGGGAAGAAATACTAGATGACCCACTAAATTATTCACCCAACGACGGTCAGCAAAAGAACGATGTCCGCAGTCATGACCAATGACGAAAAACCCCGTTAAGGCTGTTCCGGTAAAAATCCAAGCCAAGGGAAGTAAAAACCAGGGGGAGTAAGCAATGGCAAAATAGCCAGCAATAACAAGAACAACATTAATAAAAACAGTTAGCCAAGCTTTTTTCTGATCTTTGAGAAAGACTTCACGAGGTAGACTCTTGATAATGTCTTTTAAACGTAAGTTTGATGAGGAATTAGCAGAAGATGCTAAAGTTTGAGCTTGAACAGATGATAATGTCATAGAATCTTTTAAACTTTTAAATTCCTTAGCACTAAGGGCTAGGGTCGTACTAGAATGATGGGGTTTTCTGTTCCCAATTTTCGATGGGTAGCCTGGTAAATCACCCAAATTTCCATGAAAAACATGACCTGTATCTAAAAAACAGGCTGTTTCCATTTATCCGTTCCAGCCCGACTCCGATGGTAACTTTTTCTAAACGGAGTTCACCGAAAACCGGGGTGTTTAGCAGTTTTTGCTAAACCCAGCTAGTGATGATGGGGATAGGGAGTTGAACGAACTGAGGAACTCAACAAGTCTGTGCGGGTGGTGTTGTTTCTTGGCGCTGTTGCTTGATGGTTTGCAATTCCAGGAGCAAGGTTTCAACTTCAGCGTGCAAATGCAGAAATTTCACTTGTTGATCAGCGCTGTACAGATTTTTCATCGCATCAATCGTTAGAGGCTTAGACATAACAGAACCGGAAGTCCGGCTGGAAGGGGCATCTAAGGTTTGAGGACGAGATGCAGTCGAGGAACGATTGGACATCAGCAGTTGATTTGACATCTAAAAAATTTTAGCTCAACAAATCTTAACTATATCCTACCCTGAACGTTTACTCCCATTGAAAAAAACATTAAAAGTAAACGAGAAGGTAAACTAATTGACATTCTCAGGTCTGAAAACACTGAGATTCTTTAATCAACGAGTCAACTTGCTCAGACAAGATTTCTCCAACCCAAGTAGAGGTCGATTCTCCTAAAGCGTAACTTCCGGTATGTCCTACCGTACACAAGAAAGTTTTTTCTACTTAAGTCTTGTCCAAATTTAGCTTTCCTAAACGGCAACACTGTTAGGTGTGACTACGCACTCAACCGATAAAAGTTGAGTTTTTACGTTGTTTAGTTATACTCAATATAAGGAATACACCCAACGGCTGATCCTGTCAACTGATAAAGTTAATGGATTTCAACCGTTCCGGGAGTTCTCAAATATCATGAATTTGTCTATTTGTCAATCCTTAACCGGATTATTTTTCATTTATTAACTCCTACCAAGATGACGTTGACTTTGCCTACAACCCAGTCCTCATTAAAGTGCTGGCCCGGTCTGATTGAAGCCTATCGCAACTATTTACCTGTTTCTGAATCGACACCCGTTGTCACCCTGCAAGAAGGCAATACGCCTTTGATTCCTGTCCCAACGATTGCCGAAATAATTGGCAAACAGGTGCAGGTCTATGTGAAATATGACGGACTGAACCCCACAGGTAGCTTTAAAGACCGAGGCATGACGATGGCGATTTCTAAAGCCAAGGAGGAAGGCAGCAAAGCCGTCATCTGTGCCAGTACCGGAAATACCTCAGCATCGGCGGCGGCCTATGCCCGTCGGGCCGGAATCAAAGCCTTTGTGTTGATTCCCGATGGTTATGTGGCGTTAGGGAAATTAGCCCAAGCCTTATTATATGGGGCGGAAGTCTTAGCAATTCACGGCAATTTTGATCGAGCGCTCAATATTGTCCGGGAGATGGCCGAAAATTATCCGATTACTTTAGTTAATTCGGTCAATCCCTATCGTTTAGAAGGCCAAAAAACCGCAGCTTTTGAAGTGGTGGATGCCTTGGGAGATGCCCCCGATTGGTTATGTATTCCGGTGGGAAATGCCGGGAATATTAGCGCCTATTGGATGGGATTTTGTCAATATCATGCTGTTGGTAAGTCTTCTCGTTTACCCCAAATGATGGGATTTCAAGCCGCCGGGGCTGCACCATTAGTTTCTGGCCATCCCGTAGAAAACCCCGAAACCTTAGCAACGGCGATTCGGATTGGAAATCCGGCGAGTTGGGACATTGCGGTGGCTGCTAAAGATGCCAGTAAGGGCAGTTTTAACGCCGTTACCGATGCAGAAATTCTCAACGCCTATCGATTATTAGCCTCTGGGGAAGGGATTTTCTGTGAACCTGCCAGTGCGGCGTCCGTTGCGGGATTATTGAAAGTCAAAGATCAGGTTCCAGAGGGGATTAAAATTGTTTGTGTGTTAACAGGAAATGGGTTAAAAGATCCTGATACTGCGATTACCCATAGCAACAATAAATTTAAAGCGGGAATTGAACCAGAAATGGAAGCGGTGGCAAAAGTCATGGGATTTTAAATGATTAGTAGAGGCGTTGGATTCAACGTCTCTACTGAGTTTTTTACTCCCTAAGTTTGATCACTCGATTAGCCGAAGAAAGACTCCCCAATCTAAAAGAATTTGGGTTTAAGATTAAGTGGGTTAGTGACACAAGAAGATTAAAGTTAAATATGATATAGTTTGTCTGTTGATCCTATTTAACTAAACCCGATGATTCCACTGAATAAAATCTTAAGTGTTTCCCTATCTACCTTACTTTCTTCGGTAGCGGGATTAACTTTTTTCGCCACACCCAAAGCACAAGCAGCAACCAATTTTAACTGTACAGGCCAATTTCCTCAAAACAGAATGCAGTTTTCTGTCCGGTATCTTGATGGCAGATTTACAGCAATTACTTTAACCCCTCAAAGTGGCCCACCTCGAACCAATGAATTAAGATATGATCGACCCAACGAGCGGGGAGAATTAATTTATCGGGCGGGTGATATGGGAGGAGCAGATATCGTGGTTATAGACTTATCAAAAGGAGCCGCCCAACCCGGTACAAAAGTTTCTGTTTCACTCGATGGACAGTGGGCTAGAGGAACTTGTAGTCTCTAATTCAGTTAACTTTTAAAATAGGACTGACACAGAAACCGAGTTTCTGAATGATAAACCCGGTTTCTGGGAATAGGATATGATTTGTCATTTTATGATTGGTGTTCCCGGTTCGGGAAAGTCAACAGTTGCTCAACAACTGGCTGATCTGACACAGGGTTTAATTATTTCTACGGATCGGATTCGAGAACAACTTTATGGGGAGGAAATTATTCAGGGGAATTGGTTAGAAATTGAAGAAGAAGTGTTGCGAGAAATGGAAAGGGCGATCGCATCTTCTCAACCGATTATTTATGATGCGACCAATGCTTATCGACATTGGCGACTAGAAATATTAGAAAAAATTGCCTTAATTTCTCCTAAAATTCCTCGTGTTTGGGTGGCTTGGGTATTAGAAACCCCGATAGAAACTTGCAAACAGTGGAATCAAAATCGCCCTCGTCAGGTTCCTGAATCTGTGATTGAACAGATGGGGAATGCGATCGCAAATTGTCCTCCGACTCCCTCAGAAGGATTTATCAAAGTTTATCATTTAAAACCAGGCTGTTTCAACTTAAAAACGCTACTATAGCGCTACGCATTACAGTTAGAACACTTCTAAATCCTGAAACTCATTCACTGCTTACTGTTCCCTGTTCCCGCTTTGCGTAGCGCTATAGCTACAGGCTGGGATAAGCAACGCTGGCTTGACACCATTCTGTTTCATGCTCGTTTGGTAGATTACCAAGTCATTATTGAAGAAGATAACTTCGAGGAAGGGTTAACTTCTACAAGCTATTTTATAATGAAAACAACGGAAATAGATTAAAAAAATCTGTAAATACACATTGCTCGGAGGTTGTCATGCTGAGTATAGAATTGGATAAGGAAACGGAAGCGTATTTAGTGGAAATTTTGGGAACGGAAAAAACTACCAGTGATGAATTGATTAAACGCTTAGTTAAAGAACGTTGGTTGAGTTTACAACCGCGCCAAACTATTGTCGAAAGACGTGGAGGACATCCTGAACATTTGCTAGAAGATGCGCCACCTGATTTATCAGAACGGGTAAATCGGAAAAAAGCGATCGCTAATTATTTGCAGAAAAAATATCCTCAATACGATCCACAATGACTTATCATCCTATAATTATTGTAGATAGTGGGATTCTAGTAGCTTACTACAGTGTCAAAGATCGCTATCATCAACAGGTGCGAGTCTTCTTTGAAAGATGTACAAGCAATCTAGTAACTACTGTTAGTTGTGCCACTGAGGTTATGTGGCTACTTGGTCAAGATTGGCGTACACAAAATGAGTTTCTTCGCGATCTTGCTATCGAACTTTATGAATGTATCCAATTGCTTCCTGAAGATTTTTCGCGCATTGCTGAACTGAATGAACGGTATGCAGATTTGCCGGGAGATTTTGCAGATTTGTCTCTAATTGCTATTTCTGAACGGGTGTTTATACCTGAAGAATAAAGCTGTTTTTATTTATAGTAAAACTGAGCATATATAAGGATATTGAAGGTGACAACCAATGGATGAAAATCGTATCCAAGATTATCTCAATCTGATTCAACAACTCCTCAGTTGCCCCAACGGTGAAGAACCAAAGATTTTACAGGCAAACTCGGAATTGCTGGATTTGGAGTTTCTGCAAGTTTGCGAGGCAGAATCGGCACAGTTGGCAGAGGGAGGAAAGGAAAAGCGAAGAATTATCAGTAGAGGGGTGAGATTACAGGACATTGTAATAAACTAAGAGTTATCGCCCATACCATATATATGCCCTATGACCAACAACCGCCTAAAATCATTCAAAACAGCATTCCAGAATCTTCAGTTACTTCCTTTGACAACCCCAGAGGATCTGAATAAATTTCATGTGGAATATGGCACGGAGCTTTTAGAAGAATTGGAGCATTTGGTTGAAGATTGTTCCCCGGATAATAACAAAATAATTTTTACCGGACACCGTGGCTCAGGTAAATCGACTTTGCTCGGTCAATTTTGCCAGCACATTCATGATCGCTATTTTGTCGTATTCTTTTCGATCTCTGACCTAATTGAAATGTCAGATGTTAATCATGTTAATATTTTGTTTGCTATGGCAGTAAAGCTGATGGAAGCAGCAGAAGAACGCCAGATCAAAATCGGTTCTAAAACCAAAAAAGCTTTTTATCAGTGGTTCAGTAAGCATACTCGCACTGAGGGTATTTATTCGGATTCAGGCATGGAGCTAGAAACCAGTGCCGAAGCAGGGGTAAATGCTTTGTTTGTGAAATTTTTTAGCAAATTGAAAGCCACTTTGAAGGCTAACTCTGTGATTCGTGAGGAAATTACGACTGAGTTTGGGAGACAGATTGCCGACTTAGTGGATCGTATTAACGATATCGCTAGTGCGATTCAAGCGGCGTGTGGACAAGAAATTCTGGTCGTGATTGACGATCTTGATAAACTCGATCTAGAAATTGTCGATCGGGTTTATCGAAATCATATCAGTGCGTTATTTCAGCCTCAATTTCGGATTATTTATACAATTCCAATGGCCGCGACAAGAGATATGTCGTTGCGAGGAATAATTCTGAATGCCACTAATAATAAGATTCAATCCATGTGGGCGACAAAGTTGTTTCCGCGTGGAGAAGATCGAGTTCCCAATGCGTCTCCTGCCGATGAAGCTGTAAAAGTATTTGAGCAAATTCTTTACAAGCGAATCCCCCAAGAGTTGATTGAACCGGAAGCAACTCAGATGATGATTGTCAAAAGTGGTGGGGCTTTGCGGGAATTTATTCGTTTGGGTAGTCAGTGCTGTGGGTTATGTTTGAAGCAGTTACGTCGCACACCTGAGAAGCAAGATTTGATAATTACGTCTGATATTTTGAAAAATGCTATTACAGACTATCGGATTAATTTAACAGAACCGCTTGGACAAAACCGCTATCAAATTCTAGTGGATGTATACCAAAATTATTTACCCAACGATGGGATGGATCAGGATTTCCTTGATTTATTGCACAACCTCTATATCCTAGAATATCGCAATGCTGATTTGTGGTTTGGAGTTCATCCCGTAGTTCAAGAAATATTACAGCGACGTGGATTAATCGGAGTTACAGGGTAAATGGTCAACAGTGAGATCGTGGATGATCAATCCATCAATGAGGATAGTTACGATGGCCTTGTCTCTTTAATTGAAGCAAGTCAAGGTGTATTGTCATTGTTGATTGCTTCCTGTCAACCTGGAGATTTTCAAACCCAGATTATTAATCGTTACGAGGCAGAACTGGCTCCCCATATCCCCTGTTATCGCGTGGTTTTGAATCAACAGGAACCTAGCCTGAGATATGAGTTGGAGCAACTGGTCAAGAAATATCCAGAGTTAAAAACACCCCAAGCATTAGCCGCGATCACGGTGACAGGAACGGAAGCTTTGCTGGAGAGTGAATTTAGCCGATTTTTTGGTTATTTGCAATGGACAAGGGAGGGGTTGCGGGAGTTTCTCTATCCAATTGTACTTTGGGTGACACCAAAAATTCTAAGTCGCTTGAGTCGGTCAGCGCCCGATTTTTGGAGTTGGCGGAGTGGCGTATTTCGATTTGTAGCACCTGCGGTGCAAGAAACGGGTGTTGTTAACAGGACTGGGGAAAGTTCTCTCTTGATTGAGCCAGAGAGAAGACTGAGTTTACCCCTAGATGAACTGTTAGAACAGATGGAAAATCTGGAAAAACAAGCTACGGCAACCCCCGCATTAGCAAACCTATACAATCGAGTTGCTAATGCTTATGTAAGTCGGGTAAGGACGCGCCAAAAACAGGATTATTCACAGGAGATCGATCAGGCCATTGATTTTTTTCACAAGTCACTTGCCTTACAAGAAAAATTGAATTTACGCACAGCGCAATCTGACACTTTGTTGCAGTTAGGTGATTTTTACCGTGATTTAGGATTGTGGGAACGGGTATTTGATCTATATCAGCAGTCTTTAGAAATTGCTCAGAGTTTGGGAGATAGCTTACGAAAGGCGTCTGCTTGGGGGCGACTGGGGAATCTTTATCAAGAATATCCTCAAGGTGATCGCGCGAGTAACTTGGAACGGGCGATCGGATTTTACACGGCTGCACTCCAAGTCCGCACCCGTGAAGCTTTTCCCGAAAAATGGGCAGGGACGCAAAATAATCTGGCAGTTGCCTACCGTAACAGAATCAGGGGAGAGAGGGCTGATAATCTAGAGATGGCGATCGCCTTTTACACTGCTGCACTCGAAGTCCCCACCCGTGAAGCTTTTCCCGAAAAATGGGCAGGGACGCAAAATAATCTGGCAGTTGCCTACAGTGACAGAATCAGGGGAGAGAGGGCTGATAATCTAGAGATGGCGATCGGATTTTAC
>CAITND010000084.1 GCA_903893625.1 uncultured Oscillatoriales cyanobacterium
CTCCTCTTCTCCCCCTGCTCCTCTTCTCCCCCTGCTCCTCTTCTCCCCCTGCCTCCCCTGCCTCCCCTGCTCCTCTTCTTTTCCTGCTGTTTAAAATTGTCGATACATATTGTTCAATGAAATCCTATCTTGCTGCGGCTATTCAAATGACCAGTACGCCTTGGTTAGACAAAAATCTAGCAGAGGCAGAAGAACTGATTGATTTAGCAGTTCATCAGGGAGCAGAGTTAGTCAGCTTGCCTGAGAATTTTCCCTTTATGGGTGAAGAAGCCGAGAAACTGGCGCAAGCTGAAACTATTGCTCAAAAAACTGAAAAATTTCTCAAAACGATTGCCCAACGGTTTCAAATTACGCTTCTAGCCGGAGGGTTTCCAGTTCCCGCAACAGATGGCAAAGTCTACAATACGGCGGTGCTGATTGATGCGACAGGTCAAGAACTAGCGCGTTATCAGAAAGTTCATCTCTTTGATGTCAATTTACCCGATGGCAATACTTATCGGGAATCTAATACCGTAATGGCCGGGAGTATTTTACCTCCGGTCTATCGTTCCCCAGTGTTGGGAAATCTCGGACTATCGGTGTGTTATGACGTTCGATTTCCCGAACTCTATCGCCACTTATCACTCTTAGGAGCAGAAGTTTTATTTGTCCCGGCGGCATTTACAGCCTACACGGGAAAGGATCACTGGGAAGTTCTCCTCAAAGCCAGAGCGATTGAAAATACCTGTTATGTAATTGCACCTGCTCAAACCGGGCGTCATTATGGTCGTCGAAATACTCATGGTCATGCCATGATTCTTGACCCTTGGGGGGCGGTTCTCGCTGATGCGGGAGATAAACCCGGCGTGGCGATCGCAGAAATTGATCCAGTCCGCCTTGAACAAGTCCGTCGCCAAATGCCCAGCCTCAAACATCGAGTATTTAGTTGACGGTTAACGTAGCACTATTCTTCCCCCCATGCTCCCCATGCTCCCCCTGCTCCCCCTGCTCCTCTTCCCCCCCTGCTCCCATCTTCCCCCCTTTCCCCCAGGGTCTATTTTGGTTACAGTAATCTGGATGAGTTATGTGGGGTTAACTGTGGATCTAGTTGCAGGGGTTTTCTCACTAGACTCTATGTTCTCAAGTTTGGGATCGAGGTTGTTACCGATTCTGGGAGTCGCAACAGAAGCTTGTCCTCCTGTTGAAGCAGAATCAACGATGGTACTACTGGGGGTTATGCTCAGTTTAGTGGCGATTTTTGTCGCCAGTAAAGCGGGCGGAGAATTTTCCAACTGGTTAGGCTTTCCTCCAGTTCTCGGAGAATTACTGGGAGGAGTAGTTATTGGGGTTTCTGCCCTGCATTTAGTGGTTTTTCCAGAAGGGGGCATCGATAGTTCTCGCTCTCTGATTATCAGTATTTTGGAAACAACCGCAGGGTTAAGTCCCGATGCGGCAGAAGCAACCTTTAAAGTTCAAAGTGAAGTTTTAGAGATTTTATCGGAACTGGGTGTAATTATTTTGTTGTTTGAAATTGGCTTAGAATCCAATATTGAACAACTGCTGGCTGTCGGAATTCAAGCCTTTATTGTGGCTTGTTTGGGGGTTGTCGTTCCCTTTGTTGCTGGAACAGTAGGACTGATTGCCATTTTCCATGTTCCTATAATTCCGGCTGTTTTTGCGGGTGCTGCGTTGACGGCTACCAGCATCGGAATTACCTCTAGGGTTCTATCGGAAATTGGTTGTTTGTCTACCCAAGAAGGTCAAATTATTTTGGGTGCGGCGGTAATTGATGATGTGTTAGGAATTCTGATTTTAGCTGTTGTTGCCAGTCTAGCAAAAACAGGTGAAATTGATATTACTAATATCATTTATTTGATTATTAGTGCCAGTGTTTTTATTATCGGTGCGATTGTTTTAGGCAAGTTTTTCAACGGGACTTTTGTTGCCCTGGCTTCACAATTTAAAACCCGGGGTCGGGTTGTGGTTCCGGCGTTAATTTTAGCACTGCTTTTATCCTATATCGGTGGCGCAATTCACTTAGAAGCAATTTTAGGGGCTTTTGCGGCAGGGTTAGTGTTAGATGAAACCGAACCAGGAAGGGAGTTAGAGGAATTAATTAAACCCATTGCTGATGTGATTGTCCCGGTATTTTTTGTAGCAGTTGGGGCAAAAACAAATTTAAGTGTTCTCAACCCAGCAGTTCCTGAAAATCGGGAGGGATTAATTATTGCTCTGTTTTTGATTGTAGTTGCTATTGTGGGCAAAATCGCCGCCGGTTGGGGGGTGTTCGGTTTGGATAAACCTAACCGCCTGGGTATTGGTGTGGGGATGATTCCGCGAGGGGAAGTCGGATTAGTATTTGCCGCCGTTGGTTCTGCCAGTGGTGCATTATCTCCGGCTTTGGATGTGGCGATTATTCTTATGGTTATCCTGACCACATTCTTAGCGCCTCCGTTACTCCGAATTGTGTTTAAAACTGAAACTCCAGCTTCAGAGACGACTTAAGGAACAAGGGGAGAGGCTGTTGACGGTTAACAGTTAACCGTCAACCCTTAACTTTTTTTAAGTAAATTGAGAGTGGCATTAATCAAGGGAATAGGGAATAGGGAATGGGGAATAGAAAAAAGTTATTAGCCATCACAATTAGATTAAAAAGATAGAGCAGTTGATTGAACTTCTTGCCAATGTATTCGATAAAGTTGTAGGGGTTCAACTTTGCCTTTAACAATAACAGGGGGAATTTTTTCTAAGGGAAGACTGTGATCTTTTAATTGATCAAAGGTGGATTGAGAAATTAAAATTTCATTTTTTTGAGCGGCAGAACAAATCCGACTGGCCACGTTCATCGTATCTCCAATATGGGTATATTGAATCAGTTTAGAAGAGCCAATATTTCCGGCTGCTACCTGTCCGGTATTCAGTCCAATATGAATATAAATTGGTTCTCCATAACGCTGTTTCCATTGCTCATTCATCCGATGAACTGTCCATTGCATTTCAATCGCGGCTCGCACGGCTCGATCAACATCATCATGACGGGAATAGGGTGCTCCCCAAACCGCAACTAAGGCATCCCCAATGTATTTTTCTAAGGTTCCTTCAAAGGGAAAAACAATTTCCTCTACCATGTGTTTAAAATATTCATTTAACATAGAAATAACTTGACGAGGCTGCATTCGAGAAGACATTTCTGTAAACCGAGTAATATCAGAAAATAGGGCGGTAACTTCACTTTCTACAATGCCTAATTTTCCTTCTTCTCGGAGTTTTCGACTCACCGCCGGAGGAAAAAATCGTTCTAATTTATTTCTAATTACTGCTTCTTCCTGCATTCTTTTATACAGTTCAGCATTATCAATGGCGATCGCGGCTTGATTGGCTAAAGCGGTTAAAAATTCCACATCTTCGGGAGAATAAAGATTAGATAAAGATAAATTATCCACATACAAAACCCCGATTACACTATCTCGTAACTTCAACGGTGTACACATTGAGGCATGAATAGCTTGACACAAAATCGACTCGGAACCTTCAAACCGTTCATCGGCTTGAGCATCAGCTATTAATACAGCATTCCCCGTTTCTCGAACAGTATTCGTAATTTTTTTACTATAAAAATGTTCATCGGCGAGGGGTTCTTCCCGAAATTTCACCGCTTTATTTTCTAAATTATTAGTTTTAGGATTAATCAGCAAAATTGCCGCCCGATCCAGATTCATGATTTGAAATAACAGATCTAAAATTTTATCCAGGAGTTTATTAAGTTCATGGGGAGAAGATAACTCTTTGCTGACTTCTAATAAAATTTTTAACTTATCAACAACTCGTAAATGAGCATCTTGTTGGCGAATATTTAAAACAGAATTTCCCGCTTGGGAAGGTTCTAATAAATCTTGAATAATCGTATAGCCAGCATCCGTGGCAAATTCTTGAATCACAGAGGTTTGAGAATTATCGCCATCGGGTTTATAGGAGGGTATGAGTGAAACATTCATAAACTTAAACACCACACGACCACAACGAATTAAATCCCCAGATTTGAGGTTTGAGTGTTCAATCATCACCTCATTAATAAAGGTATGATTGCTACTCTGCATATCTGTAATCGTGCTTTTTCCCTCGTTTACGTCAATCCGAGCATGATGACGAGACAAACTCACATCCGCCAAACAAATCGTATTATCCCGCCCCCGTCCAATGGTATTCGCACCGAACTGTAAGTTAAACGTCATTGAACTGGTCGTATCGGGGTTATAAATTAAATATGGCACTTTCCTCTCAACCTAATTTTTGATATAAAAACGGCACATGGACGGGATTGTGCAAATCGATAAAATCTCAGTGTGATGTTAAAGGCATCCGTTAGCAGGTCAAAGATGAGCAGCAAAGTCATAAACCGTTGATTCCTTGGGTTTGTATAGCTGCCTCTTTTAATTTAACCCCAATTCCCCGATTTATTCTAATTTAGATTGCCCATATTTGGAGAGGGAGTTGGCGGCTTCGGCGCGAACATTGGGATCGGGATCGGAGTTGAGGAGTTCCAAGAAGGCTTGAAAGGATTCGGAAGATTGTTGGTGTCCCAGTCCCATCGCTACAAATAATGAATTTTGGATCATCCCGTTTACCGAAAAGCGAGGGTCAAGCCCCCGACTTTAGGCGTGGGGATGAACACGATAGTGGCTTTAGCCACCAGAGAAGAAGTTAGCCAGAGAAAAGTTTTATTTGTAATATTTCATGATAAACTTAAATCATGTTAATTAGAGAAGCCAAACTACTGCACGGAACCAAGGAGCAATACCTAGCTCTTGATGAAGCGATTCGTACCGCACAATTTATTAGAAACAAATGTGTTCGGCACTGGA
>CAITND010000085.1 GCA_903893625.1 uncultured Oscillatoriales cyanobacterium
AAGTAACGCTAATGGACTAGAAACCTCTACTCCTCTTGATGAAAATCTGGTCGAGCAAGTATCTAGGTTGAAGTTAGAATCTCAGTGTCTTCAGACCTGAGAGTGTCAATCCTCCTCCGACTAACAACGCTACTAAACCGTAATAAGTTTTTCGTAATCGAGTCAGAATCGGTTGAACTTGGTGAGTGAGAATCAGTTGATCTTGGACTAAAAGTTCAGGGGTTTTCAGCCAAGTTTGGCCATCATACCATCCTGATTCTTCATAAAAAATTCTAGGACTCAGTAAACGGGATCTAATATAGTACCAGCCTAAAGATAACCGAATCACGACTAAGGTTAAAATAAAACTTGCTCCAGAGGCGGCACTGAGAATTAGTTGGCCTAGATATTTGCTAGGGGTAAAACTAGCGGCGGCTACAGGGCAAAAAATCACCCAGCTAATCAACCACACCCAGACTAATTTTCTCAAATACTGGGGCCAGTTGAGTGTCACCCAGCTAAAAAACCAAGATGCTTTCAGTTCTTGATATTCATTAACGGGACGTTGTTCAGGAGGAACTGGACAGACGGACACAGAAACGTCTCTCATATAGAAATTTGAGATTTTCTAGGATGGGCAAATCAATAATTTTATGTTTATCCCAATATAATAACGATTTGGTAGACGGATTGTTTTCTCAGTCGGGCTGATATTTCCATTGAAGTTGGTGTAGGATGAGCACGAACAGGCAACGATTGATAGTTCGTTTGCCATTGATTCAATCAAAGATTAAATATCGGCTTGAAAAGTTAGTAACAGACGGTTCAAAGTATCCATATCCATTAAAAACGCATCGTGACCGTGATGGGAGTCCAAAAACACTAACTTAGCCTGGGGAATCAAAGCAGCCAACTCTTCCTGTTCTACGACAGGGTAAAGAACATCCGAGTCAATGGCAATAATTAACGTGGGATGGGAAATACTTTGCAAAACTGCTTCATAGGTTTTTTCTGAACGGGTGACATCATGACTATCCATTGCTCGAGTCAAAGTGATGTAAGTATTCGCGTCAAAGCGCTCGACTAATTTATCCCCCTGATGGTTTAAATAATTGCCGATCGCCAATTTAGTTTCAGCCTGGGTTTGACGGCCAAAACGTTCACTAAAACTAGGCCAGGAACGATAGGTGGTCATCGCAATCATCCGAGCCACCTTTAGGCCCTGTTTGGGCGGTTTGTCAGGTAAATAATAACCTCCTTGCCAATTCGGATCTACATAAATTGCCTGACGTTGAGCTTCGCTTAACCCAATACACCAAGCCGAATGCCGACCCGATGCCGCAATTACAGCGATCGCCCGTAGTCTTTCGGGATAAAGCAAAGCCCACTCCAACACCTGCATCCCGCCCAATGACCCCCCAATCACCAGACGTAAGGATCGGATTCCCAGAGTCGCCACTAACTCCGCCTGAAGATGAACCATATCCCGAATCGTAATATTAGGAAAAGTCGGGCCGTAGGGTTGCCCAGTTTGGGGATTGATCGAAGTCGGCCCCGTTGTACCGTAGCAACTGCCCAAAATATTGCTACAGACGATAAAATCCTGTTCTGGATTCAAAGCCTGCCCCGTTCCCAACAATGGACTCCACCAGTTCTCTAAATCTGCCCAACCCGTAAAGGCATGACAAACCAAAACCCCGTTATCCCCTACTTCGTTGAGGGTTCCCCAGGTACGATAGGCAATCTGAACTCCCTCCAAAACCGCCCCTGATTCAAGTTGAAACGGTTGAGGGAGTTGATAAAACTGGGTTAAAGGTGAAATAAAGTGCTGGTAATCCATGATTTTTATCGTGTTGGTTAAGACAGAGTTTGTTGAAAAGCCTGCTCAAAATCCGCCTTAATATCCTCAATATGTTCCAAACCTACAGAAACCCGAACTAATTCCGGTGTTACCCCCGTCGATCTCTGTTCTTCCTCACTTAACTGCTGATGGGTAGTTGAAGCCGGATGAATCACCAGGGTTTTAGCATCCCCCACATTAGCCAGATGACTTGCCAGTTTGACACTATCAATAAACTTGCGCCCGGCGGCTAATCCCCCTTGAATTCCAAAGGTTAACACCCCGCCAAAACCATGTTTGAGATACTTTTTCGCCCGTTCATGGTAACAGTGGCTCTCTAATCCGGGATAACTCACCCATGTCACCTGGGAATGATTTTCTAACCAATGGGCTAAGGCCAGGGCATTCTCGACATGGCGGTCAACCCGCAGCGACAGGGTTTCCAGACCTTGCAATAACAAAAAGGCATTAAACGGACTCAAAGTTGGGCCAAAATCGCGTAATCCTTCCACCCGGGCGCGAATAATAAAAGCAATATTGCCAAACTGACTATCGGGGCCAAAGGCTTCTTGAAAAATTAAACCGTGATAGCCCGGTGCGGGGTCGGTAAACAAAGGAAACTTGCCATTCCCCCAATTGAACTTCCCAGAATCCACAATCACCCCACCAATCGAGGTTCCGTGACCGCCAATCCACTTAGTCGCCGACTGCACCACAATATCGGCTCCGTAGTCAATGGGTCGGGCTAAATACCCGGCACAGCCGAAGGTGTTATCCACAATTAAAGGAATATTATTTTCGTGAGCCACCTGAGCCAGAGCCACAAAATCAGGAATATTAAACTGCGGATTTCCCAGGGTTTCCACATAAAGGGCTTTAGTCCGGTCATCAATCGCCGCCTGAAAATCCTCGACATGATCCCCATCGACAAACTTAACTTGAATGCCCAGACGGGGCAGACTTACCTTAAATTGGTTATAGGTGCCGCCATAAAGATAACTGGTGGAAACGATATTATCTCCAGCTTGGGCGATGGTAGTAATGGCTAAAAACTGCGCTGCTTGACCGCTTGAGGTGGCTAAGGCTGCAACTCCTCCCTCTAAGGCGGCAATCCGCTTTTCAAAGACATCCGTTGTCGGATTCATGATCCGGGTATAAATATTACCAAATTCCTCAAGTCCAAATAACCGCGCCCCATGTTCGGCATTATTAAAAACGTAGGATGTGGTTTGATAAATAGGAACAGCCCTAGCATTGGTTCCAGGAGCGGGTTCTTGACCTGCATGAATTTGTAAGGTTTCAAAACGATATTGATCAGACATGAGTAATTCCTTTTTTCAGTTATTATTCGTAGGGGCGGGTTCATCGAGATTTAGGTGATTAACAAAGATCTAACTGAACCCGCCCTTACTTACCAGTTATCTAATTATTGATAACTGAATTAGATATACATGGCAAAGTAATTATTGTAAATTTCTGTATTGGTTGAAACAGTAAGTTCTATTTGTTTCTGTTCTTCATCAGTTGGCGAACTTGTGGTTAAGTCGGAGGGATCTTGAGAAATGAAATCCCCACAATATTCATTCGCAGGTACGGCCGCCTTCATCTTTTTGGGATAACTTAAGTTGAGATTGTTCATAATCGTTATAAACTGCTCACGGCTACGATCGGCAAACCGGGGGTTTTGACGCTTTTCTTCAATAATGGTAGAAACAGTCCAGCCTTTATAATCATGGGCTGGATATACTAACGTCTCGTCGGGTAAGGTAAATAACCGTTGGGTCACCACATCATAGAGCGTTCCTGGATCGCCACTTTGAAAATCGGTGCGTCCACAACCCCGAATTAATAAAGCATCCCCTGTTAACAGATGGGTTTTATTAACCAAATAGGCGATGTGATTAGCAGTATGGCCGGGTGTAGCGATCGCCTCAATAATAATAGAGCCGATTTCTAAGGTTTCACCTCCCTCTAGGGAGCGATCAGCTTTGGTGACAACGGGATTTTTGGGAACAACTATCTGAGAACCCGTTTGTTTTCTCAACTTCCCAGCCCCGGTAATATGATCGGCATGGAGATGGGTTTCCAGAGAATAGCGTAATTTTAATCCCAGTTGATCCAATACTTGCAAGTCCCGGTCAACCTGTTCTAAAACTGGATCGACTAAAACCGCATCTCCCGTCTGTTGATCAGCGATCAAGTAGGTGTAGCTACTGGTTTCCGTGTCGAACAATTGGCGAAATAGGAAGTTTGATTGGCTCAGTTCCGGTACTTTATTGCTATCTTCTGTATCCGAATAGTATGGATGTATGGTGGGAATAGAACGGATATATAACGGAAGTGACTGCAACAACGTCTCGGCTAAGTTTTGGGCCTGTCCGCGAATTTCTGGAACCGCGATCGTTTCCCACAAATCCCCTTTGCGTGGAGTTCCTAGAGTATAAAGGAGCGTCGAAATCTCTCCATTGGCTGACAATAAGGCTCCGTTATCAGCCGCATCTAATCCTAAACCAATGGAATTAGGATGAATTAACCCTTGTGATCGCAAACTGGTAATCAGAGGATGGTCAAATTTCCGATAATCAGCCGTTATCCCCGTGCAACTCACCACCCGGCTAACTTTGAAAACCGTATTAGTTTGAGTTTTCCGTTGGCGAACAGTTACTTCCACACCATCGGGTACAACTTGATCATCTTGAATTCGTCCGGCTGTAATTTTCAATTGACCCGACTCTAACAATTCTGCTAAGATATCCGCTACTTGTTGAGCAATGCGGTGACGATGGACGTCCCAATAAGGGGCGACATAAAGGAGAAAACGCTTTTGTTCAACCCTTGATAATTTTTGCCAGAGTTTCTGAGTCATGGGGCGCAGAGAATCAATCACCGCTCGCCAATCATAGCCCCGGGACACCGCCGATTTTACCTCCGCCCGTACCCGATGTAATAAACTGCGGGCTGTGGTTGGTGAGGTTTCTGGAGTCAGGAAACTGGGATAGGATTGAGTGGCTTGATGTCGCTGGGGAAATAATCCCCGTCGGGACACCGCATAAATTTTGCCCCGATGCTGGCGCTCATGGAGAGACAAAACCATATCTACCATCGTCAGTCCCGTGCCAATAATCAATACGGGTGCGTCCTGATCTATATCTTTGAGAGCATCGGCTGACCAAGCATTGCGTCGATAGTTTGCTGTATTCTGATTGGCCTGATTCGGACTTGGTAAGTTAAAGGGTGTGTTTCCTAATGCCAAGACAACTTTATCAGCAGAAAAGGATTGACCACTTTTCAGGTCGATAATGGCATTGTCCGGTGAGGGTGCGATCGCAACTACTTCATCTATTAATCGCTCTAACCGAACATCACTCAGGGCCGTAGCTTCCGCTTCTGCTAAAATCGACTGAATGTATAAACCATAGACTTTGCGGGGAATGAAGGTACTGGGATTAACTTCTGGGCTCAGGAGTGGCTTTAATGCGTTGCGGTTGTGTTGAAGCCAGCGCAATAAATGTCCTGGGTCGTTGGGAAAAGCACTCATATTCCCTGCGGATACATTCAGTAAATGGCAAGTATCATCGGTGCTGTAGGCAATTCCCTTCCCGATGGGATAACTACGCTCAACCAACTTAATTGTCAGAGGTTGAGTTGCGGTCTTTAGTAAATGAGTGGCGACCAAAGCACCACTACAACCACCACCAACGATCACAATTGTGGCGGTTGTAGTGGCAGTCAGAAAAGTAGAGTTCATAGTAATTTCCGTCAGAACCAATAACGACAATGGATTAGGCAGTTCATGTTTTAGTCCGAATGGGTAGATTGAAAAATTTGAGTGTGTTTTGCTAGAGCTTTTATCTTCGAGTATTTAGCGTCAAGACCTAGTTGGAAACACCTAAAATACAACTGCACAAACGCTGTTTCCAAATTCTACGGTTTCCCTTCGTTTTCCCTTAGCAAACTAGGATACAAAGTCTGGTGTTAGTGAATCAAAAAATAGTCTTTTCCAGGTTAAATATTAAAATATTATAAAGAATAAGGATAATTTTAAATTTTATGCTACCTTCTACGCATCTCCTAAGCAAAATCATGGGTAAGAACGCAAATGATTGAATAAATCTCCTAATTTGGGCGTAATCAAAACTTAACTGTAGAATTCTTTGGGTTTCGGGGCATATATATTTATTTGCCCTTTATTTGTTTGAAGGGAACAGGGCAGGGGGAGCAGGGGGGGCAGGGGGAGTAGGGGGAGCAGGGGGAGCAGGGGGAGCAGGGGGAGTAAGTAGTGTGAGCGTCCTCGCTCGCTAACCGTTAACTATCAACAGTCAACTATCAACAGTCAACTATCAACAGATGGAAATAAGTTGAGTCACAATAGAGGAAGTTAAGTTTTGAAGAAATCAAATGACAACTGCAACTGAACTTCCGCCTTTAATTCCTCGTGATCTGCTGTTTGGCAACCCAGAACGCACGAGGCCCAGTTTGTCACCGGAGGGTAAATATTTGGCCTATATTGCCCCAGATGACAATAATATTTTACAGGTTTGGTTAAAAACTGTTGGACAGGAAGAAACTCATCTCTTGACCCGTGATCCAAAACGGGGAATTCGATTTTTTTTCTGGACATATAACCCTGATCAACTTATCTATATTCAAGACTCCGATGGAGATGAAAATTGGCATTTGTATTTAGTTGATGTTCAAACCAATATCGTCCGGGACTTAACGCCTTTTCAGGGAGTTCGGGCGCAAGTCGTTAATTTAGATCACAAATTCCCCGATCAAATTTTAGTCGGAATGAACCTGAAAAATCCCCAAGTTTTTGATGTTTATCAGGTGAATTTAAAGAATGGGGCTGTTGATTTTCATACCGAAAATCCAGGTAATATTGTCAGTTGGACAGCCGATGCAGAGTTTAAAATTCTGGCGGCGAGTTCTAGCACCGATGATGGGGGGTTTGATTTATTATATCGAGAAACTCCTGAACATCCTTGGGAAACTCTGCGTCATTGGGGGCCAGATGAAGAAGGAGGAGCCGCTTTCTTTTCTAATGATGGCAAAATTTTGTATATGGTGGGCAACCATGATGCCAATGCTGAACGATTAATTGCTTTGGATTTATCTACTCGTCAAGAAACTGTAATTGCAGAAGATCCTGAATATGATGTTGGGGGATTATTAGCCCATCCTACAACCCGAAATATTGAGGCTGTTTCTTTTTATAAAGATAAAGAAGAATGGCATATTCTTGACTCAAGTATTGAAGGAGATATTGAGGCGATCAAACAAATTCGTCCAGGGGAATTTGGCATTAGTCGGACGTTATCTGATGACAAATGGTTAATTAGTTTTGTCACCGATGACGGCCCGGTTTATTATTACGTTTACGATCGCCCAACGAAAACTCACAGCTTTTTATTCAGTAATAAACCCAAATTAGAAGGCTTACCTTTAGCCTCGATGGAACCCATTTCTTATACTGCAAAAGATGGGTTAACTATTCATGGTTATTTAACCAAACCCGTTGGCGTTACCCTTCCCGCCCCGACGGTGATGTTAGTGCATGGTGGCCCCTGGGGGCGTGATACCTGGGGTTATGACCCGGAAGCCCAATGGTTAGCCAACCGGGGTTATGCGGTCTTACAGGTGAATTTCCGGGGATCTACGGGCTATGGTAAAGCCTTTGTGAATGCCGGAAACCGAGAATGGGCTGGAAAAATGCACGATGATCTGATTGATGGGGTGAATTGGTTAGTTGAAAATGGCATTTCTCAGCAGGATAAAATTGCTATTATGGGCGGGTCTTATGGGGGCTATGCAACCTTAGTTGGGTTAACATTTACTCCCGAAGTTTTTGCCTGTGGGGTGGATATTGTGGGGCCGAGTAATATTATTACATTGATGCAAAGTATTCCGCCCTATTGGGAACCCATTCGTAAGAATTTTTATCATCGGGTGGGAAATTTAGACACGGAACAGGAATTTTTGAAACAGCGATCGCCCTTATTTTTTGTTGACCGAATTCAAAAACCTTTATTAATTGGTCAAGGGGCGAATGATCCGCGTGTTAAACAGGCAGAAAGTGAGCAGATTTTTGATGCAATGAAACAAGCTGGAAAGCCTGTTGAATATGCTTTGTATACTGATGAAGGACATGGTTTTGCCCGTCCTGAAAACCGTTTACATTTTTATGCCATTGCTGAAGAGTTTTTGGCTAAATATTTAGGAGGACGGTTTGAACCTGTGGGAGATATCGCCGGACATTGCGGTGTGATTAAATCCTCAACCTAGCCTTTAATAAATCCCCCTTAAATAATAGGGGGATTTATATAGCAATCCTAAATGATTTGTGATAAAAACCTGTAGGGGTTGGGTCTCCCAACCCAGGTGCCAAGAGGGTTGGGAGACCCAACC
>CAITND010000086.1 GCA_903893625.1 uncultured Oscillatoriales cyanobacterium
CAGAAATTATTCAACTGGCAGTGTCAATTAAATCAGGGCGACCATGGGCCGCACCTGTATTTGATGCAGTGGCTCTAGGAATGGCAGAACAAGCCTGCGCCACCGGGGAACAAGGAGTGGGCTGTGGGGAGTAGGGAGCAGGGGGAGCAGGGGGAGCAGGGGGAGCAGGGGGAGCAGGGGGAGCAGGAGGAGCAGGGGGAGCAGGGGGAGCAGGGGGAGCAGGGGCGAGGTCTCCTCGCCCGTCAACCGTCAACAGCCAACCATTTTAATCAATCTAAAATCTTATAAAATTAACAGCAAAAAAGTCAAGAATTAAATGTTGAGAAAATCTAAAATTTTGATTCGAGATAAGCCTGAAAAATTATTGGTTTCCCAGGTAAAAAATTAAAGCGTGAACATCAAAAATATAGATTAGAATGATTGACACACTGATTCTACTTTAATTCCATAAAACCTATGAAACTCAAAATTCTAACAACGGTTGCTTTAGTCGCAACATTAGGTTTCGCTACTCCAACAATACTCTCCCCTAGTCCCAGTTTTGCCCAAGTTTATACAGGATTTCGGGTTAAAACCGATCAAAAGTTTACAGTTCGACTCATCAATGAAGCGGGAAAACCGATTCAGTATGGTTTAAGTCAAAATCTGTCTAAAATTTTAGCCAGTGGACAATCAACCGATCTGCCCTTCTCCCAGATAAAAACAGGGGCAGTCAACATTTTAATTTATACCCTAGATGGAACTCCTCTAGGATTTAAAGGCAATTTTGATGCAGAAAAAAATGAACTGACCGTCAATATTTACTCTGGCGGTGCTGGTCATAAGAGTATTAGTATTGGCACGAATGGAGTTGTTGAACTGATTTAATTTCTTCTGATTTGATTTTTGTAGAGACGTTACGTTAACAATAACGTCTCTACAAAATTTTCAGGAAAAATTAAACAAAATTCAGCCTAAAATTCTAATTCTGACAATACTCTTCATAAACACCATCTAAGAGCAAGTTAAACGCATCAACCGCTTTTTGCGCCGCCTCTAATGCTGCTTCTTGTTGTTCGGTCGTTTGACAGAGTTGTAACAAGGCTTTGCGAGTCATTTGGCTATGAATTTCATCAGCTTTTTCATGAACTTTAAAGAAAGATAAAGCCGATTCTTCATTAATGCCATAAAATTCCTCTAGTCCGGCAATTTTAGTGGTCGAAACTTGAGGAAATTGGGATTCATAAGCGTACAGTGCTGCTAACCCTTTTTCGGGTTCTTCACTGCGAGATAATGCTTTGAGAATCTGAACAGATTCTTGAGTTTTATTTAAAGATTCCCGGTTTAGAACTGCATTGCGTTCTACGCCTAATCCTTCTGCAAACCGTAACCACAATTCCGGGTGATGAGCAGAACCCCGTTCTTCTTCAATTAAGTTTTCTAACAACATTTTGCGAATGTTGAGATCATCACAAGCTGCATGGGTCGCACTCACATAAGTAGGGAAGTTATGAACTTGCAAATAATATTCTTGGGCATACTCTTGCAACATCATTAATGTCAGCTTCCCTTGATTCCACAATTGATAGAAGGGATGCTTGAGTAAGTGGTGGGTTTCAATAATTTCGTTGAGTTTAGCCAGAAATGCTGTTTCCGTTAAAGGCTTATCCTGGGTTAACATTCGCGTTCACAAGAATATAGGTTCATCAGGATTTTATCTTAAAATGAATATTTGTCAAGTCTAATCCCCTAAGAGGGACTGATTAGGTATTAATTTAATAATTAGAGAGGCAATAGGCAATAATAAATAGGCAATAATAAATAGTAATCTTCTTGGTGTTAATAGAAAATAGGTAATAGCAAGAATTTACCTCTCCCATCCAATACTGTATTAACAATTTAACTAACGTTAAACATTCTCCTCTTCTCCCCCTGCTCCCCCTGCTCCCCATGCTCCTCTTCTCCCCCTGTTCCCTGTTCCCTGTTATTCTAAATTTAAAAGCGATCGCAAAGCCTCTTTCATTTCCTCAATTGTTGTGGTTGCGGTTCCAAATTGACGCACGACTAAACTCGCAGCTAAATTCCCTAAAACCGACGCTTCCCACAACGATGAACCTGTGCATAACCCTAACGTTAATGCGGCAACAACCGTATCCCCTGCACCCGTCACATCAAAAACATCAGTGCGATTAAATGCTGGAATCTGCAAGAGTTGATCTCCCTCAAATAAACTCATGCCTTCCTCTCCCCGCGTAATTAACATTGAATCCGCTTGAGTTAAGGTTAATAAATCCCGTCCTGCTTGTTGTAAAGTTTGTTGATTTTTAATAGAATATCCTACTGCTTTTTCAGCTTCAGGAAGATTAGGAGTAAACAAAGTTGCTCCCGCAAATCGATGTAAATCTTTTTGAGTATCCACAATCGTTAAAGGAGATTTTAACGCCGATTCAATTACCGTTTGGGTCAATACCCCATCCCCATAATCGGAACAGACTACTGCATCAACAGTATCAATATTTTCCCGAATATATTCAGCTAATTTTAACTGTAATTCTACATTCGGTAATTCATCAGATTTGCGATCCACCCTAACAATTTGTTGCGTTACTGATTGACGCGCATGACCTGAAATTCTGGTTTTCGTCACCGTTGGACGGTCGGGATCAATTAAAATTCCTCCAATATCAATTCCCGCCTGTTCAAAAATTCGACACAGAGCAATTCCTTGATCATCCTTCCCAACAAATCCAGCAACCTTAACCGATGCTCCTAATTTTGCCAAATTGTAAACGGCATTGGCTCCTCCCCCTGGAATTTGGCGCGTATTTTCATGCCGCAAAATTAACACCGGAGCTTCCCGCGATAACCGTTCCACCTGACCTGTAAGGAATTCATCTAAGGTTAAATCCCCCACCACTAAAACCTTCGCCTGAGAAAACCGATTCATTCGTTTTAATAACGAATCCATTGAGGCATTTAACTCTGCCAAAAATGCAGCATCCAATATCATGTCCGTTATCCGTTGTCCGTTATCCGTTATCCGTTGTCTGTTGTCTGTTAATAGTTAACAGTCAACAGTCAACAGTCAACATCCCTATTTTGGGAATTTCTTCTGAATAAAGGTTTTGATTTGTAACACTTGTTTTTTGAGAGCCTCTATTTCTGCCTGCATCTTCGCCATTTGCACTTTCATTGCTGCCATATCTGCTCCGTCTCCACCTGAAGCCCGAGTCGCTACTGAAACAGAGGCGACAGGAACGGGAACAGTCCCAGACCCAGACTTAGGTAACGGTTCACGAGGTAAATTCGCTTTCTGGAACGCTAATTTGATGGCATCAAGTAGTTGTTTCTTCTCAAATGGCTTCTCAATAAACTCAAAATACTGGAACGGTTCGGGAATTTTTTCGGTAACTTCTTCCTTCCGTCCCGACATCAGGACAAGTGGAATCCGCCTTAATGTTTCATCCGCTTGAATTTGCTTAAACACATCCCAGCCGCTTAATTTAGGCAGGAGAAAATCCAACATAATCAGACTGGGATGTTCTTTCTGAACGAATTCGATACCTTCTTTGCCATCTTTTGCTTCTAATACCTCAAAGTTACCAGGGGGTAACATTTCTCGAACCCGAACCCGAATCACCTTACTATCATCAATAACCAGTATTTTCCGACCTGCCACGATTGACTCCCATAATAATGCTTAAAATAACCTTGCTCCGGCCTAGTTTGACCTGATCAGTCAGAAGACCTGCATCGTTCATACATAACTAGATTAATCTGATTTAGGTTGACATTCTCACCGCCAGTGAACCTGGACTTCGCTCGTTAGGCTGTCTGAATCCATCGTCGCGGGTGGGTCAGTGACCATCTATATTCTAATATAAAGCCTAACTAGAAGGACGGGGTTTTAGACCCAATTTTTCGATAAACAGACAAAATTGCCACAGAACTTGAATATGTCCGCTTCTCCCAATTTCACCCCTAAACAATCTTATCGTGATCGGCATCAAAATATTGTTGAACCGATACCTGACTGGTTACGCCGTCCCATTGGCAAAGCCAGTGAATTATCTCTTGTACAACGGATTATCAAACAGCGTCAAATTCACACCATTTGTGAACAAGGCCGTTGTCCCAACCGAGGAGAATGTTATGCCCAGAAAACCGCAACCTTTTTGTTAATGGGGCCAACTTGCACCCGTTCCTGTGCCTTTTGTCAAGTCGATAAGGGTCATGCACCAATGCCACTTGATCCCGAAGAACCCCAAAAAGTGGCAGAATCTGTACAAATTTTAGGGTTGCGCTATGTAGTTTTAACTTCAGTGGCGCGAGATGATTTGGCTGATGCAGGTGCAGGCTGGTTTGTTGCCACAATGGAAGCGATTCGACATCTCAACCCAGAAACTCAGATTGAAGTGCTGACGGCTGATTTTTGGGGAGGGCAAGGGGGCGGCAATCCCCAAGACCAACAATATCAACGGATTGCCACCGTCGTTCAAGCTCAACCCGCCTGTTATAACCATAATGTCGAAACTGTCCAACGGTTACAAGCACCTGTTAGACGGGGCGCAAAATACGAGCGATCACTAGATGTGTTAAGAATTGTGAAACAGCTTGATCCCGGTATTCCGACAAAATCCGGTTTGATGTTAGGGCACGGAGAAACGGAACCGGAAATTATTCAAGCCCTGGAAGATTTACACCGCGTGGGATGCGATCGCATTACCCTCGGTCAATATATGCGTCCTTCGTTAGAGCATCTCCCCGTCCAGAAATATTGGACACCTGAAGAATTTGAGCGTTTAGGTGCGATCGCAACTAACATGGGTTTTGCTCACGTCCGTTCCGGGCCATTAGTTCGCAGTTCCTATCATGCAGCAGATAGTTGACGGATATGTGGAACAGGCATCTTGCCTGTTAAGTGGGGTGTCTATTATTTCCCCCTGCTCCCGGTGCTCCCCCTGCTCCCCTTCTCCCGGTGCTCTAACTTTCTGCTTCTGTGGTTTAATAAAATGAACGTATTTTAGGAACCAAACCTATGACTCAAAAATCCTATACCTTCCGTGCCTCTTGGGCAGCTTTTCTGTTAGCGATTAACTTTTTAGTTGCCGCTTACTATTTCGGTATCATTAAATAGTTTGAATATCATCAATTTTTAAACACCGTGCTGCTCTTGATCAATCTTCTAGGGTCAGCACCCCGCTCTGAAGAGACGGGGCTTCATGCCTCTGATTTGGATAGCTGACCAGCCTTAGCCTTAACTGGCTACGTTATCGGGAAGCGTTAAAGTTCTTACCTTGGGATGCGTAGCTAGTCCCAAGCTCTAAAACTTGAAAGTTAAACAGTTTTACGAGGGGTAAGACAGTGCTTTCGAGAAAGTACCGACTGATAACATTGGCGAAGCTAACATTACCTGAGAAATCAGTGTGGTAGAAATACCAAAAAAACCGGGAATCGGCAAATAAAACAATTTTTGTTGATTCCCAATCTAGTATCCACCGAGAATTTATTCTCCTGAGTCGTTTTTCCTCCGCGCTCTGAAGATATGCGGTTTCCAAACTTCCCATTTTTTTATTATGAGGAAAATAAATTTCAACTCCTCAGATCATTGAGCAGCACCTATTATTTAAGAATATCTCCTCAAGGGTTTGAACCTTTGATTATTGAGCTTCCACTTGAGCTTTTAACGCTGCAATTTGTTTCTGAAGCTCTTGTACATCTTGTTTCGTTTCAATCACTAACGTTGCTAATCGATCAAACATCGGATCACCGGAAAGCAACCGATTTTCCGGTTGAGGAGGAGGAATTGTTGCATCTGGTTCAACCTTAATCACCGTTGTTCGGTCGCTTTGATATCGCAAACTATTAATCTGTCCTGTGAGTTGAGACACTTGTGCTTCTAATCGACTCATGCGATATTCAAGCTGAGTGGTCGAGCCTTGTGCTAAAGTCAAAGCATTCCAACCTAACCCAATTCCTAGAGAGATCATAACAACCAGAATCATATTCTGGAGCAAAAGACTCTTTCTTAACATATTTTAATGCCCTATCCCTTTCAATTTAGGATTACTGACTAATGACTCAAAAGAATGTTGCTATTTTGATGTTTAATGACGTTGAATTATTCAATTTTATTGGCCCCTTTGAAGTGTTTTCCATCGCATCAGAAATCAATGAGGATAAACCCTTTAATGTTTATCTGGTAGGTGAAACATTAAACTGTATTCACTCCCATAATGGCTTAAGTATTAATCCCGACTTTACATTATTAGATAGTCCTGTCCCTGATCTAATTATTATCCCCGGTGGAATTGGTACTAAGGCAGCGATGAATCAACTGCAAATTCTAGCCTGGATTCAATCTAAAGGACATCACGCTGATTTAATTATATCGGTTTGTACGGGTGCTTTACTGTTAGCTAAAGTCGGTTTATTAGATGGCTTAGTTGCTACCACCCATCATCAAGCTTTAGATCAATTAAAAGCCCTTGCTCCCCAAACAACTGTTGTAGACAATCAACGTTTTGTTGATAATGGCAAAATCATCACGGCGGCGGGAATTTCTGCGGGAATTGATGTATCTCTCTATGTGATTGCTAAACTTTTAGGGGATGATAAAGCCTTAAAAACTGCTCAATACATGGAATATGACTGGAAACCGAAAGCCAAAGTCACCCCAATTCCTAAAATATCGAATTCTTTAGGGTTGTAATCCTATTTGAGTTTGCATAGGTTCAATCGGTTTAGATAAAAGCACTGAATTAATTTAAGATAGGAAGAAGATGTAACCTTAAATCTAAACTAGATTCCAATGACGACAGAGACAGTTGTTACCCCAATATTGCCATCGGGTAGATTATGGCAACGGATGATCACTCAAACTGAATATGCTCTCAACTGTGGCGCCCTGCAATCAATTGCAACGGATTATGATTTTATTGAACAGGGCGATATTCGGTTTTTGGTGAGAATTCTTGCTAACTTAGTGCGTAAGGATAAAGCCAAGAGACAACAAAAAAAAATAGAGAAATCAGGTCAAGATTTTAATCCATTTCTGCCTTACGAACCAGATTTATTTGTAGGTAATCTGTCTGAAACCCATTTATGTTTACTGAATAAATTTAATGTTGTTGACCACCATTTGTTAATTATTACCCGAAAATTTGAAGAACAAGACACCTGGCTAACCGAAGCAGATTTTGCAGCAATGTGGCTCAGTTTGGCAGAAATTGATGGCTTAGTTTTTTATAATGGGGGCAAATTAGCGGGGGCGAGTCAACGCCATAAACATTTACAATTAGTTCCTTTTCCTTTAGTCCCTAATGGGATGAATCTTCCCATTGAACCTGCGATCGCTTCTGTACAATTTTACAATGACCTTGGGATGATTCCTGAATTTCCATTTGTTCATGCGATCGCTCCCTTTAACCCCCATTGGATTCATACCCCTTCAGAAGCCGCGATTTTCACCTTAGAATTATATTTTTCCTTATTAGCCTCCGTCGGTTTATCCGTTGATGATCAGCCTTTTCAATCTGGCGCTTATAATTTATTAGCTACCCGCAATTGGATGATGATAATTCCTCGAACTCAAGAAGAGTTTGAGGGAATTTCGATTAATTCTTTAGGGTTTGCAGGAGGATTATTAGTCAGAAATTCAGAACAACTACAATGGCTTAAATCCCATCATCCGTTAACGGTATTAAAACAAGTCGGAATTGCTCGTTAATTCGGCTCCTTTTTGATGTTTTTTTCTATTCCCCATCCGTAATTCGTAATTCGTAATTCGTAATTCGTAATTC
>CAITND010000087.1 GCA_903893625.1 uncultured Oscillatoriales cyanobacterium
GATAGCCCTTTCCCTGTTGTTTTATAGGTTTCTTGGCATAAGTTTAAGGCATAATTCCAATACCATCGGCAACAACCAAAGCTCTTAGCTAAGGCTATTTGCTGCTCAATCGTTGGATAGATACGGTATTTGTATGCCTGAAACATTGTCGTTTTCAACTCTTTGAGAAAGTCTAACATGACATTTTTAATCTTGTCGGGATTGACCGACCAAAATTAACTTGGGGGAGTCCATGTATACCACGCTGATTTCTGGTTATTTTTTTGTAGGCGTGAAATTCAGCGTGGGACTTATCGCTCCCCCAAACCCCCTCGTAAGTTAAAACGGCGTACAACGGTGTTTAAATTCAGTCTCAGGATTTAGTTAGGGGTAGACGATCGAAATCCCTATGATTCTTCTTCGTCGTCTCCAGCTTCAACTTGTTTGAGGTGAATATGCTTACGTCCGAGAGAAATTTCAAACTCATCACCAGGAGTTAAATCCATTTGTTTTGTATAAGCCGCACCAATAAGCAAGTTACCATTTGACTGAACACTAATTCGATAACTAGCGGAGCGTCCACCCCGTCCATTTCCTTGTTGTTTGCCATCTAACTCAATTCCCTCTGCATCAATCAGAGCATTCAGGAATTTCATCATGTTGACACGCTCAACATTATTTTTAGTCAGGGTGTAGTAACCACATTCTCTAGCTTTCTCTTCTTTGCTCAGATGTTCAAGTCCTTTGACTTTATCGAGTAAAGCTTCTCCGGTCAGAGGCTGAGGTTGAGGATCAGAACTTTTCTTTTTAATCATTAACTGTTCCTGTAAATATTTTGCAAAAGGTCTTGACTTTTTTCTGGAATGGCTGATCAGTCACCCAGATTGTTTAGCTAGATCGCTACTTGAGAAACTATAATACACTAATTAAGGAAATTGTTCACCTATTTCTGAAATTTTTTAATAGATCTAATTCAGATCAAGCAGTTGAGTGGAAGGGTGGGACATCCAACACCTCCCGATCACCTTCAGCTATCAGCTTGTCAGGAATAGTATTAATCCCCATCACATCAAGTCTAATCCCCCTTTGAAGAGAAAACTCATCTGTCTGGACTGATGAGAAGTTATCAACTCCAGACTAAACTCTTGAGAGGGGGATCTTACTGCTATTTTCCTGTGAGTTGGGGCGAATTCCATTTAGGTATGCTCAACTTGGTAGAATCTGTCAAGACCATCTTTACCCTTTAAAACTCGATTGCGAAGTTATCTATTTTATTACCCAGGATGAAGTTAACTACACGGGGACACTATAGCGTTAAAGCCTTGCTCGATCTATCCTTACAACGAGGGATCGGGCCGACTTCTGTGAACGCGATCGCACAGCGTCAAAATATTCCTGCACCCTATCTGGAAAAGCTCTTAATTGAGATGCGACGATCGGGGTTAGTTGAATCAGTTCGAGGTGCTCAAGGAGGCTATCTATTGGCAAAATCTCCTGCACAGATCTCCCTCGGACAGATCTTAGAAGCAGTGGGAGAAACTATTGAACCTTTACCCCGCCATCAAGCGGATGTTGAACAAGCAGAAGACTGGGTAACTTTTACCCTATGGAATCGCTTACACCAAAAGCTGAAAGAGGCACTGTATGGGATTTCCCTCGAAGATCTCTATTATGATGCTCGCAGTTGGCAAGCCGCACAGGGGGAAGAAACAAGTTTTGTGGTTTAGGGAATTTTGAATCATAGAACATTCGTCAAAGATCCATTGTCCTTTTCTATTTATCCATTGTCCATGACGGATTTTAATTCCCTGATCATTCTATTGATTGCCGCTGGATTAGATTATCTGATTGGAGATCCGCAAAGTTGGTTACATCCAGTGCAGGTAATGGGGTGGGTAATTACTCACTATACTCAAATTTTCTTTAAATACTTGAATCAACCGAGAATCCTACGGGTTGCGGGGATATTCCTCACCCTAATTGTGGTGTTAGGGAGTGCCTTGACAACGGGGTTAATTAGATATGGGGTACAAGTGCTAGTCGTTGAATTTTCTGGGAATGCAATTTTGAGCATTGCAGTAGAAAGTATTCTCTTGGCCAGTTGTTTTGCAGGTCGAAGTTTGAGGGATGCGGCAGAGGATGTTCTCTACTGGATTGATCAAGGAGATTTAGTCACGGCTCGTCAACGATTAAGTTGTTATGTGGGTCGAGATACCGAAACCCTATCCGAGTCAGAAATCCTTAGAGCCGTTTTAGAAACCGTGACAGAAAACGCCACCGATGGCGTCATGGCTCCTTTATTTTATGCCCTAATTGGTGCGGTACTGCCCGGAATCGGTAGCGTCCCTCTTGCTTTTGCCTACAAAGCCACCAGTACCCTCGATTCTATGGTGGGTTATCGAGAAGCACCTTACAAGGATATGGGATGGTTTAGTGCAAAATTAGACGATGTTTTAACCTGGCTTCCCTGTCGATTAACAGTAATCACGATTGCTATCTTATCAGGAAAACCTAAATATGTTTTAAACATTTGTCAACGAGATGCCATTTTTGATCCGAGTCCAAATGCTGGATGGAGTGAATGCGCTTATGCTGCCGCATTAGGTGTACAACTCGGAGGAGAAAATTCCTATCGAGGCGTGATCAAACACAAACCTTTATTGGGAGATCCCCAACAACCAATTACATCTACCACGATTGAACACGCATTACAACTGACTCGATCCTGTTTCTTAATAGAGTTAGGATTATTTACAGTCGGATTTGTCCTTTGGCACCTTGGGAACTAATCTCGAATCTCTTTAAAAAACTCAAGATTTTTAATCTTTAATCCAATATGACAAAAATTGTTGAAATTCTATCTGCGGCTGAACTCCGGCGAACCCTCACCCGGATGGCTTCCCAAATTATAGAAAAATATGGGGATTTAGAAAATTTAGTCTTACTGGGAATCTATACAAAGGGAGTTCCCTTAGCTGAACTTTTGGCTCACCAAATTGAAGTCTTAGAACAGGTGCAGGTTTCTGTTGGTGCGTTAGATATTACGTTTTATCGAGATGATTTGGATCAAGTCGGAATGCGAACCCCAGAAAAAACCACAATTCCCTTTGACTTGACGGGGAAAACCGTTGTTTTAGTCGATGATGTTATTTATAAAGGGAGAACGATTCGCGCCGCGCTTAACGCCGTGACCGATTATGGCCGTCCTGAAACCATTGGTTTAGCTGTGCTTGTAGATCGAGGTCATCGTCAACTTCCCATTCACCCTGATTTTATTGGTAAAAAACTCCCTACCGCCAAAGAAGAACAGGTAAAAGTCTATTTAGAAGACCTGGATGGACGAGACGCTGTTGAGTTGTTATCTCCGACTTCTTAGAGGGAGAGAAGGAGTGCGAGCGTCCTCGCTCGCTGACTTTGAACAGTCAACCGTCAACCGTCAACTAAAATAGGTAATACTGTTAAAAGTTGAGTCCTCTTGAAACTAAATGTCTGTATGACTGGTTCTACTCAAATTGAAAGCCGGAAAGCGGATCACCTGCGGATTTGCTTAGAAGAAGATGTGCAGTTTCGACAAACAACAACGGGATTAGAACGTTATGATTTTAGCCATTGTTGTTTACCCGATTTAAACCGTAGTGAAATTGACATCACCAGATCATTTTTAGGTAAAATATTAGGAGCACCGTTCTTAATTTCCTCGATGACCGGAGGAACACAACAGGCAAAATTAATTAATTATCGGTTAGCGGCTGTTGCTCAACACTATAATATTGCAATGGGGGTGGGTTCCCAACGGGTAGCCGTTGAAAATCCCGATGTTGCAGATACCTTTGCGGTGCGATCGCTCGCGCCTGATATTTTACTCTTTGCCAACTTAGGAGCCGTGCAGTTAAATTATCAATATGGTTTAGAAGAATGTTTAAAAACCATTGATTTATTAGCAGCCGATGCCTTAATTTTACATCTCAATCCTTTACAAGAATGTATTCAAACCGAAGGCGACACCAACTTTAGAGGATTATTCCATAAAATAGAACAATTATGTACTAAACTTCCCGTTCCTGTGATTGCCAAAGAAGTCGGAAATGGAATTAATGCAGAGATGGCAAAACAATTAATAGAAGCCGGAGTTGCTGCTATTGACGTTGCTGGTGCAGGCGGAACATCCTGGGCTAAAATTGAAGGGGAACGCGCACAAGATCCCCTGCAACGTCGCTTAGGAGAAACCTTTGCCAATTGGGGGATACCGACGGCTGATTGTATTACCAGTATTCGAGAACTTTCCCCGAATATTCCGTTAATTGCTTCCGGGGGATTACGCAATGGTTTAGAGGCGGCAAAAGCGATCGCTTTGGGTGCAAATTTAGCCGGGTTAGCATGGCCGTTTCTGCAAGCTGCTGCCGAATCGGAAGCAGCCGTCTATACTTTAGTAGAGATGTTAAAAGCAGAACTAATTACCGTTCTCTTTTGTACAAATAACCGCACTCTCAATCAATTGCAAACATCAGGAGCATTAACGCTTAAATATTAAACCCGTAGGGTGTTCCATCAACGCGAACGCACCAGACCTAAAATTAATCATAATAAATTAATCGTAAGTAATATGAAAGATTTTCTCAAGTTTACATTTGCCAGTTTATTAGGGAACTTAATCGGACTTATCCTAATTACCACAATGGGAATTGGCGGATTAATTTTTCTGATTATTATGAGTGCGAGTCAAGATTCAGGGCCACAAGTTAAGGATAAATCCGTATTAGTTTTTGATTTATCCTTAAGTGTGAGTGATACTGGCCCTAATCCTTCCAATTCAGAAGCATTACAACAAGCATTATCCGAAAATAGTCCCAGTGAAATTCAATTAAGAACCTTAATTCAAAGTATTGATCAAGCCAGCAAAGATGATAATATTGTTGCCCTTTATTTGCAAGGAACCAATAGTCCAACCTCCGCAGGATTAGCTAATTTAAAAGAAATTCGCCAAGCATTACAACGATTTAGAGATAGTGGAAAAACCATTATAGCTTATGATATGGACTGGACAGCACCAGAATATTATTTAGCTTCCGTTGCCAATCAAGTAATTGTTAACCCATTAGGTTCTTTAGACATTAAAGGGTTAAGTTCTCAAGTCATGTTTTTAACAGGTGCATTAGAAAAATATGGCATTGGGGTGCAAGTCACACGGGTCGGGAAATATAAATCGGCTGTTGAACCTTTTTTACTCAAAAAAATAAGTCCAGAAAGTCGGGAACAAACCCAAAAATTATTAGGAGATCTCTGGGGAGAATGGTTAAGAACAATTGCCCCCAGTCGTAAAGTTACACCCCAACAGTTACAAGCATTTTCTAATACCGAGGGTATTCTATTAGCAAATACGGCCTTAAAAGGAAAATTGGTTGATCAAGTAGCCTATGGGGATGAAGTGGTTACTAACTTCAAAAAAATCACTGGAGAATCTAAAGATAAAGATCAGCAATTCCGTCAAATCAGTATCAATTCCTATTCAAAAATCCCTGAAGTTGCTAAAAACAATATTGGAGATGAAAATAGTGATAATAGAATTGCGATTATCTATGCTGAGGGTGAAATTGTCGATGGAAAAGGAACCTCAACTCAAATTGGAGGCGATCGGTTAGCCAAAGAATTAAGAAAACTCCGCTTAGATGAGAAGGTGAAAGCGGTGGTTTTCCGGGTTAATAGTCCAGGGGGAAGCGCCACAGCATCAGAGGTAATTGGACGAGAAATAGAACTGATACGGAAGCAAAAACCTGTGATTGTTTCGATGGGAAATTTTGCGGCTTCCGGGGGATATTGGATTTCAATGGGTGCGGATCAAATTTTTGCCGAAGCCAATACCATTACTGGATCAATTGGGGTGTTTGGATTGTTATTTAATATTCAAGATATCTCTAATCAAAATGGGATTACTTGGGATATTGTTAAAACGGGTAAATTTGCCGATCTTAAAACGATTAGTCGCCCAAAAACCCCAGAGGAATTAGCAAAAACACAAAATATTGTCAACTTAATTTATGATCGATTTATTTCTAATGTAGCAACCCATCGCCAATTACCCAAGGATAAAGTTCAAGAAATTGCTCAAGGGCGAGTTTGGTCAGGCTTACAAGCAAAACAAATCGGGTTAGTCGATGAAATTGGAGGCTTAGATGCTGCGATCGCGGCGGCGGTTAAAAAAGCCAATTTAGGGGATAATTGGAAATTACAAGAAGCCCCAAAACCTCGAAGTTTAGAAGAACGAATTTTAGAAAATTTAGCCGGAGAAAATACCACAGCAACAGCAACTCCCATTGATCCTTTAACTCGTGAATTTCTCAGACTTCAAGAGGAATTATCACTCCTAAAAACCCTGAATGATCCCAAAGGAATTTATACTCGTTTACCCTTTAATTTGAGAATAGAATAAGCGGATACGGGCGGGGAAACCCCGCCCCTAAAAATCCCTAAAAATCCCCAAAATCCCCAAAATCCGTGAAATCCGTGAAATCCGTTTAAATCCGTGATCAAAGATACGCGAAAACAATAGCAGCGATCGCACCAATTAAAGTATTAATAAAATTCACAATTTCATTGGTTAACCACGTCCATTTCGTTTGTAAAGTTGCACCAATCACACTTTCTAAATTAGTAGCAATAAACGCCGCAATCACACACCAAATAATCCCCCAAATATCAATTAAACCAATGCTATAACCCAAAACAGAAACCAGAATAGAAGCCACAACACCCGCCGCCGTTCCTTCTAAACTTACCGCCCCTTCTGTACCTTTAGGAACAGGTTTTAATGTCGTAATTAAAAACGTACTTTTGCCATAAGCTTTGCCAATTTCACTCCCACAGGTATCAGATAATTTGGTACTAAAACTGGCAACATATCCTAATAATAATAACGGAATCCAAGATGACATTTCAACCGCATCAGGAAAAACCCTCTGGAGGAAAAATACCCCTAACCCACATAACATTCCTGTTAACGCCGAACCCCAGACATTTTCTGGCCCCCTAGCCCCCCCTCGTTTTTCCGCAATTCCAGCTGCTTCCTTTTCGGCCTTTCCAATCCGAGTCACACCCGAACCCACTAAAAAATAAAATACAACAATCACATAACCTTGCCAACCCAAACACCCCCAAATTAACACCCCCAATAGCCAAGCATGAAGCCATCCTGCGGTTGTTAATAACCTTTTAGCAGCAATTACCCCTAAACTAATTAAAACAGTATTTAAAGCGATCGCAAATAGCCAAGGATTAAGCCACACTAATTCATGAATCATGATCTGGATCTCAAAACGATGAACAAAACTTTATTCCATCTTGCCTTTCCCGTGAACAATATTGAAGAAACTAAAACCTTTTATGGGGAAGGGTTAGGCTGTGAACTGGGACGAGAAACCCCCAATTCTATGATTATGAACCTTTACGGTCATCAAATTGTTGCCCATGTCAGCAAAGAACCTCTAACCTCCCAAAACGGGATTTATCCCAGACACTTTGGGTTAATCTTTACCTCGGAAGCAGACTGGGAAACCCTGTTAAACCGCGCCCAACAAAACCACCTAAAATTTTACCAACAACCCAAACGGCGTTTTCCGAGTTTACCCACAGAACACCGCACATTTTTCTTAGAAGATCCCTTTCAGAATCTTTTAGAGTTCAAATACTATTGTTATCCTGAAGCGGTGTTCGGTTGTAACGAATACGCCCAAGTTGGAGACGCTTAAAATTCTGTTTGTCACCCGTTATGACCGGAAACCATAGCGGGTGATACCGGAGTAGGAAGGGTTTTTATCGGGGTATTCAAGGCTTCCTCTACCCGAACTAAACATTTTGGATCATTCACCATCCAAGCATGAACCAGAACATTAACGGTGAATTCTTGACCGATGGACAGATGAGAACTTTGAGCCGGGACAATCATGCCATCATAGGGTGTCCAAATTGAGGTAAAATTAATTCGGTCTAAAATTTCTATATCCTGATTTAAGTTTTGTAAAAACGGACTATTGGAACGCATTTGAGATGCGGCTAACGTGGGGTAGAAGTATCCGGTTACAGTGCCATGATGAGGTGAGGAAATGGTGATCAGACGTTGGACTCGTTCAATTCCCCCTAGCCGTTGCACATAATAGCGACTGATAATTCCCCCCATACTAAACCCAATTAAATCAATCGGTTGTTGCGCTGGGAATGTTTGAGCCACATAATCTGCAACTTGTTTGGCTAATACTTCTAATCCTAATCGACCATCATTAGGAATTAAATTTAGACTATGAACGTTCCATCCCCGTTGAGTTAGATGGGCCGTCATGGTTTTAAAAATAGCTTTGGTATCAAAAATACCATGAATCAATAAAACCGGATTGCGAAGGGTGCTGTTATTCATCAGAATCAATGCTGGATTAATCTGGTTCCAGCCTAGACTATCACAGCCCATACCCGACCACTGAATATGACAGTCAGGGAATTGGGTATCGGGTGTCAGGTTTCGGGTGTCAACAGCCAACAGCCAACAGCCAACCATCATTCTGAGAGATCTGTAAATAAATGAAAAGATTTGAGGAGATTTTGCGAAAAAATTCCCAACATTGGGGGTAATGCTGAGAAAAAATATTACAAAATGTAAATTTTTATAGACAAATCTTTCATTCTTTCCTAATCTAACACTAAGCCTAAAGCTTTAAATTTGCTAAAAATACAGACGGAGTAAGCATAATGTTAGGTAAAATTTTTCGTTCTAAAAAAGCTGAATATTTTGTAGAATTTGGTGATTCTAAAGATACTCAAGCACCTCAAGCCGAATCTGATTCCGCACCCCAAGCGGAAGCGGAATCAGTAAAACCAGCCAAAGCTAAAGCCACCAAAGCTAAAGCATCTTCAGCCGCGCAACCCCTGACCACGGCTGTTGCTCCACCTCCTCCTAAACCCGCACCAGCGAAGGAACCTGCACCCCTCTACCCCGGACAGGTAAAAACACCCGCCGGAATGACCTTTGCGACAGAACATTTAATGCCCCAATCCACAACCACCCGTCGTGGCCCAGGGCCAAGTATGGCAATGTTTACAAATATGGCCAGTCAGATGAATCGTTCTTAATGATTCTCTCAGAACAATTTCCAGAATTACAAGACCCCTCTAGTTGTCTGAATGGGCTTAGGGGGGTCTTGTGATTTTGAATGTAATGATTAGCCTGTGAAGGATAGCAGCACTCAAGGTAGTTAGGACATCAACAGATAATTGGTTTGCAATAGAGCTAGATGAAGGTAGGAATTGTATTAAGAATTCAACGAATTACACGGCTTTGCTTTTTTTCTCTCTTGTAGAAATCAAGTAGTCTTGTATAATAGAGTCGTGTGACACATCCATGAATATTGGAACCCTGAGTGCCAAGGGTGCAAAATAATCTACTTAATTTTTTCTGGGCTAATTGACTATGATGCAGTCACATCCCAGTTCGATTAACACACCCTGCTCAATTGCCAAAGCCTCACTCATCTCAGGGATAGGAACTGGCGTAAATTGAGTAGAAAACTGACTTAACCTAAACTTAGGATTTCCAAGTCAGGGAATTTCTCACAATTCATGGGGGATGATACCATGCCTCCAAGGTAGGCGATTTCAGGGATGATTATGACAAAAGATACCGATCTGATCAAAAGTCTTAGCCCCAGCGCCATGGATCAGATCATGTTATATCTGGCCTTTAGCGCCATGCGAACCAGTGGACATCGACATGGGGCCTTCCTGGACGCTGCCGCAACTGCGGCAAAATGCGCTATCTACATGACTTATATGGAGCAGGGAAAAAACCTGCGAATGACAGGACACCTGCACCATATTGAACCGAAGCGAGTTAAGGTGATTGTTGAGGAAGTTCAACAAGCATTAACAGAAGGTAAACTCTTAAAAATGTTGGGGTCTCAAGAACCTCGATATTTGATTCAGTTTCCCTATGTTTGGTTAGAACATTATCCTTGGCAACCGGGGCGATCTCGAATTGCTGGAAGTAGTTTGACCCAAGAAGAAAAACGGGTGATTGAAAGTAAACTCCCTAAATACTTACCCGATGCTCAATTAGTTAATTCCTTTCAATTTATGGAATTAATTGAATTTTTACATAGGCGTTCCCAGGAAGATTTAGAACCCAATCGGAGAATGCCTTTAAGTGAAGCCCTAGCGGAACATATTAAGCGCCGTTTAACCTATTCTCAAACGGTAATTAAGATAGAATCTCCTTGGGGGATGCCTTTTTATGCCCTGAACCGTTCCTCCTATTCTCCAGAAGATCAGGAAGAACGAACTTATATTATGGTTGAAGATACAGCCAAATATTTCAGATTAATGCGGGATTGGGCAGAACGCCAGCCTAGAGTAATGAGGGTTTTAGAAGAATTAGATATCCCGGCTGATCGGATTGATCAAGCCATTGAAGAGTTAGATGAAGTTATTCGACAATGGGCTGATCGATATCATGAAAAGGGAGGAGAACCGATGCTTGTTCAAATGGTGTTTGGGCCACAAGAAGAACATTAATTTAAAGGTTTTAAGGATTGCCAGTATACAGGAGTTAGAATAATTTCTAACTCCTGTATTTTTAAGGGAATTAATCTTGAATATTCAGGGTGATTTTAGTTGATTGGAGTTGTTGATTTAACCACCGTTCAAATAATTCATTTTGCAACCGTTGTTTGAGTTGAAGATTGTCTAAGGACGCTTCTAAAAATTGTTCGACTCGGAAAATACACCAGCCGCCTTCCACTTCCAGAGGGCCAACAATTTGTCCGGCTGTTGTTTGCTGTAAAACAACCTTGAGAGCATCCGGCAAAGTTGACCAACCAACGGCCCCCATCATGCCATTAAACGAGCGTTCATTAGTAATTGAATACTCCCGTGCTAATTCTTCAAACCGGGTGTCTTGTTCTTTCAAACGCGATGATAATGTTTCTGCTAATTCATAATCATTCAAAGAAATGCGGGACAGAACTACTGCATCTAAAGCGGGCTTACGTTCTTGAAAATAGTCTTCAAGTTGCGGTTGAACAACCGAGAGTTTAAGTTTTTCTCGTTTGAACCCAGAAACAATTTGTTGGTGAAAGGCTTCATAACTCATGCGATTATTTTCTAACCACTGTTGAAAAGCCTGGGGGTCACTAAGATTACGTTCTAATCTAAAGTTCACCACCGCTTGTTCAATACTAGCAGGCGGTACATCCAAATCGAGCCGTGATTGTAATTCCCGATCCAGAATATATTCTCGCAGAATATCTGTTATCATTGGCTGTAATTTTCCAGCCGTTTGCAAATATTTCAGAGCTTGACTCAACAGAATGGGTTCGTCGTTAACAGTTAAAAACGGATTAGCCACTGAGATTTATATCCTCAATACGATTCTATTCACCAATATTGTATGGGTTTAGGTTGCCCTGTTATCATAGATTGAGTAGAGTTTGAGCTATGCTAGTAAGTACAATGAGGATTTTGCCCAACAGAATATCAACCAGTACTTAACCAGTTTTATCAAAAATGGGAGCAAGAAGACCCGCACCATAAGGAACGTTGGTGTCGGGAGTATGTCAACATCTCAGTGGTGGTCAATTGTTCCTTGTCCGTCCATCAACCCCACAGTCCTATTTCTTTGGGAGATAACTATGTCAGAACGTGATGATTTCCTTTTTCCGCGCGGTCGCTACCGAGGAGAATTTACGCCAGAGAAGTTGGTTTTCAATTCCAACTTGCAGGAATTTGCCCAGCGAGTCAACTATATTTGTGGACTAGAGACCAACGGAAAAATAACCTCAGAGGAAGCCTATCGACAAATCAAACAACTTTGGAAAAAATTACGCTCATCTAAAAAAAGTCTAGGAATTGGGGAATCTTCTGATCAGCCACCGGAAAATCTTTAATCTCTAACGATGAGTAGGCATTGTCGGCTAAGATCACAAATTGCCGATTTGTTATATTAAACCGATAAAATGCCTAACACTGTTACTGTCACCGTTCCCGCAACCACTGCCAATTTAGGGCCAGGATTTGATTGTATTGGAGCCGCCCTCACCTTATATAATACGCTGCAATTTTCTCACCTAGAAACCTCCACAAATGAGACGCTTCGCATTAGAGTTCAGGGTACAGAAGCCGCAGGAGTGCAAACGGATGAGAGTAACTTGGCTTATCAAGCTTTTGTAAAAGTTTATCAATATCTCCGTCAAACCCCTCCCCCTATTCAGATGGAGATTGATTTAGGGGTTCCTTTAGCACGGGGTTTAGGCAGTTCGGCGACGGCCATTGTCGGGGGACTGGTGGGGGCAAATGCCTTAGCGGGAAATCCTTTGAGTCAAATGGACATCCTGCAATTGGCCGTGGAAATGGAAGGACACCCGGATAATGTGGTTCCTGCATTATTAGGAAATTGTCAATTATCCGTATCCAGAGGCGAAAACGGCGCAGGTTGGGAAATTTGCCAAATTCCTTGGAATTCTAATATTGTGCCTGTTCTGGCTATCCCTAATTTTGAACTCTCAACCGCAGAAGCACGGAGGGTTTTACCCCAAACCTATAGTCGGGCGGATGCTACTTTTAATACCGCCCATTTGGGACTATTAATTCGAGGTTTAGAAACGGGAAACCCGGAATGGTTAAGGGTTGCGCTCCAGGATAAAATTCACCAACCCTATCGAAAATCGTTAATTCGAGGGTTTGATGAGGTTCGTGCTGTGGCGTTAAAGGCGGGCGCCTGTGAATTAGTGATTAGTGGTGCAGGGCCAACGTTATTGGCGTTAACGGATGCAACATCGGCGTCTGGGGTAGCTGCGGCTATCACCCAAGCTTGGCAACAAGTAGGCATCAACCCAGAGGTTAAAGTTCTGCAACTGGATACTCAAGGGGCAAAAATAGTTAACAGTTAATTATCAGAAACCGGGTTTCTCAACTTATCTCTCTGTTATGAAGGAAAGTAATTGCAGAAACCCGGTTTCTAATCTAGTTTATTCTGCAAAGGTTAGATGTGATAGATTTTTTCTAATTCTTCTAAAATAACATCTGTAATAATTTGAGCGCGATAGCGACAGGCATGGGTTTCTGTAGAAGTAAAGGTTCCATTTTCCCAATATTTGTTACTGCCTGCTCCACCCCCACAAACTCCGAAATATTGACAGGTTTGCTGACATTGTTTTACACCTGCTTTCATGTCTTGATAAATTTTCTGGAATTTTTCTGTATCACAAACCGACTCTAAACTATCAGTTAATACATGACCTAAAATAAAATCTCCATAGTCTTTAGTTTTGACCGATAATAATTCAGGGTCAAACGTTGAAAAATTCCCTTGATAATCAAAACTTACAATCACAAAGGGGGAATTCATATCGGTTTTATCCAAACGACAATCATTATAGATGACGTTACATAGGTTTTCAAATTCTCGGATTTTAAATTGTCCTTGGTTTTCGGCGGTTAAATCCCATATTCGTTTAATAAAGGCTTTATATCGGTTTTCAAGTTCTCGGTTAGCTAGAGAAGAAAATTGATGAATGCCTTCGGTTTCTTCTAGATTAAACCCGACATCGGTAAGGTTGTTTTCTATAAAAAAGTTAAAGATTTCATCGGGATAATCTAAAGATTGTTCCGTGAGGACAGCAATAATATAAACCGGAATATCATTTTTTTGTAATAGTGAAATTCCTCGCATCGCACTCCCATGACTTCCGGTTCCTTTGCGGGTTTTACGATGAGCATCATGGATAAAATCAGGGCCATCAAGACTCACTCCAACTAATACGTCATGTTTTTTAAATAAATCACACCATTTTTGATTAATTAACGTGGCATTGGTTTGAATAGATTGCCAAATTTTATAGGATTTTGGATTATAGTTTTGACTGGCTTCTTCAATTAATTCAAAAGCTGACTCATAAAAAGAAATCGGAACAGCTAGAGGTTCTCCTGCGTGCCAACAGACTGTAAAATCATGCTGTACAAATGGGCTAGTTAGAATGGTTTTAAAAATCGGATGAATTAAATCTAAAGATAATTGATTTTTTTGTTCTCGATGGGGTAAATAACAATAATCACAATCTAAATTACAAAAGGATGTTGTTTGCAGAACAACTAAATTAATCGGCCCAAAATCAGCAATATTAAAATCGGGAATCATAACCAAAAATATAAAATGAAACCGAGTACAATCGGCAATTAAGTAACCAGGCTAAGACTTAACACCCTAGCCCTAATTTCCTCAACTCTAACGGCGATTAAAGAAACCGCCCCCGCCCCCCCCATCAGCCCAACGTCCACCACCTCCACGACCATCTACCCAGTCTCGACCGTTACCATCAGCCCAACCTCCTCCTCCACGACCATTTACCCAGTCTCGACCGTTACCATCAGCCCAACCTAGACCAATGCCAATATTTGGGGGTAGTTGTGCCAATTCAGAGAGTTGTTCTTGTTGAGCTTTCACCGTAGCCGACAATCGAGACAACCGTTGTTCAATGGTAGTAATAGATTGTTCAGAAGATGTAGATGTAGGTGCAGTTGTAGCTTCTGCGGCTGCAACATTTAAGGCTGAAAGAGATAAAATAAAACCGACAAATCCGGTGGCTGTTTTAATTTTCATGTCGTTATTTTTACTAGGTGCTCTATTTTCCGGTCAATCTATTTTCTATCAGGATTATATCTCATATTGCCAGACTTTGCTATAATCTTACAATTATTCTCCGTCAGGTTAACCCAATTTTTGAGGCGTATCCATGATTAAAAAACCAGTGTTGACGGTATTAATGAGTCTAGGATTAACTTTTGGTTTTTCCTTAACAAGCCATGCAGAAACGGTTTTAGAACGGGCGGCGCGGACTGGCACCTTAACGGTTGGAACTTTAACGGGAGCCGTTCCTTTATCTTATGTGAATGATCAAGGGCAATTAGTAGGTTATTCTATCGATTTAGTCAATTTAATTAAAGCAAGAGTTGAAGAACAATTGGGGCGATCAATTCAAATTGATTTTGTCACCATCACCCCTGAAGACGGAATGGCGAAGATGGAGGGGAGAGAAATTGATTTAGCTTGTAATGTGGGTTTTACTTGGAATCGGGATTTATTTGTTGATTTCTCTGTGCCTTTAGCCAGAAGTGGTACAAGAATTTTATCAAAATCAGGTAGTGGTTTAGGATCTCCAGAATCTTTGAAGGGTAAACGCATTGGTGTGTTTCCTAAAACGATAGCAGAACAGGTGATTAAATTGGTTCAACCTGATGCAACTTTTGTTTCAATTTCTAGCTTAGAAGCTGGATTTGAAGCCGTTAATTCGGGGAGTATTGACGCCTTAGCATCCGATATGATTGCTTTAGAAGGATATCGTCAAACCGTCAGTCAACCGAATAGCTTTATGACCAGTCCCGAACAACCGTATAATCGAGAAGGGATAGCCTGTATTGTTCCTGAAAATAACTCTAAGTTTTTAGATGTTGTCAACTATTCAATTATCCGACTGATGCAGGGTTATCTTGATGGGGAAGAGAGTTCTGTTGCGACGATTAATCGTTGGTTTGGCTCCCAGGGAATTATTACCATTGATCCCAAGTTAATTGAAGACTATTTTACAGAGGTAATTAACTCCAGAGAACAAATTCGCATTAAATAATAACTGAGTAAAAAGTAAAGGATCTCTTGGGGGCGGGTTTAGGAAGGTTAGGCGTAGAAATATTAAATTGTTGCAGAACCCGCCCCTACAATTAAGGATTAAACTCCTTCAGAGATAATAATCGGGGCGACTGTATTTTGGAGTTCGTTACCTTTTGCCATTAAACTATTGATTTTCATGGGTTCCAGTGTAGACATAATGGTTCTCCGTTAGGGGTTAATTGAAATAACAATATTAGGCTTTGTTGATCTCAACAACGAGCAACTGCACCCCACAGTGAGTTGCAGCTTCCGCCAACCGGGTATCAAGTGTTGCAATTGGCAATTTCAACCGTAATGCTAACTCTAAATAAGCTGCATCATAGGCTGCTAAACCTTGTTGTCTTCCCAGTACCAAAGTTGACGAGAGTGCATGAGTATTCGTAGCTTCGTCAATATGAATTAATAGTGATTGTAATAAAGCAATAGCTAACTCTGATTGCTCAGGTGTGATCCGGTTACGTCGTTCAGCAACCAGTAAAGTATTAGCAATTTCTAGTGACCAAATGCTCGGTACATAAACTTCACAATCGGGCATTATTGTCAGTATAGTATTAGCGTAATCATTATTTTCATCCACCAAACACCAACTAATTGCTACTGAACAATCTAAGATAAACCGCATTAAAACCTACGTCCTTCTTCAATCATTTCTCGAATTGAATTTTTATCCAATCCTACTGTTTTTCCTAATTGTTGGATTTGGGTAACGGCTTCAGTCATTGATTCTTTAGTTGTTAGTTTTCCCCAAGCGTTATACTGGGGTTGAGTTTCCTCAGATGGTAATGGCTGTAAAACGACTACCACTTCAACAGAAGTATTTTTAAGATCGGTAGGCATTTGGATTTGCAATATGCCATTGATTCCAATATGCGATCGCAATTTGATAGTTTCCATATTAGAGTCTCCTTCAGATTGAAAAACGAACATTAACCAAGTTACAGGATTTGAGATGGCAACATTAAGATTATTAATATAACGGGTTGCTCTCTTTAGCAAGGGATGATCAAAAGGACGATTTAAGCAACAAACATCTAAATAGAGTTTATCGTTTTGACTCATATCCCTGATAGAATAGTAAAGATTTGTGTAATGCTCGTCCAATTTTAGGGGTGTGGAATTGGAATGAGAGGGAATTCGGCAGAATTTAAGGTTTAGTCTGGAAAAATAGACTTGACAATTCTGTCTATTTGTGATATAGCACTTCAATTTATTTTATTAGTCAAAAATTAATCGAAACCAATGGTTCAACGGCGATCGCAAACGTTTTTTAAACAGATTCTCCTTGGGACTCTTGCCAGTACAATTTTACAGTTATCAATTCCCCTAACCTCCCTCAGCCAAGCAAACGTGACGTTAGGGGTGATTCGAGATACTGAACAACTCACCGAATGGAATGGCATTGAACAACGGTTAAAAGCCAGTCGCATCACCTATCAAACTATCGATTTAAACACCATTAAAAGCGTTGCTGATCTTCAAGGCATTCGAGTTTTATTCCTACCCAATACAACCGTTATTAAAACCGAACAAGCCAAAGTTCTGCAAGATTGGGTTAAACAAGGGGGAGAGGTGATTGCCAGTGGCCCTGTGGGAGAACGGTCTACCCCCTTAGTCCGTCAACTGTTGCGATCAATTTTGGGTTCCTATTGGGCCTTTCCCCTCAACGTTCCCGCTAAACCCCAAATCGCTAAAAATCGCTGTCGCAGTCGAGATCCCCTCTGTTCCTCCCTCACCACTTGGGGGCCAATTCAACAAAATTCTAACGCCGTTGAAGGGGGGGTTCTGATTCCCACCACCTTAGAAAGTTATACCGCCGGAATTTGGGAAGCTAGTGGTAGTTCTCCTGCCGTCATTACCACTCAAAAAGCCACCTATTTAGGCTGGCGTTGGGGAAGTCAATCCTCAACGGAGGTTGATATTGCTTGGTTACAAGCCGCCGTCAGTCGTCATGGTTTAGCTGCAACCCCGACTATTCCCGTCGCTAGTTCTCCCGTTGTCCCGCCACCCGCACCTGTTACCCGTCTCGTTCCCACTTCGCCACCTCCGCCCCCTGTAGCAACTCGTCCTAACCCCACGCCGCCGCCGCCTGTCGCAACCCGTCCTAACCCCACGCCGCCGCCGCCTGTCGCAACCCGTCCCAACCCCACACCGCCGCCGCCTGTCGCAACCCGTCCCAACCCCACACCGCCGCCGCCTGTCGCAACCCGTCCCAACCCCACACCGCCGC
>CAITND010000088.1 GCA_903893625.1 uncultured Oscillatoriales cyanobacterium
AATCTTGTTTAATTTCTTTTTTTTCAGGTTGGCTAACAGGTTCAGTAACTTTAGTTTTTCTGCTCATAATTCATCAACTCCTAGTTTAATTTCAAGTTAGATACACAAATCATCTTACAATCCACATCGACAGCCAGAAGATTTAAGTTGTTGATAGCTTCTGTGAGCAAAAGCTGCTGGATCGTTGTAGTTTGCACCGTGTAATAATTTCAGGCGAATAGCAAGCAATTCATCAGCAGTTCCGTGAATCACATCTACAGAATGATGGGGATAAATAACATCAGGTCTTTTGACTGGCGGAGAAAGGTTAGGTAATCTCATTTTATTTATTGGGACTTGGAGGAGTGGGAAAATTATTTTTGTTGGTAGGTTGGGTCTTGATTATCGCTCTACCCAACCTAAAGTTAATGCAAGTTAATAAGCACTAGACCAAGAACGAACTTCACCTAATGTAACAGGAATAGTATCGCTCACATCAATAGTAAAGCGATAAATCTTCTTAGCGCGACGGCTATTTTCAGGATCAAAGAATTTCAGTTTAACATCCCAACAATCGCTATCTAAACGACAGAAAGGACTTTTCTCCACATTAATACTATCCAATTCATAACCTGCACCCACCGCTTGAGCAAAGGTTTGGGCTGCTTGAAAAGCATTAGTCGAAGCAAAATTTAAGGCGCGATCTTGGGACGTTGTGCCTAAATTGCGTAGATCATAATAAATACGATTCAAGAAACTGCTCAAGGTGCGACGGATGGCATCTTCTTGAGCATCATTAGCTTCTGCTTGCACACTTGCGATCGCTGCATTAACAAGAGTATTAACTTTCCAACCGTATAAACCGCGTGTATTGTTAATTTCAATAACGGGAATGACTTGACCAGAGAAAAGCTTAACACTGCGACCTGTCAAAACCCCAGGAATACTCACACGCTGAACAAAATTAGGATCGGTTTCTGCTTGAATTTGACCGTCTAAAAGACCCTGTAAAACCTCATAAACATCACGGGAAAAACCGCCAACGGGTTCGATCGCATAGATAGGAGTCAATTCTAAATTTAATGTCCAAATCAACGCCTTGGCTTCGGGTAAATTTTCCCCTAAATAATCCACCATCTGACGAGCATCGTAGGGGTTAGCAGGAATCATTGTTCCTTCAATAGTAATCCCTGGCATTAACTGTTTAAAGGAATCTCTACGAGCTTCTGAACCGAAATCATAACCCAATACACCTAAAGCATAAACTAAGTTTTTGCCTTCAAGTTCGCTAGGTGCTTCACTGGCGGTAACAAAATTTGAGGTACGGTTTGACATGGGAGGTTGGTTTGTAGTTTGTTGAGGGAATGAGGGAATATTAATCGGGGTTTGGGTAGTTACAGATGCAACGACTTCATCAGGTTTGATTTCTGATCCTGTTTCTAGTTGATTATCCAATTCAGGCTCACTAATTTGAGTATCTTGGCAACCACAACCAGAAGCTTCCACGCTTTCTAATTCTAATTCTTCGGACATTGTTTCTCCTGTTAAGTATTCTATCGCATCAAGGATGTTTAATTTGCCCATTAAACACCGACTTTGATCGTCGGTGTCTGTAGGATTACAGGGTGTAGCACTTTGTAAAAGAGCATTTTTAACTTTTTGAGGATCAGGCTTTTCTCCTCTTTTAATTTGCAAACTGAGTAATAAAGCAACCACTCCACTCACAATAGGAGTCGCAAAACTTGTACCAC
>CAITND010000089.1 GCA_903893625.1 uncultured Oscillatoriales cyanobacterium
AGAGTGTTAAAACACAAAAGCCTGCTTCCGATTTATCACTGGAAGCAGGCTTTAGTTTGATATTAACCTGGCACCGAGCTATTTTCCCAGGCGGCTACCCGCCAAGTATCTTCGCCGTATCAGCGTTTCACAGCCGAGTCCGAGATGGATCGGAGTGGTTCCACTGAGCCATAGGCACCAGGAAAGCTTTATAAACTTTTCGGTGATTGTTGAGGATTTAGCGGTTTTGCAGTTCGCTTGTCTTCCTCTCACAATTCACTAATGTACTCCCTTTCTCTGGGAATGTCAACCCCTTTTTCAAAAGATTTTTTTTGATCCTCTGATCCGGCTTGGGGTGGGAGTTTGGCAGTTCAAGCGGGTCAAAGAAACCGGGTTTCTGTATCAAGTTTAGTTTTCCTACCCCAGATTATGACGAGAAACCCGGTTTCTGGGGCTAAAATACAATTTATTAGAATAATATTCTTATGCAGGAGATTTAATCATGCCAATTGATTTACCTTGGGCTTTAGCGTTTGTGATTATTGCAGGACTGATTCCTGCATTAAAAACGATTCCCAATGCTCCTGTTTCTTCCTCAAATTCATCCCAAAATTCTCCGTCTGTGATCCTCTCTCAAAATTCAGGATTGACAGTCAGTGATGTTAAATTAGTGCGATTTGGAGAAGGAACAGTGATTCGCTATTCGATTCAGGGAAAAGTTAAAAATAATAGCACAATAACGATGCGATCGCTGAAAGTTAATTATCGAGAATATCAGCAACAAAATGATCAATTAGTGGAATTAGAAGCAGGTGAAGCAACGGTTAATCCAACGGAACTAAAACCCGGAGAAACAGGGATATTTGGTCGAGTGGTTAATAGTCCATTGGAAGTCATACTCATTGAAAGTTTAGTTTCTCCTGAACAGGGAGAAATTCCCGTTAATCAATGCTATGCGAATAATTTACAACGACGAGAACTGTGTCGTAGACAGTTGAATCCTCAAGCGGTTTATCCTTTATTAACGTGAGTTCAATTGAGCTTATAAAAACTAATTTTCTTCAACAAACCCAGTTTCTATTGACTAAAGGGTAAATCCTGATTAATATAATCAATTTCCTGTTGTGACCTATCGTTAATTCTGCCAATATAAGATTGCAAAATTTTAGATAAACGTTGATCATAGAATCGATGTAAACTATAATTCGGGGTTGCTGGAAAACCTCGACGTTTTTTATGTTGCCCTCCTGCACCCGGATCAAAAATAGAAATTCCGTTATTAATTGCCCATTCTATGGGAGAATAATAACAAGCATCAAAATGTAAACAATCAATATCTTGAACACTTCCCCAATAACGACCATATAAACGATCGCCTTTCGTTAAACAAAAGGACATTCCCACAGGTTGATGTTGATTGGTATGATCAAAAGCGGCGACAAATACCACCCGATGCCGATAATTATGATGCAATTGTTCAAAAAAATTGCGAGTTAAATATTTACTGCCCCACCAACCAAACTTATCACAAGTATTAGCATAAAAGTGATACATTTGCGAAAAAAATGGTTTAGGAATTTCATCTCCGGTTTGGGTTTGGAGTTGTAATCCCGCTTGATTGACTGCTTTGCGTTCCCGTTTAATATTCCGGCGTTGATTAGCATTAAAACCCTTTAAATAATCATCAAAGCTTTGATATCCTTGATTTTGCCAAATATAACTATGGTGTAACCAAGAAGCAAAACCCAACTTTTCTAACCTCGGTTTCCACTCTGGATCAACATAGAGAAAATTACAGCTAGAAATTTTATTCTCAATGCAAAATTGATCAATTGAATGCACCATTAAACCCGTAATTTCTGCTTCATCTTCTCCCGGTGCAATCAAAAATCGATAGCCTTCGGCGGGAGTAAAGGGCGACATTCCTAATAGTTTGGGATAATATTCAATTCCTAATTGATGGGCAACATCGGCCCATTGATTATCAAACACAAATTCCCCTCGACTATGCCCTTTAAGATATAAAGGTGCAATTCCCACTAACTGTTGATCTCGCCATACCGTTAAATGATGGGGTAACCAACCCGTGCGTCCAGTGGCACTTCCTGATGATTCAATATTATGCAACCAATCCCACTCAAAAAAGGGTGTGATTAACGGCTGTGCAAGGGCATCCCACGCCGTCTGAGGGACTTCGGCAACCGTATTAATCCAACGGGTAGAATAAGAGGATGTTAAGGGTTTCACCATGTTGTCTCAAAAATGATTAGGGACGCATTCTTCCTGTAGGGTAGTTTAACTCAATTGATAATGTAAAAACACTTCCTGTCCAACAGTTTTAACTTCTAACAATTTTAAACGAGGGGCAACAGAGGATAAAAATCCTTCTCCATCGGCGGGAGTTGGGGAATTTATACCTGCTAAAATTAACGGACAAATTGTTAACCGTAATTCATCAATTAAATTCTGTTTTAATAAGGATGAAACTATTTGACCTCCTCCTAATATTCCTAACTTTTTTAATCCTAATTCTTGAAATTGTTCAAACGCTTTTATCCAGTCAATTTGATTATAACTATTTTCAGCAATGATAATTTTTTCAAAGCCTTCTGTTGTTTTTCCAACGTCTTGACCCCTAGTTGTTGTTAGTAACCAATGGGGAACAGGTTGTTGAAAAAAACGCAAATTTGGGTTAATTTTTCCTGACGCAGACACCACAATTTGTACAGGTTGAGGTGGTTTTCCTTGTTGTTTTCGGGCTTGTAATAATTCGGGTTCGACAATTCTAACCGTTGTTTGATAGGCGTTTAAAGTTCCAGCACCGAATAAAACCCCATCCATTTGTGCAACTTGTTGTTCTAAATGCAGTTTATCTTGTTCAGAACCAAAACGAGCGGGCGATCGCAATTCATCCGTAATTTTACCATCCGCACTCATCGCTAAAATCACGGTTGTATGGGGTCGGTTCACAACTTGTTGAGGATTCATAAACTATAGCAATCCTACGCTAAAAAATGATTCAACCTTTGGCTCGAAGATCACCCCACTGCTTTAGAGTTTTTACCTAGACAAGCAATTCCTGTCCAGAACCTCATAACCCTAGTTTTCAAGGTGTGCTGTCTTCCGACGACTGGGTTTTGATTAAAGACAGGTTGATTACCCTAAACTGTCTGATCCAGATGCTAACACAGAAATAAAAAGTTGCCCTTCTAGGGCAAGACTTTGTAAAGTTATGTAAATAATATCGGAATAACGAAATTTTAAGTTTAAATTAGAATTAATTTGACTTTGAGGGTTTTAAACTATGAATTAGACTGTAAAAAATCTTTTTAAGTTTTTTAGCTATTCCTTTAACTTTAGGATTAATTATGTTAACTAAGAAATGAAAAGATTCAGGCACAGAATATAAATCCATCAGGAAAGTTTATAGTCAACCACCCACCACTATATCGGTACTCCGATTAGTGGGGGCTTGAAATACAGCCTGAGTTGACCAGACTAAGTACCTTGGGTACTACGTTAGAAGCAAGCGTTAAAGTTCTTACCTACGGATGCGTAGCTAGTCTGTAGCTCTAAAACCCAAAAGTTAAACAGGTGATTAGGGTTAAGCCAGTGCTTTTGGGATGATACCGACTTCTAACATTGTCGAAGCTAACTTCACCCTAGAAATAGGAGAGGCAGAAATGTCAAATTACACATTAGTAATTGATGCCAACAATCAACCATTAAGTCCCTGTCACCCCTCGGTAGCCAGAAAACTTTTAGCAAGCAAAAAAGCTGCGGTTTATAGGAGGTATCCCTTCACGATCATCTTAAATAAAACAGTTGAAAATCCTCAGATTGAACCCATAGAACTGAAGTTAGATCCCGGTTCTAAAACCACAGGAGTAGCGTTAGTTCAGGGCAATAAAGTCCTCTGGGGTGCAGAATTAACTCATAGAGGACAGGCAATTAAAATGTCTTTAGAGTCCCGCCGTTCATTCCGCCGTTCTCGGAGAAATCGCCATACTCGCTATCGTCAGGCTCGATTTCTAAATCGCACACGCCAATCGAGTTTGTTGGCACCTTCCTTGCAACATCGGGTAGAAACAACCCTAACTTGGGTGAATAAATTGCTCCGACTCGCTCCCATTAGTTCAATTGTTCAAGAGTTAGTAAGGTTTGACTTACAACAACTTGAGAATCCTGAAATCTCAGGCGTTGAATATCACGAAGGGGAATTAGCAGAGTATGAAGTTCGGGAATATTTACTGAATAAATGGGATAGAAAATGTGCTTATTGTGGTATTGAAAATGTACCTTTACAAATAGATCATATTCATTCCAAAGCCAAAGGAGGTTCTAATCGAATCAGCAATTTATGTTTAGCTTGTGAGCAGTGTAACATCAAGAAAGGAACTCAAAGTATTGAGCAATTCTTAGCGAAGAAATCGGACATTTTAAAACGCATTTTTTCTCAAGCCAAACGCCCACTTAAAGATGCGGCAACCGTCAATTCAACTCGCTGGGAATTGTTTAACCGACTTCAGGAAACTGGCTTACCTGTTGCTACTGGCAGTGGCGGTTTAACTAAGTTCAACCGCACTCGATTAAATCTGCCTAAAGCTCACTGGCTTGATGCGGCTTGTGTTGGTCTGGTTGAATCTCTGAAAGTTCTAACCAGCAAACCGTTATTAATTAAAGCTACTGGACATGGAACTCGCCAAATGTGTCGCCCTGACAAGTTTGGATTCCCATCTCGTTATGTTCCCAGACTTAAATTTGTCAACGGTTTTCAGACGGGTGACATCGTGAAAGCGATAGTTACCTCTGGAAAAAAGATTGGCATATATGTTGGTCGCGTCACAGTTAGATCAAGTGGTTCATTTAATATTTACACATCAGAATTAGTGTCGGGGATTAGTTACAAATATTGTTCAGTTATTCACAGAAAGGATGGTTATTCTTATGCAACATAAACCCTACCCCCCGTTAGAAATAATTTCGGGGGTTAGGTCTTAGAATTTAGAAGACAGATGATCTAAATTTATTCAGAAAATTGACTTAACCGTTCTCGAATAATTTCTGCCTGTTTTTCAGCTTCTGCTAAATTATTGCGGGTATTTTCCACAACTTCCGGTTCCGCACGGTTAACGAAATTCGGGTTATTCAAATTGCGTTGAAACCCTTGAATTTCCTTTTCTACCTTTGTCAATTTTTTCTGCAATTTCGTTTGGAATGCTACCAAATCTACCACACCCGCTAACGGCATTAACACCTGAACTGTTCCTACAACTCCCGCAATACTTTGACCTTCATTTCCAGTTAATTGTTCTGTAATGGTTAAGGCTTCGACTTTGCCTAACTCTTGAATATAAGCTTGTCCTTGCTTCAAGATTTGTTGTTCTTTGGTGCTTTCGGTTTGCAGAATTGCATTCACTTTCATTTTGGGTTTAATATCCGCTTCAGCGCGTAAATTTCTGACGGTACGAATCGCCCCAATAATTAACTCAAAATCCGCCTCTAATTTAGGATCAATAATCCCGGTAATTTCACTAGCTTGCTCTTGACAAATTGCAGAATAAATGTTAGAATTCTCCAAGTTTTTATCTGCTTTTGCACTGCCGATAAATTCCGTTTTAAACTCTTGTAAAATCTTCCCAAGTTCTTCTCGTTGGGATGCTTTAAACAAATAGCGATACACAAACCAACCCGAATATCCCATCCCAATCAATTCAAAAATATTGGGTAGTAATGGAATTTCATTAATAGCGTTCAATGCAGCCACAAAACATTTAACTGTTAAAAAGGCAATGAAAAACAGCCCTGTCAGAATTAGAGGTTTTTGATATTGTTTAAAGAAACCTCCTAAAACTTCCGGTAATTCAAACAAAATTCTAACGGATTGACCGACAATTGAATCAGGATCATTAACAAATTTTCCTAACCGTTGCACTTCTAATACATTATCTTCCACCACAACCGGATAGGATTGTAATGCTAAACAATCTTCTTCGACCGTTTGCGTTAAACTATGCCAAATTTCTTCCGTAATATGGGGCATAAAGGGATGGAGAAGTTTTAAAATCCCTTCTAAAATATAGGCTAAGGTTTGTTGAGCAACGTGACGAGAATCAGTATTTTCTCCTTGTAAACGGGGTTTGACTAATTCAATATACCAATCACAAAAATCCCCCCAAATAAACTCATAAATGCCTTTTGCTGCTTCACCAATGCCGTAATTATCCATATCCTCACGGGTTTGTTTTACGGTTTGGTTAAAGCGAGATAAAATCCATTTATCACTCAGTTCTAACTGATTAATATTAGGTTCTCCTAACTGTTTGGGAGATTTCCCGTCTAAATTCATCATCACAAACCGAGAGGCATTCCAGAGTTTATTGGCAAAATTTCGAGAGGCTTCAACAGATGCAGATTCGTCGGTTTCTCGATTATATTCTAAGCGAATATCCTGCCCTGCGCCGATGACTTCTTTCATTAACGTAAACCGCACGGCATCAGTTCCGTATTTATCAATTAGTAATAACGGATCAATCCCGTTTCCGGCGGATTTTGACATTTTCTTGCCATTTTCATCCCGAATTAACCCGTGAATATATACGGTTTTAAAGGGCATTTTATCGGTAAAATATGCTCCCATCATCGTCATCCGGGCAACCCAGAAAAAGATAATATCAAACCCCGTTGATAGGGTACTGGTAGGATAATATTTGCTTAAATCTAAAGTTTGTTCCGGCCATCCCAAGGTCGAAAACGGCCATAAACCCGAAGAAAACCAAGTATCCAAAACATCAGGATCTTGTTCTAAAATTACTGTTTCTCCGAATTTGGCGATCGCTTTTTCCTGAGCTTCCGCTTCATTTCTGCCAACAACAAACGGCGTGTTATCGGTAATTTTACCGCCTGTTTCACTAATAGCATACCAAGCGGGAATTTGATGCCCCCACCACAATTGTCGAGAAATACACCAATCATCTAATTTGACTAACCAATCTCGATAAACCTTATTCCAACGTTCAGGAACAAAGACAGGAGAATCCTGATTATCTAAACAATCTAAGGCTTTATCCGCTAGGGGCCGAATCTTAACAAACCATTGCGTTGATAATAGCGGTTCTACGGGAACTTTACCGCGATCGCTATAGGGAACCGTATGTTTATAGTCTTCAACTTTAACTAAAAATCCCTGATCTTTGAGGCGTTGAACTACATTTTTTCGCGCTACAAATCGATCCTGTCCCACGAATAGCCCTGCATTTTCATTCAGAGATCCATCCTGATTCATAATATTAATCATCGGCAGGTGATGGCGATGACCCATTTGAAAATCATTCGGATCATGAGCCGGAGTTACCTTAACACAACCCGTGCCAAAATTCGGATCAACAAAATCATCGCCAATAATCGGAATTTCCCGTTTAATAATCGGTAAAATTACTGTTTTTCCGATTAAATCTTTATAGCGAATATCATTAGGATTAACCGCCACGGCCGTATCCCCTAACATTGTTTCTGGTCGAGTCGTTGCTACTTCTACATAACCCGTGCCATCAGTTAAAGGATAGCGAAAATGCCACAAATTGCCATTAACTTCTTTATTTTCAACTTCTAAATCCGATACCGCCGATTGACTAGCTGGACACCAGTTAACCAGATATTTTCCCCGATAAATTAACCCATCTTCATATAATCTAATAAAGGCTTCTAATACCGCTTTTGATAATCCTTCATCCAGGGTAAATCGTTCCCGCGTCCAGTCACAAGAAACCCCCAACCGTCGCAACTGATTAACAATTGTTCCCCCTGATTTTTCTTTCCATTCCCAAGCGCGTTCTAAAAATTTTTCTCGTCCTAAATCGTAGCGAGTTTTGCCTTCTGCTTTGAGTTGTTGTTCTAAAATCGTTTGCACTGCAATACTGGCGTGATCCATCCCCGGCAAATACAAAGCGTTGTCACCCTTCATGCGATGATACCGAATCAGAGCATCAATCAAGGAGTTATTAAAGGCATGACCGATATGCAGACTCCCCGTAACGTTGGGAGGGGGAATCATAATACAATAGGGTTCCCCATGTTGGTTGGGGTCAGCTTTAAACACCTGATGAGCTTCCCAATACTGTTGCCATTTGGCTTCGGTACTGAAGGGTTCGTATTTTGTGGCTTGGGTTGGGGTCGTTGCAGTCATGTTTCGACAAGTTGGGCAATTTTAGACGATCTTTTCTATTCTGCCATATTTGGGTTTAAGGGCTGCGCTTTAATCCTGGAAACGCTGAACAGTCTGGGTTTGAGCGATCTAAAAAAAAGTTTTAAAAAGGGGTTGACATTCCCAAAAAAAGCGAGTATATTAGTAAATTGTGAGAGGCAAGCAAACCTCGATATCAGGAACAAGTTTATAAAGCTTTCCTGGTGCCTATGGCTCAGTGGAACCACTCCGATCCATCTCGAACTCGGCTGTGAAACGCTGATACGGCGAAGATACTTGGCGGGTAGCCGCCTGGGAAAATAGCTCGGTGCCAGGTTAATAATCAAAAACCCCCTTCCAGTGATAAATCGGAAGGGGGTTTTTGTAGGTATAATAGTTTCTGCATAGAGTGTAGAATTTGGGATGATCGCCAATATTACTCACTTGCAATAATGCACATAGGTTGGGTACTTTGAAAAATAACAAACTTTTAAGTTATGAAGATTATTTCACTTCGACTAAAAAATAATTTTTTGGGTTGGGATTTTGATGAAATCAAATTTTCCTCAAATTTAACCCTTTTTGTAGGCGTATCAGGTGCAGGAAAAACCCAAATCTTGCGTGCAATTATTGATTTAAGACGTATTGCAAATGGACAAGCTATAAATGGGTTGGAATGGAAAATCATATTTTCTACTGTAAATGGTACGGAATTTATTTGGGAAGGGAGTTTTGATACGGTTGAAACCGATGAACTAAGTTTTGATGATGCTGAAAAAGAGAACCAAAAACCGTTATTGATTTATGAAAAATTGATCTCAAAAAATAAGACGTTAATCGAACGAAGTAAAGAAGAAATAAAGTTCAATAGTAACCAGATGCCTAAACTTCCTTCACATCAATCAATGATATATATATTGAGAGAAGAAAGTATTATTAAGGAAGCATTGGATGCTTTAAATAAAATAGAATATCGTGATCACACAAGGAACCCTGGTCTTCGCCTTAGAATACATGAAAAACCTTTATACTCTCTGAAAGGTAAATACAAAACTTTAGAGAGTATAGTCAATAGTGAGGAAGATATTAGAACTAAACTATATCTGACTTATGAAAATCAGCTAGATATTTTTGATCAAATTAGAGAAAGATTTATTGATGTTTTTCCACAAATCGAAGATATAAAAGTTGAACCGCTTAAAACAGACGACTTTCTAAAAACAATTTCTAAAGAGGTTCTTGTTATCTTTATCAAAGAGAAATCTGTATCAAAATGGATCAGAGAAGATAGGATGTCTTCGGGTATGTTGCGTACAATTATTCATCTCGGCGAAATTTTTCTTTCAAATGAAGGTTCGGTAATATTGATTGATGAATTTGAGAATAGTTTAGGGATAAATTGTATTGATATATTGACTGAAGATCTGATTCACGAAAATAAGACCTTACAATTTATTGCGACAAGTCATCACCCTTATATTATCAATAATATTCCTTATGAATACTGGAAAATTGTGACTCGACAGGGTGGACACATTAGTATTGGTAATGCTTCAGATTATCATTTCGGTAAATCTAAACAAGACGCATTTATTCAATTAACTAAAATTCTTGAAAAACAATCGTAATATGAACTTCTATTTTGTATTTGAAGGCAAGACAGAACCGATTGTTTAAAAATCAAGAAGCAACAAAATTAATAAAGTTTCGTTTACTGTCACTGTAATTAAAGATGGTCGTAATTTTCTAGTAATAATATATAAATTTCAAAAAAATTAGGATAGAAACTGAAGACTGAAACCTAGATAATAAAATGTTTTCCCTAAGTTAAGCTATTTCCTATTCCTGATTAAATTGGGGTTGAGAAACAAATTTTTGATTTTGATAAATAGAATAATTTGTAGCGGAATTCATCAGTTGATCTACTGTTTTATTGGGTTCTGAAACCGCCCTATCGAGAGTTGAAGATTGATTAATTATTGAGAGTGTAACCTGAGTTTTTTCAACGGCTTTCGCCAAAGGTTCTAATTGTTCAGACATCGATTTTTGACGTTCTAAACGTTGAGTTGAGTTAAATAATCTCCCCAAACCATTAATTAAATTTTTGAGGTTATTTTGTAATTGTTCATCTCCGGTTAATTGATTAACATCCTCACTAATTTTTTGCAGGGTTTGCAGGGTATTTCGAGTAGAATTTAAAGTTTCTTGAATTAGGATTAAATTTTCAGGATCACTAACTCCTTTTGATAAATCTCGGAGGTTAGCCGATGCTGCTTCTGCATTCACTGAGGCGGCTTCCAAATTTTCAATAATATTAGCCTGTTCTAACTTGGTCATAATAGGAGTCAGACTTCCGACTAAAACACTCAATTCCTTGGTGGTTTGATTAATATTTTCTAAAGTAGAAACTAAACTAGAGCGATTATTCGCTAATAACCCACTAAATTGATTACTAAGAGTGCTAACTTGATTTGCCGCCTGACTGATAGAATTGGCAGAATTAACAGTAGCTTCAGTGACTTCTTTTGTGTCTTTTTGAACACCCGTTGAAAGATTAGTCATTTCTGAAGTCAAAGCATTAACTCCTTGACTGACTGATTGATTTAAACCAACAATCCCAGTATCTACAGACCCATTTAATTGCTTAATTTCTGACTCGGTAGTGGCTAAAAAATCCGATATTTTCCCACTTAAATTTATAGCTTCTTGAGCCGCCTTAGCACTGCTTTGGGCGGCGTTATTCAAATTAGCATATAATTGAGGATCGCCATAGATTTCCGCAAAGTTATATAAACTTGAAATTAGTTTCATCACATCAATTCCTAGTTCCCCAGAAATTCGAGTATTATTGCAAAGAATTGTTTCAGGACAATCGGGACTTAGAGGATCTGCATCTGCTATTTTTTGAGGTACATTTCCTTGAGGAATAATATCAACATATCCTTCATTTAATAAGCCGATTTGATTAGATTGAATAATCACATTGCGAGGAATAATAAAACTGCTGGGTGAAATTTCTAACGTCACATCGACAGAATTTAAGGTGGGTTTAAGTTGGGTAACTCGACCTATTTTAACCCCTCGATATCGCACGGGAGTTCCGATTTGTAATGCAGAAGCATCAGGAAATTCTGCAATCAGATTGTAGCTGCGAGTTCCTAAACTAATATTTTTGAGCCATAAAATTACGGCTCCCAGCAAACCCAATCCCAATAGAATTAACAAACCAACAGAACCTTCTCGAACTGCCCGCGATCGCATATTTTTCCCCTCTTGAAATCAGGATGAACTTAAAACCTGATTAACAACTAATTTCACGTTAACTTAACTGTACAACAACTTGATTATCTAAAAGCATTCTATTTGTCAATAAGTCTTCGACTGTTATGCGTAAAAACCGTTTTTCATCCACTTGGAATAAAACTTTAATCCGATCGCTTCCGGGGTTTCCTAGTGGGGTTAATTGAGCAATGGTTCGACCTCCTTGGGTATCATTCAATGATTGCACAATTTGACGTTGATCTAAACGACGAGTAATTAAGCGATCGCCATCAAAATAAACCTCTGTTCCTCCAATTTCGTCTCCCAATTCTCCTAAAATTAATTCAATACTCGGTTGATTGTCCATTGATGCACCCAACACTAATTCTACAGGTGTTGTCATCGGGTAGGGTTGACCTGATTTGATAATCGGATGCCAATTGTGGCAATTATCCCGACGGTTCCAATACCGCACCCCATAACTATGATATAAAAAATCTTCTATTTTTGTGCCTTGACTCAGTTGTAAAGCACCGTGAGAAATCGCCTCAAAGGGTTTTTCACAACGAATTTTATCCGGTTTAAAATATTGCTGAATCCAAGTTTGTACGGCTGGAATTTGAGCACTTCCCCCTACTAACAACACAGCATTAATATCAGACACTTCTATTCCCTGACGACGTGCTTGTTGAAACACTTTACCGATGGAATCATCTAGGGTTTCAAAAAATTGAGCCTCTGTGAGAATCGTTTCAAACTGTTCTCTTGTTAAGGCTAATTCATAACTGTCTAAAGTTTGATCATCAAAATAAACTTCACTGGCTTGAGTGTGTAAAGATAATTGAATTTTTAAGCGTTCAGCTAAACGATTAGTGAGGGCGGTTTTGGGTAAACCTTGGGTTTTAGTAAAATAATCCACTAACCAATTATCAATATCCGATCCGCCTAAATTTTGTCCGGCTTTGGCTAAAACTCTGGCAGTTTTTACCCTCTGTCCTGATGATTCTGCAAAGGATTTTTGACCCAATTTCAAAATAAACCCTAACGGCTTTTTATTGGCATTTCCTTCTAAACGAACTAAAGAAAGATCTAACGTTCCTCCTCCTAAATCAATCACCAATAAAAGTTCTTGATCCGCCAGTCCATACCCTAAAGCTGCCGCCGTGGGTTCATCTAACAGTTGTACCTGTTCCACATTAATAGACTGAGAGACTTTTCCTAACCAATGACGATAGGATTCAAAACTATCAACGGGAACGGTAAAAACTAAAGAATCAACAGTCATGGGAATTTGACGAATTGCGTCAATAATTCCCCTTAAAAACAATTCCCCAACTCGTTCAAAACTAATCGTTTGACCATCAATTTCGGGTAAAAAACCCTGAATATTGCTCCCAATTCCCCGTTTAAAATTTTTAAAAAAGCGAGAATCATTGCTAATATCATATCCTCCATCCCGCACTTGCTGACCTAATAAAACATCTCCTTGACTGGCATCTTTGAGATAAACTAAACTAGGAATTAGGGGCGGATTTTGGCTGGAAATTTGAGATAAATTAGGCAATTTTAAAGTTTCCGCTTGTTGTGTGGCAGGATTCCAACGAGAAATAACCGTATTACTGGTTCCAAAATCAATTGCAATGGTCATTGTTCTGAATACTTTTAATTGAAAGAATTAAGGGTTTGCTTCTTTTTCTAAGGTTAAGGTAACGGGGCCATCATTATCAATTAAAACTTGCATCATGGCTCCAAATTTCCCCGTTTCGACTTTTAAACCACTCAAACGCAATTGTTCAACAAACCTTTGATAGAGGTTTTGAGCCTTTTCTGGAGGCGCTGAACGATCAAAGGACGGACGCCGACCTTTGCGACAGTCTCCATAGAGGGTAAATTGACTGATAACTAATAATTCACCTCCGATTTCTTGGACTGATTTTTCCCATTTTCCGGTATTCGTTTCAGGGTTAGGAAATAATCGTAATTCTAAACATTTTCGAGCCATCCAGTTCAATTCAATTTCGGTATCAGTTTCAGCAATTCCTACTAATAAATTCAGTCCGCGTCTAATTTGACCAATAATTTCACCATCGACGCTCACTTGAGACGTATTGACCCGTTGAATTATCACCCGCATATCAATAATCAGTTATCAGTTATCAGTTAACAGTTATCAGTTTGTAGGAGCGGAGTTCCTCCCATCGGTGTCAACTTACCTTATTAAGGCAGGGATTAGGCTTAAAAGTCCCCCTTAGAAAGGGGGATTTAGGGGGATCTAATCTTGGCTATAGCTAGAGGTTTTCGGCTTAAGTTAACACTAATAGATAACCCCACCCCTACCAACTAACAATTAATTAACCTATTTTCCAAACCCTTTCCCTCGGCTTGTGGAAGGTAGACATAAACAATTGTTGAGTTGAGAATTTAAGGTTTCATGATCTAAACCTTGACCAATTAAAACTAATTGGGTTTTGGGTTCACCTTTCCACTCATCATCATCAATAGAAAACCGTTTTCCACTGAGGTGAAAAATATGACGTTTGGGACTTTCATCAAACCATAAAATTCCTTTGGCGCGAAACACACTCGCCGGGAGTTGATTATCTAAAAAGTATTGGAATTTTCTTAAAGAAAGGGGTTTATCACTTTGGAAGGAAAGGGAGGTAAAGCCATCATTTTCTAAGTGGTTAGAATGATGATGGTGTTCATGGTCATGGTCGTGATCATGGTGATGATGATGTTCATGATCATGGTCGTGATCGCAATGTTCATCACAGATATGATCCTGATGTTCATGGTCGTGATCATGGTCATGATTATGGTCATGGGAATCAGATTCAGGATTAAAATATTTATCCGATTCAAATAATCCCACACTCAAAATTAAGGGGAGAGGAACTTGAGAGTTATGAGTGCGTAAAATTCGGGCATCTTTTTTCATATCCCGAATTCTGACTTCTAATAAATCCACATCCGCTTCATCCACCAGATCGGTTTTATTCAAAACAATAATATCCCCGTAAACTATCTGGCTATTAGCAGCTTGACTGTTGAATAAATCTAAACTAAAATTAGCACAATCCACTAACGTTACAATAGAATCCAAACGAGTCATATCCCGTAATTCTGTGCTTAAAAACGTTAGCGCAACGGGAAGCGGATCGGCGAGTCCGGTGGTTTCTACCACCATATAATCCACTTTTTCAGAACGTTCTAAAACCTTATAAACCGCATTCACTAAATCCTCATTAATAGTGCAACAAACGCAACCATTACTTAACTCAACCATTGTATTATTTTCATCGGTATTGATAATCAATTCATTATCAATCCCAATTTCACCAAACTCATTCACCAGGACGGCGGTTTTAATTCCCTGTTGATTGGATAAAATATGATTCAGGAGGGTGGTTTTCCCACTGCCTAAGAACCCTGTAATAATGGTGACAGGCATTCCCCGCTTTGGGTCATCCATTGTTAATTCTGTGCTAGGTGTCGCTGCGGATTGCATAGGGGTACTACCAAAAACGTCAAAAACTCAAACTTGTAATTGTTAGTGTATCGTATTCTTCCGAAAATGACTACATAAATGCAGTTTAAAGGAAAATAGTCAAGGACTCCTGACCCCGGAACCCAGAGGAGATTTCTGTGTTAAAGATCAGCATTTGCACTAAAAAATTCAGGGTTAAAGGTTTTGGAATAAAACCTTTAATAATTGCTCAACGATAATTTTCCAAGTGAATTTTTGGGCGACAAAATCAGGCCCGATTTTTTGTAAGGTTTGATAAAGATTTCCTTTTTCGATCACGGTTTCCATTAACTCCGATAAATGCTCTTGATCCGGTTCTAAAAAGAATCGAGTTTCACCTGTTTTTAAAGTCATTTCCTCAAAGGTACTTCTAATTTTATAGACTAATGTTTCATCTGTAAAATCATCTGTTGGCCCTCCATCGGTACAAATCACTGGAACCCCGGTGGCGATCGCTTCTAATACGGGAAGATTAAATCCTTCGGCGGAATAGGGAGACACATAAGCATCGGCGGCTTGATACAGTTGTGCCATTTCTAAGGAGGATAAATTGTTGCCAATATAACGCAATCTTGCAGAAACTCGTTGGATTTCGGCATCATTTAAGCTGTCTTTTGTGGCTTGTTTGAGATAATCTTTAGACGGAAAAATAGCGTCTCTTCCTTTTAAAATTAATCGCGCTTCGGGGTATTTTTCGGTAATGCGAGCAAAGGCTTTTAAAATCCGATCAATTCCTTGACGTTCATTCCACATTACCCCAACATTTAGGAAAATAAAACACTCATTCCAGCCAAATAATTGACGAAGTTCCTGTCGTTTTTCTTCTGATATCGGGTGATAAATCTGAGTATCAACTCCTAAAGGAATAACGACCACTCGTTCAGGAACAGCACCACTGCGAATAAATCCTTCCCTCGACCAATGGGAAGAGGTAATAATTAAAGTATCAGAATTGCGATGTGCTTCTCTAAAACAGTCAATTTTCATCCCATTTAAAATAGATCGAGGCACAATTCCCCATTCTGTACAGCCAAAAATTGCTGTTTTTTTACTCGCAGAAGCCGTTAAATTAAAGGGACAATAAACCCGCAGGGTAACATCTGCCTTTTGATCCGCTTCAGGAACCGGAATTCTATCTAATAAATTCTGTGCTTCTACATTTAATAATTGTTTGCTGGGTTTCCAATCTGAGGTAACATAAGGAATATCTTTATGAAATACTTGTAAGGCTGGATATTTTAGCATTTCTAACAGTTGATAACTGTTAATAAAGGAATAGGAATGAGGAAGATCTCGCCATCCTTCCACCAAAATACTATGGGGAGAAGATAAAGAAATGGGAATATTATTGATCGGAGTTCCCCAGGATATCGGTGTTTCTTTTTGGCTAACTTCTAATATTTGATCAAGGGTATGTTTCCAGGTATAATGTTCAGCTATCCAGGTGGGAGCGATTTTTTTAGCTTGTTCTCGCCATTGGGAATTGTCTATCACTGTTTGCATTAATTCTACAAGATGTTCCCAACTGGGATGGAGAAAAAATCGACTTTGATTTTGAATTATTCGGGTTTTAAATTTACTGTTGATTTTTAAAGTAAACTGCTCATTTGTGATTTCTTCTGTTGCGCCTCCAGAACTACAAATAATCGGTAATCCTGATGCAGCAGCTTCCAATACTGATAAATTAAAAGCAGTAGCAACATCCGCCGCTAAATAAGCATCAGAAACTTGATATAATTGAGCTAGAGCGGTACAAGATAAGGGTTGATTCAAATAAGCAATTTTAGGCTTAATATGAGCAATTTGTTCCTCGGTTAATACTTCTTGACTGGCATGGTTTAACCACTGATCTGAGTCCTGAAATAAGGCTGATCCTTTTAAGACTAATCGAGCCTGGGGATAACGGTCTAAAATCTGAGCAAAAGCTCTTAAAATCGGCTTAATTCCATCTTGATCTTGTAAACTTCCGACATGAAAAAAGATAAAATAATCGTCCCATCCCCATTGTTTTCTTAATGCTATTCGTTCCGTTTGATTCAAGGGATGATAAATTGTTGAATCAACACCCCAAGGAATAACAATCACCTGTTGAGGATTTAAACCACTTCTGATTAAGCCTTCCCGTGACCATTGAGAGGGCGTAATTACCGTTACATTGGGATTAATCGTCTGATTTTTTAAGTGAAATAACGGTTTAAGGGGTGAGGATGAATCAATTAAAATTCCCCAAGGTGCAGTAGCATAGACCAGGGTTTTTCGACTACGAGACGATTGAAAATTAAACGGTTGATAGACTCTGAGAGTAACATCAACAGCCGGGTTAATCGCTTGGGGAATTTGTTGTAAACAGGTTTCTAATTCCTGATTCAATAATCCGCTTAAAGGTTGCCATTCGGGTTTTAAACCAGGCATATCTTGATGGGTTACTTCTAAGGGCGATCTCTTTAGCATTTCCAAGAGTTGGAATTGATTCGTGATACTATAGGAATGGGGGATAAAACGCCAGCCTTCAACATGAATTCGCATAGAGAACCTTCTACCCAGATACAAACCGTTAGAACATTTTAAACTATCTTATTTATCAATTATAAAATAAATCAGAACATGAAAAATAGTTAATAATAAATTAATCAAAAATTCCTCTTGACCAATGTTCCCGAAATGATTACACTAAAAAAGCAGGTGAATAGAATTAAAACGGGGTCTTTGATAGGTCTCCCCCCTTAGACTCACTCACAGCCATCCCATGAAATCTGAACGACGTATTTCATTTTCCCTCTCTAGTCTGCTTCTGATTCTAGCATCGGTCTTCCTGCTTGTCCTACTCTGGCAACTTCGAGGTTTAATCGTTCTATTAATGATTTCTGTTGTTTTAGCTGCTTCCATTGTCCCCATTGTCAATTGGGCAGAAAAAAAACAGGTTCCTCGATGGTTAGCCGTTGTTTTAGTCTATCTCACCTTAATCGCAGGATTAATAGGATTTGGATTAGTGATTGGGCCGGCTGTTGTCGATCAAATTACATTATTAGTTCGTCAATCCCCAATTTTTGCCGAACAAATTATTAGGATAACAACGGATTTAGCGGGTCGCTTAGGAGAAGATACCTCCTCCTTCATTGAACAACTGGTAGATCCTCAATCTTTAACCAATTGGGTGATTCGTTCCAGTCAACAATTAATCTTACGTTCCTACGGAATTACCAGGGGAATTTTAGGCGGGGTTGCTAGTTTAATTTTAGCCTTATTTATTTCTGGCTATATGGTAGCTGATAGTAAAACCCTAATTCATAGTTTTATTCAATTTTTTCCCTATCCTTGGAATGAACGATTAGCGGCACAAGTTAATCCGATTAGTCAACGAATGGGAGGTTATATTCGCGGACGAATTCTAGTCTCTGGAATTTTAGGCGTGGCTACCACAACGGGGTTAGGATTTTTAGGATTAAAAGACTTTGCTATTGGTTTAGGAGCGATCGCTGGAGTCACCAATTTAATTCCATTTTTAGGCCCGATTTTAGGGGCGATTCCTGCCTTAATTGTTGCCATAGCCAAAGGGGGATTTTTAGTAATTTGGGTGTTATTATTGTATGGAATTATTCAAAATATAGAAACCTACGTTCTCGATCCCTTATTAGTCGGTTCGTCGGTGGGAATTCACCCCTTATATCAACTTTTATCCGTCCTCGGTGGGGTACAAGTTTTAGGAATTATGGGCGCCTTAATTGTTCCGCCTTGGTTTGCCGGAGTAGCTGCATTAGTTGAAAATCTCTATCTGCAACCTAAATTAATTGCTGAACAACAAAATGAAATTTCCACCCCATCCGATGCGGTATCCGCTCCAAAATTTAACTAATCCTTCCCTGGATTAACTATTTTTAATTCTCGATGATTGATGATGAAATTAGAAACCTTTTTTTGGAAAAAACCGACGGGATGGTCAGTGAGAAACTTTCCGCCTCTGGACTCACCCCAAACCCTCCTGATTGTATTTGGTGCGGTTCAATTTCAGGACGATCTTGATCCGCTTCAGACTTTAAAAGATGCTTATCCTCATTCTCATTTTATCGGCTGTTCAACGGCGGGAGAAATTTTTGGATCAACCCTGATGGATGATAGTTTAACGGTCAGTGTTTTACAATTGCAAAATACCTCGTTAAAAACCGCCTTTTGTCCGCTTCAAGAAGATATTAACCCCTCAAATCTCCTTCAAGAACAACAAAATTCTTATCAAGCAGGTCGTTCTATTGCCCAACAACTTACCGATCCTCAGTTAAAAGCCGTCTTGATTTTAGCAGATGGACTGCAAATGAATGGCAGTGAATTTTTGCGAGGTTTGAATTCGATTTTATATCAAAGTTCCGTGTTTAATTCCTCAGAACCCATCTTAATTGTCGGGGGATTAGCTGCTGATAATCATCAATTTAAACGCACTTGGATTTTACAGAATCATTTACCCAGAAATGGTGCCGTTTCCGCCGTTGGATTTTATGGCAATGATATTATGATTAGCTATGGTTCCCAAGGTGGCTGGACAATATTCGGGCCAGAACGACAAGTGACTCGTGCCCACCACAATATTTTGTATGAATTAGATCACAAACCTGTTTTACAACTCTATCAAGAATATTTAGGCAAATACGCCCGAAATTTACCGACTAGCGCCTTATTTTTTCCCTTAGCATTAGGAACTCCATCGGCTCGAAAACGGACAGTCAGAACCCTTATAGGTATCGATGAAGATACAAAATCCCTAGTTTTTACTGGTGATATTCCCATCGGTTCTGTGGCTCAACTCATGCGAGGGAATTATGAACGACTGGTGGATGGTGCCTTAGCGGCGGCGTTAATTACTCGTAACAGTAATCAACGCAAAATGACAGAATCAGAACAGCACAAATTGAACTCCAGTGAGACAATGGTGCTAGAACCGACTTTAGCGATCGCCATTAGTGGTTCCGGTCGTCGATTAGTTCTTGGAGAACGAACAGAAGAAGAACTAGAAGCTACACTAGATGAGTTACCCCCAGGAACCCAACAAATGGGTTTTTATTCCTACGGGGAACTCGCTCCTTCTGGAGTCGCCTCCCTCTGCGAATTGCATAATCAAACGATGACTTTGATTACCATTCGAGAAAATAGTAGTTAACGCCAGGGTTTCCTGTCGCTTAACATAGCTTGATCGCTGTCTTATAGCCGGGAACAGGGAACAGGAAAGAAACGGTTTCACAGTCTAGGTTTGCTGTATCAGTTTTTGTCCTAACTTCCTTGGCGGTTGCTCTATCTCCTAATTGCTGCATCCTGACTTCTTCACTCTTGAGATTCTATGCACTATGCGCTCCAACGCCAACTCAGACGCCTGGGTCTTGATCGACAGACTCCTCCAGTTGATATCGCTACATGGCAAGAATTTCTGGAACGAGTCAGCCGTAGCTACAAAGAAGCTGATCAAGAACGATATTTGATGGAGCGATCGCTCACCCTGTCCTCCCGTGAACTGTTAGAGTTGTATAACCAGCAAAGTCAGGAATCAGAAGCCCGTTTACAAGCGGAACGGGATCGACTGCGATCGGTGATTAGTTCCCTGGGGGCGGGATTGTGTATTTTAGATCCCCAAGGCTGTTTATTGTCCATGAACCCCGAAGCGGAACGGCTCTTAGGATGGTCAGAAGCTGAATTAGTCGGAAACCCGATTTTAGACTGGATTGGAGCGCGATCGCAATTATCCCTAGATACTTTTCAACGTCTGGGGACTTCCTCCGCCACCGGGTTAGCTTCCCTTCTCGAACCCATCGAATCCAGTGATGATCAATTTATCTGTGCCCAGGGCAGGATTTTAGCCGTCTCCTATGTGTTAACTCCGATTTTAGAACAAAACACTTTTGTCGGAGCCGCTTTAATCTTTTTAGATATTACTGAACGCAAACAAGCTCAATTAGACGCGGAACGCTCTATTTCCTTATTACAAGCAACCTTTGATTCAACGGATGCGGGAATTTTAGCCGTTGATCGCACGGGAAAAGTCTTAAATTTTAATCAAAAATTTGTGGAAATGTGGCAAGTTCCCCCTGCATTATTCAAGCCTCCCCATGATCAATCAGTCTTAGCTTTTGTCTTAAGACAATTAAAAGATCCGCCTCGATTTCTCAAAACTGTAATGCAGTTGTCCTCCGAACCCCATACCCCGACTTATGATGTGGTGGATTTCAAAGATGGCAGAATTTTTGAACTCTATTCCCATCCGTCCCGCATGGGGGAAAAATTAGTCGGCAGAGTTTGGAGTTTTCGAGATATTACCCAACGTAAACGAGTCGAAAAAGCCCTGCAATATCGGGTTGAATTTGAACAATTAATTACAAATTTATCTACCCATTTTATTAGTTTAACAACGGATGAAATTGAAAGCGGAATTCAACAAGCTTTACAACGAATTAGTACCTTTATTGGGGTAGAACAGAGCTATTTGTATTTATTTGCCGATCACGAAATCCAGATGAATTCGATTTATCAATGGTTGGCGATGAAAACTCCACCGCCTCGAACACAACAAAACTCAAAATTAACGGATTTATTAAAGAAAATTTCCTCATCCAAACTTTATGTGGCTGATATTCCTTGGTTAGAACGACAACTGAATCGCTATGAAAATATTTATCTTGCTATTCAAGATTTACCCCAAGAAGCTCGGCAGGATTTAGAGTATTTACAACAGTTTCATCCCGCCCCAGAGTTATCGTCCTATTCAGAAACCGAGAGTTTGCTTCAAATTCAATCGATTATTTTAGTTCCGTTAGTTTGTCGTCGCGCTATTGTCGGATTTCTGCGGTTTGATTCCATCCATTCCAGTTATACTTGGTCATCGGATAGTATTGCACTTTTGAAAATGGTGGGAGAAATGTTTTCTAATGCCATTGAACGCAAACAAACGGAAGAATTTTTACGACAAACTGAAGCTAAATATCGCAGTATTTTTGAAAATGCCGCCGAAGGAATTTGTCAAACCACCCTGGAAGGACGATATATCAGTGCCAACCCCGCCTTAGCCAAAATTTTAGGCTATGAATCCCCAGAGAATTTATTACAAACAATGACGGATATTAGTCATCAATTGTATGTCAATCCCAACCGTCGCGCCGAATTTATCGCAGCGATTCAAGCCAATCAGTCGGTATCGGGGTTTGAATCCCAAGTTTATCGCCAAGATAAAAGTATCATTTGGATCTCAGAAAACGCCCGTGTTGTTCGAGATCAAACCGGAAAATTGCTCTGTTTTGAAGGCACAATCGAAGATATTACCGACAGTAAACAAGCCGCAGAAGCTTTAAAACAAGCCAAAGAAGAAGCTGTTGCTGCCAACCGGGCTAAAAGTACCTTTTTAGCCAATATGAGTCATGAACTCCGCACTCCCCTGAATGCCATTATTGGGTATAGTGAGATTTTAACAGAGGAAGCTGGGGATACGGGTTATAGCGATATTGTTCCCGATTTAGACCGGATTCGCACCGCCGGACGTAACTTATTAGCTCTGATTAACGATATTTTAGATATTTCTAAAATTGAAGCGGGCAGAATGGATTTGTATTTAGAAACATTTCAGATTTCCATGTTAATTGAGAGCGTCGTCACAACGGCTCAACCTCTGGTGGATCAAAATAGAAATACATTAGACATTCACTATCACCCCGATGCGCCCAATACTATGCACGCCGATTTAACCAAAGTTCGACAGGTGTTGTTGAACTTACTCAGTAATGCTGCCAAATTTACCTCCGAGGGTCATATTACCCTCAATATTCGTCGTACCCAAACCCTGCCCTTGGAAGCGTTTCAGAACAGTGATCCCAGTCTCAATTCGGCATCGGGCTACATCGAATTTCAAGTACAAGATACCGGAATTGGGGTTACTCCCGAACAACAAAAACAACTGTTTCAACCCTTTACTCAAGGGGATGCTTCCACCACTCGTCGCTATGGGGGCACCGGGTTAGGACTTACCATCAGTCAGCGCTTTTGTCAAATGATGCAAGGGTACATTAGCGTAGAGAGTTCATTGGGAAGCGGTTCCACCTTTACCGTTTATTTGCCCCTGTCGGTTCAATCTTTATTCAAAGGGTCAGAAAACCATGACTTAGAAGATGACCAGGAAATGCTGGAAGAGTTGGAGAAAGCCGAGTTAATCCTCGGTGAATCCTCTGCAACCGATAACAGTCAATCGGCCACTATCTTAGTGATTGATGATGATCCCGATACCAGAGATTTAATCGAGCGATCGCTAATTCGGGAAGGACTGCGGGTAGAAACCGCAGCCACGGGGGAAGAAGGACTCCAGCGAGTCCGAGAACTGCGTCCCGATGCCGTTGTCTTGGATATAATTTTACCAAAAATGGACGGTTGGACGGTATTATCGACATTAAAAGCCGATCCTGATCTCGCTGAGATTCCAGTAATCGTGCTATCGTTCATCAGCAACAAAAATCGAGGCTTTGCTCTGGGTGCATCGGACTATCTGACCAAACCGTTTGATAGTAAGCGTCTGGCTGCTCTGCTGAGTAAGTATCAACCGGATCGCAAACGGGATATCCTTCCCCTGGCGGATCATCTTCTCGTGGTTGAAGATGATCCCGCAACCCGACAAATGTTATGCGGATTATTACAGCGAAATGGTTGGACTGTCCAAGAAGCCGAAAATGGTGAGGAGGCATTGCAACTGATCCAACAGTCACCCCCCAGACTGATTTTGCTGGATTTAGTCCTTCCTGAAAAAAGTGGTTTTGAGTTGATTCATGACCTTCACAGGGTCGAGCAGTGGGCAAATATCCCAATTATCGTAATTACGGCGGCTGAATTAACCCCTACAGAATGGATGCAATTGCGGAGCCATGTCGAACAGATTCTTCAGAAAGGCAGTTATAGCTGTGAAGATCTTTTACGAGAAATTCATAACCTGTTAAATGCTAGCCTGAAACAGTCTCCCTTAAGTTCTAAATTGTGAAAACTCTAACGCTAAACTATCAACGTTGAGATCGGATCATGGTAAAGATTTTGTTAGTTGAAGATAATGAAATGAATCGGGATATGCTCAAACGGCGTCTATCACGAAAAGGATATGAGGTATCTATTGCCGTCGATGGTGCCGAAGGTGTAGAAAAGACCCGTTCTATCATGCCCGATCTAATCCTGATGGATATGAGTTTACCTGTGATGGATGGATGGGAAGCCACCCGACAAATTAAAGCGGATGCTAAAACGGGAGCTATTCCCGTGATTGCGCTAACGGCTCATGCGATGGCAGGCGATCGGGAAAAATGTTTAGCCGCTGGGTGTGATGATTATGATACCAAACCCGTAGAATTCCCCCGTCTATTGGAAAAAATAGAAATCTGTTTAAAGAAAGCACCTGCACCATAAGCTTAAATTTTATAGGGTTAACGGTCGGGTTTCATCTGCTCCTGTACCGTTTATTCCTATCTAGCAAGTCAATTAGTGAGTGTGTTATTATTTGTGCGCGATATGAACTCGTTTGATCACAGGCAAAGCAATCGTCCTGATGGGGGGGTTCCTAAACTGCAATGAATCACCCCCCACGTTTGGATGTCATCTACTTTGACTTCTTGCAAGTATTAACCGGGCTACTGATTGTATGAAAACCCTAGATGGAAGCGTGGGACTCGTTGTTACTATCCCCAAACGAGCTTAGGAGCCAAGAATAGAGATGGACGCTGAACCGGATCGTGTACTAATTGTTGATGATAATGAAGTGAACCGTGACCTACTGGCCAAGCGACTCCAGCGTCAAGGGTATGAGGTAACGGTGGCTTCTAATGGCTTTGAAGCTTTGGAAATTCTGGGTTCGATGTCCCTGGATTTGGTGTTACTGGATATTATGATGCCTCAAATGAATGGCTATCAGGTCTTAGAAACCTTGAAAGCTGATCCGGCTTTGCGTCATATTCCGGTGGTGATGATTTCGGCGGTTAATGATATTGATAGTGTTGTTCGTTGTATTGAATTAGGGGCTGAAGATTATTTATCAAAACCGTTTAATCCGGTTTTATTAAAAGCTAGAATTAATGCCTGTTTAGAAAAAAAACGATTACGGGATCAAGAACAAGCCTATTTAAAAAAATTAGCAGAAGAACAGGAAAAATCGGAACGACTATTATTAAATATTCTACCCGAAGCGATCGCCCAACGTCTAAAACGTGGTGAAAGCACGATTGCAGATAGTTTCGCCGATGTGACGGTTTTATTTGCAGATATTGTTAATTTTACAAAATTATCGGCTAATTTATCCCCGGCTCAATTAGTCGAAATTCTGAATGAAATTTTTTCGGCTTTTGATGAATTAGCAGAAAAATATGAATTAGAAAAAATTAAAACCATTGGGGATGCTTATATGGTTGTTGGGGGATTACCGACTCCACGAAATGATCATGCTGAAGCGATCGCTAATATGGCTTTAGATATGCAAAATATTATCGGTCAATTTCATCTCCAAGGCAATGAACCTGTACAAATGCGAACCGGAATTAATACGGGTGCTGTGGAAGCCGGAGTCATTGGCACAAAAAAGTTTACTTATGATTTATGGGGAGATACGGTAAACACCGCTAACCGCATGGAATCTCATGGAATTGCTGGTAAAATTCAAGTCACCGTCGCCACCTACGAACGTTTAAAAGATAAATACATTTTTGAAGAACGTGGCATTATTGATATCAAAGGAAAAGGCGAAATGTTGACTTATTTTCTCACGGGTCAAAAAGATTAAGGAGGTTGTCGGTTAACTGTCAACATTCTAATTAGTTACTCATACTCCGAGGTTCCTGATACAATGGAACAGTAAACGTCACCGTTGAGCCTAATCCTTCACCTAAACTATAAAATTTAACCATTCCCCCCATTGTTTGAACTAATTTTTGAGAAATTACTAATCCTAAACCCGTTCCTCCATATTGACGAGTATAGCCTCCATCCACTTGAGAAAAAGCCTTAAACAGTCGATCTTGTTTTTCGATCGGAACCCCAATTCCCGTATCCGCCACCCGAAATTCCACAACACCCGGAAATTCTTGATTTTGAAACATAACGGTTTGTTTAAGAATTCCTAAACTAATATTAATTCCGCCTTCATGGGTAAATTTAATCGCATTTCCCACTAAATTTAACATCACTTGTAGCAAGCGTTGATAATTCCCATAGATAATAATTTCATCCTCATAAGCAGCTTTTTGTACGGTAAACGTTAATCCTTTTTCTTGAACTTGCGCTCGCGTAAAATTTTCAACTTCCTGTAAAACTTCGCTCACCTTAATTAAAGCCAAGTCAATATCCATTCTCCCGGCTTCAATTTTAGCAATATCTAAAACATCATTAATTAAATTTAATAAATGTAATCCGGCTCGATGGGCTTCTTGAATAAATTCTTCTTGTTCTTTAGGATCATCAACCATCCCATCTAAAACTAACTTTAAAAACCCAATAATTCCATTTAGAGGAGTGCGTAATTCATGGGAGGTATTGGCTAAAAATTCACTCTTTAATCGGGAAAGAGCCACCGCTTCCATCCGAGCTTCTTCCAGTTCTTGATAGAGGGTCGCGTGAGCAATAGCAGTCCCGACATGAGTGGCTAATTCTCGGATAAATTCTACCTCAGCCGATGTCCATTGTCGGAAGCGATCGCACTGTTGTAAACTAATAATTGCATTCGGTTGATCTTGATAAGAAGTCGCTACGACTAAAATAGAATAGCGTTGATAAGGATCATGACCGGGAGAGGTACGTTCCACCACAACGGGTTCTAAAGTTGCTAAAGCTTGCGTCCATCCCAATTCATTAGCAATTGCCAGATCCAAACCTAACATCATCGGAAATTCTTCGAGGCGATATTCCGCCACAACTTGGGTTTGTTGTAAGCTCCAATTATCCCCTTTTCCCCCTCGATAAGGGCATAAAATACAACGACTCACCCCTAAAACTTGCCCTAAACTATTAACAGTTTGTTGCCAAATTTGCTTTAAATCCAAGGTGCGGCGAATTTTTTGAGCAATTTGACTTAATAAAGTTTGATAAATATGAGAACTGGGAGACACGGTGCGACAGATCGTTCCGGCGATTTGAATCAGCATTTTTTGAGGAATATCTAAACTTGAAGGCAGGGAACGATAGGCAACAATCTCCGCCATAGTCATGTCTAAATTTTCTTCGGGTTGTTCGAGAACGCACCCCATAACTAATACCCTATCCGGCGTTCCAGTGGAGACTAAAATTGGACTCATAATCAGTTCCAATGGAATATATTGATCTTCGTAGGAAAACGAATAAACAAATCTTTCGGGAATTAAACTGGTTAAAACCCGACTAATTCGATCTTGATAGGGAGAAATTACAACAGGTTTAAAGTAATCCCAAATCGATGAACCGACAATTTTATCCGTAGGTAAGGGATAGCGATCATGCCGTTGCCAATAAAACGTTAAATACTGACCTGCGGCATTTTGAATAAAAACCAGATCCGTACCTAACTCTTGCCAGATCTGGTCAGCCGAAGTTGAACTTGCAAACTGAGAGTTCGTGTCTAAGTTCATTCGCACCCGCGACTACTGTGTTAACTTGATCACCAAACATTTTTTGACTGATTTGGCTTTAATCGTTCCATTCACCTCGAGGCGGGATCGGGGGATTACGCTGGAGGGTTAAGGCTAGTTCATCCTCTGGACGTTCGCCTCTAAGCCATTGGCGTAGAGCCGTTTCAATCACCTTACTGGGGTCATTGGTAAGATGTTTAATTTGATTCAGTAACTCCGAGTCAATGTGGATTGAAACTTCCACTTTTTGAGTCGTATTGGGCGAAGAAAATGTATTCTTTTCCATAACAAATCCGATCCTAACGCATAAAAATTTTCAACCCCAGGAAATAGCTAGTACAGCCAATTCCTAGTCACTAATAGCTCAAACAATTCCAGGAATAATGTTTCAGCCCATTCCCACAGAGCAAGACACGCGCTAACTAAGCTGGTGATGCTACCTTCATTCTACTCTCCTCACGGGAAAAATTGTCTGCCTCTGTGGGCTTACTAGGGCATGAACCTGATTCTTAAATTAAGGTTTGGTATAGGTTGAGGGCGGTTTAAAAGAAGTGGCTGGTTTCCCATCTAACGCTTGTAACATAAAGTCACGCCAGATCGGAGCCACAATTGTTCCTCCCGTTGACCCATAAGTTAGGGGAGTATAATCATCATTGCCCACCCAAACGGCCGTTGCTAAATCAGGAGTATATCCTGCAAACCAGATATCCCGTTCAGAAGACGTGGTTCCGGTTTTCCCGGCCGCCGGACGTCCGATTTGGGCGCGAGTAGCCGTTCCACTATTAATCACCCCTTGTAGGACGTTATTCAGGGATGCCACAGCCCATTGATCCAAGACTAATCGAGGTTTAGGGGTATTATCCAATAAAATATTGCCTTGACTATCGGTAACTTGGACAATAAACGTGGGGTCAGAGTGCCAACCATCATTGGCAAAGGTAGCATAAGCTCCGGCCATTTCCATCGGCGTTAAATCCACCGACCCCAAAGGTAGAGAAACAACAGGTTCAATCGGACTCTTAATCCCTAAAATTCGACAAACCTCAATCACCTGATTCAGTCCCACTTCTTGACCGAGTTTAACCGCCGGAACGTTCAAGGAGTGTTCTAAGGCTGTGCGAATACTCACCGCCCCGGAGAAACCCCCCCCATAGTTTTGAGGAGAATAGTAACCATAGCCATCGGGATAACTCACCGGGCTATCATAAACCGTTGAATCCGGCCCGTATTTGCCCGTAGCAAAGGCGGCATAATAAACAAAGGGTTTAAAGGCAGATCCGGGTTGACGCAGGGCTTGAATGGCTCGATTGTACTGGCTGGTTTTATAATCTGCCCCCCCCACCATTGCTTTGACAAAATGGGTACGGGGGTCAATAGCAACTAGGGCAATTTGGCCATTTTGTAAACTGTTATAAACCCCTTGATAGTACAAGTTCTCATGCCACTCCGTGATGGTTTTCTCGGCCATCCGTTGGAAATTCATATCAATAGTGGTTTGAATCCGCATTCCCCCCTTGAGAACGGCATCCCGACCAAAGCGTTCGGAAAGTTCCTGAACAACAGCTTCCGTCACATAGGGAAGACGGCTACTGCTAAAGGAGGTAATTTTGCCCACCAGTAAGGTTTGTTTCTTGGCTTCCGCTTCTTCTTGAGGAGTAATCCACTGAAGTTCCCGCATCCGCTTCAAAACCGTTAACTGTCTTTGTTTGGCTTTTTTGTAATCCACAAATGGACTATAATCTTCTGGCGCTGGAATTAAACCCGCCATCATCGCCGATTCCGCTAAGGTTAAATCCGCCGCCGATTTATTAAAATAACTCTGGGCTGCGGTTTCTACGCCATAGAGGTTATGACCCCAATAGACTTGATTGAGATACAGTTCTAAAATCTCTTCTTTTGATAAAATCTGTTCCAAACGAATCGCCATCACCGCTTCTGCGGCTTTGCGACTAATAGTACGATTCGGGGATAAAAACAGGTTTTTCACCAACTGCATCGTCAGGGTAGAACCCCCTTCAACGGTGTTACCCGTTTCTAGGTTAGCCAGAAACGCCCGGACAATCCCCGTCGGGTTAATTCCCTTGTGATAGTAAAAATTGCTATCTTCAATCGCAATTACAGCCCGTTTCAGATGGGGAGAAATCTGATTGAGGGAGACGACTTCCCGATTGGCTTCATCGTGGAGGCTGGCGAGAGGAACCCCTTTAATATCATAGATATGGGTGGTTTCTGTAGGAACATAGTTCTGCAATACCCGGACATCGGGCAAATTGCGGAAACTGACTGCCAAGCCGACCAGCCCTCCAGCGACGACAGAACTGGTTAACATCGTAACACCGAGTAAGGTTCCGGCAGTTACTTTGCTAACAGACTGAACAAAGTCGAACAACGTTGATGGGTTGTTGACCTGAACCTCCTGTGGGATTGTGTTAGTTGACGACACTTTTAATTTACTCCCTCAACGAAAACAGGGCTACTTGACATTTATGGCTTGTAGATAGAAATATTAACTTTTTTTGAGCTTCCAGTGATAGCATATAACATTAACATTATGCAGTTAAACCCTAAAAACGGATTTCTTTAGGCTTTGGTCAAACAGATCTCCTCCTCGTTGGGCGGACAATGATAGAATCCCGAAATCACGGATCAAATTTTAATTCCGGGATCAAGGTTAACGAATTTTACCCTAAATTGGCAAAAGAATTTTAAGATCATGGCTGTGAGTCAACCTTCTGTACAAATGGAATCGGCGGTGTCTCTACAAAATTTTCCCACCCTTCGCCGAGGGATTACTGAGATTTTCCCTGAAATTATAAGCTCTGAGAACCCGGATGAGAATTTAGGTCAACGATTGTTAACCACAAATCGACCCCTAAGAGTTAAATTTGGCATTGATCCTACCGCCTCGGATATTCATTTGGGTCATAGTATTCCCATTCGCAAGTTACGCGCTTTTCAAGATGCGGGTCATATCGCGGTCTTAATTATTGGGGATTTTACCGCTAGAATTGGCGACCCCACAGGAAAATCCGAAGTCCGCCGTCAATTAACCCCGGAAGATGTGCAAAAAAATGCTCAAACCTATTTAGAACAACTGCGTCCGATTTTAGATTTTGATACCCCCGGACGGTTGGAAATTCGCTACAATTCCGAATGGTTATCGAAATTAGATTTACCTAAAATATTGGAATTATTGGCAACCATGACCGTCGGGCAAATGTTAGCAAAAGAGGGTTTTTCCCTGCGGTTTGAACAGGAAAATCCGATTTATTTGCATGAATTTCTCTATCCGTTAATGCAGGGTTATGATTCCGTTGCGGTGGAAGCAGATATTGAAATCGGCGGCACAGATCAGAAGTTTAATTTAGCAGTGGGACGGGATTTACAAAGGCATTTTGGACAAAAACCTCAATTTGGGTTATTAATGCCGATTTTAATTGGGACGGATGGGGTGCAAAAAATGTCAAAATCCCTGGGAAATTATGTGGCGTTATCGGAAGATCCGTTAACCATGTATTCTAAATTAGAGAAGGTTCAAGATAATCTTTTAAATCAATATTTTGAACTGTTAACGAATCTTCCCCTGGATCAATTACCAGAAAATCCCAGAGACAAGCAAAAATTATTAGGGTTAGAAATCGCCTCTCAATTTCACGGAAAAGAAGCCGCGTTAGAGGCACAAAAAGCGTCTTTAACCTTAGTTCAAGGGGATGCAAAAACAGCAGAAGCAGTCCCAGAGTTTTCCTTGTCTGAGATTCAATTTCCCGCTAAGTTATTTTATATTCTCAGTGCGAGTAAGTTGTGTAAAAGCAGCAGTGAAGCGCGGCGAGAAATTCAAGGCGGTGCTGTTAAGTTAGATGGCGATCGCATTTCGGAAGTTGATATAATATTTAATTCTATGGATGAATTAAAGGGTAAAGTTCTGCAAGTTGGGAAGAAGAAATTTATCCGTTTAATTCAATAGGATATCAATATTATGTCTTGTAGTAGTAGCGGGTTTATTTAGATTAATTATCATTAACAAAAATCCTGGCGAACCCGCCCCTACATTCGGTAAAAACCCGTAGGGGCGGGTTCTATACAATCTAACAAATCCCACAAATAATCTTTCTAAACCCGCCCCACCCCAGCCAGATTTAACGTTAATAAAACCGGGTTTATATTGATTCCTATTACGGGGTTGGGCGGGTTTATTTAGATTAATTATTATTAACAAAAATTGACTCGAACCCGCCCCTACATTTGTTAAGACCCGCAGGGTCGGGTTCTATACAATCTGACAAATCCCACAAATAATCTTTCTAAACTCACCCCGCTTAATGAGTCAAAAAAGGATTTAAAATTTGTTCAACTGTTAATTTGAATTCGGGAAAAGTTATAGAATTTATAATATCTTTTTCTCTAAATTCTACCTCTTCATATAAACCCGAAACTAAGGTTAAAATTGATATTTTTAATGCTTGAGGATCAATAATCCAATATTCAGAAATGCCTAATGCTGCATATTCTGAACGTTTATAACGATAATCATCATCGGGGTTATTGGGACTAACAATTTCAACCACGAATAAAGGCGGGTCTTCGAGAATAGCTGAGGGTAATGTTCTCAGAAGTTGACGCTGAGTTTCTGTCATCACTAATACATCAGGAATGCGTGATTTTCTGATTCCTGTTCTCACTCCTACAGTTCCAGGTTGCACAACCCAATCTAACTGTAATCGTTGAATTTCTGCTTTTAAGATATCATAGATTAAACATAAAATTTCAGCGTGTAAACCACTTGCAGGTGGCATCTGAATTAGTTCTCCATTAAACAGTTCATATTTGAAATCCGTATCATCTCTATAATTGAGATAGTCTTCAAAGCTATAGATTTTAGTAACGGTTTGCACTATCATCAGTCCTTAGCCTATAATCAGGGTGTTTAAATTGCCGATGACTTCCTTTAGTCCTTGCTAAATTAGAGAAAATTTTCTATCCAGCAAAGATGGGAAGATAGTACATCTCTGGAAATTGCATTATAAAACCTTTCATCTGCTGTTACCATCTGGCATTGATTTATAACAGCTAAGGAGAGATAAACACAATCATAAACAGCTTGGTCAACTCTGACAGCAATTTCTAACGCCATTGGCATTAAAGAGTGTGAGGGATAAATTTGTAAATCCCCTGCCATTAAAACAGTTAAATCATTTTGAGCGAGTTCTAAAGTAGTTTCTCCTCGTCGAACTCGCTTCCATAAAATGTTACCAATTTCCGAAAAAAAGAAATCAGGGACTAATAATTCATGGGCATCATCTAAGAGACACTGAGCAATTTCCGAATGAACCTCAGACAATACCCATTTGATTGCTACATTGGCATCAACAACGAATTTACTCAACGATTTCTATCCTCTCTTAGCAATTCTACACTATCACTAAAAGTCTGATTGCCGTGTTTTTGACGTGCTGCTTCAAGTTGGGATCGAAAATTGGCTCTTTTAGAAACTTTAGGGGTTATTTCTGCTTCCACTGTTTGAGCGAGAATTGCTTTGATTTCATCCTCTAAACTGCGGTTGTGCTTTTGAGCTAAACTACGAATTTTATCAAAAACAACGGGGTTAAGATTATCGAGAACAATGGATTTCATATTACCTCCAATATAGGGGTATTTTCTATTTTATACGCACTCTGAAAATCTACCAACGCAGAATGTTAAGGAGTTCTAATTGTCCAATACTACTCAGAGCAATTAAAACTGATGAATTACTAACCGCTTTCATTGCAATTTCTCTAAATTATATAAATCAGTTTCTAATTCTTCTAAATCATAACTGCGTTCAATGTTTTCTTGACTTAGTAACTCATGAAATTCCCATTTACTTAATTCGGCTAATTGTTGTGCTTTACCGAAAGATAAAATTCCTTTCTGATAAAGTCTGATCGCTAGTTCTCTTTTAACTCTTGAAAGTCTTTCCGATGGTGGCAAATGTAAAGTTTCTGCTAAATCTTCAGGAATTTCTAAGATGAGTTTGCTCATTGTTTTTTTAATGTGATTGAATTAATTGACTTGTTTATTTAGATTAATTATTTTCTTATCCCCACCAGCACCTCCAAGAAACCGGGTTTCTGCGTTAACTTTGCTACTAACAAAAAGCCCAATTAAGAAACCCGGTTTCTGACCCTATCGGAAACCCGCAACCCTATTAATCCTCTGTAGGGGACGGCGCACCTTGCCCCTACGCTGTCGGGTTAAAAGCCTTATATTTTACAGTCTACAAGTCTCGATGCGAGAGAAGAGACTACCACCCACTTCCGTTTCCTCTTCTTGTATCTCGCCTCCAAACCCCAAACAACACCCACACCATCCCACCCTATTGAGACCGTTTTATCACCAACAGAAGGGAGGTGGCCCTCTGGTGCTGTCTGATTGAATTTTAGATCTGTGTGATACAACCAGCTACCTCCTACACGCCAACCCACCTGATCACCAAACGCTGACCAAACTTTACGATCATAACTCCGGGTTCCTTTCAGACTTTGATAGATGTGCTTCTGTACCGAAAAGCCGAAGCGTCCATCACTATATTTTACCCAAAGTTGGTCAATGGTGCGTAAATCCTCACAGGGAAAATTATCAATATCTTCAACCCTTAACCATCCCTCTTTTGTTCTTCGGGCGACTTCTAGCATTTTATTAGTCGTTTCTTCGTCAGCTTCTTTCCACTTTCCAGCTTTTAAAAGTTGTTCTAATTGACCATAATTAACCCATGTAGCTGACGGTGTAAATTGTAAAGCCTCTAATACTTCTTGAGCAGTTTGAAAACGTTTTTTTGTTACCTGCTGTAAGAGTTTATCTAAGACTCGACCCAAAGTATTATTGACGTTAACCTTTAAATAATTTCGCCACACCCAATCCCCTTCATTGACATCAAATAAATCAAAGGGTTCAATATTAGTTAATAAATGAATACAAGTCACTCCTAAACTATATAAATCACTGGCAAAAGTCGGTTTTCCTACCGCTTGTTCCGGTGCGACATATCCAGCCGAACCAATAACTGTTCCTGTCACCGCTAAGGCCGTTCTAGTGGCTGCTTTGGCTGCTCCAAAATCCACTAAAACTAATTTATTATCGCTCTTTCTTCTAATAATATTTTCGGGTTTAATATCTCGATGAATTACTGGTTTTTGGTGAATAAACGCTAAAACAGGCAATAAATCTCCCAACAAATTAATAATTTTAGCTTCTGAAAATGCCCCGGTTTCTGCTAATTCTTGAGCTAAATTTTGTCCTTCAATATATTCTTGAACTAAATATTGACGATGATCTTGAATAAAATAGGCGAATAATTCAGGAATTTGTTGATGTTTGCCTAACTGTTCTAATTGTATGGCTTCTTGTTTAAACAGTTCTTCAGCTTTTTGTTGATTATTTGTACCTTGGGCTTGGGGTAAAAATTGTTTAATTACACAATAGGGTTGAGACGGTTTATGCTCATCAACCGCTAGAAACGTGCGACCAAAACCCCCTTGTCCTAATATTTCTAAAGCCCGATATCGATCTGTTAACAGTAATTTAGAACCACACTTTTGACAAAAGGTTGTTTTAGAGTTGAGTTGGAGGCAATCAGGGTTAAGGCATTGACTCATGGTTAAGGACTGGGGTGAGGATGGGACGATCCAATAGATTCTATATTATCACAACTTCGGTTATAGAATTGGTATTACTACAATTTGATATCATTGAAAATGACTGTTAGAGTTAGCGAAGATAATGAGCTTAGACAAAATTATTGTTCCCTTGGATGTTCCCAGTAAAGAAGATGCGATCGCCCTCGTTGAAAAACTGCCTCAAGTTACATTCTGGAAAGTCGGTTTAGAATTATTTGTTAGTTGTGGCCCAGAAATTTTAACCTTCCTCAAATCAAAAGAAAAACGCATTTTTCTGGATTTAAAATTCCATGATATTCCTAATACCGTTGCTGGCGCTTGTCGATCTGCATCTCGATATGGTGTGGATTTAATTACCCTTCATGCAACGGCCGGAAAAATAGCCCTGAAAGCCGCACAAATCGCCGCCGAAGCTGGTGCAAAGGAGGCAGGTTATCCCGTCCCTAAATTAATTGCTATTACCCTATTAACCAGTTTAAATTCCAGAGATTTAGCCTTTGATTTAAAAGTCCCTTTAGAATTACCTGAATATGCTTTAAATATGGCTTTATTAGCTCAAGAAAGTGGGTTAGCGGGCGCTGTTTGTTCTCCGCAGGAAGTCGCCCAACTGCGTCAAACCTGCGGGGATGAGTTTCTATTAGTTTGTCCGGGGGTGCGTCCGGTTTGGGCAGATAAAGGCGATCAACAACGGACTTTTACCCCGGTGGAAGCGCTCAAAGCTGGGGCAAATTATCTCGTTATTGGACGTCCGATCACCGCCTCGGATGATCCCGTTAAGGCCCTAGAACGTATTATTGAGGAAATTAGTTAACAGATGTTCTCCCCCATCCCCTACCTCGGCGATTCCAAAACCATTGTGCTAGAATCCATCAGTAAGTGCGAGACGTTCCTGTCAAAGTTTAGGAATAAACCCCGAAACGTAAGCAGGGAGATAGGCTCAGACAATTGTTACTGGGTATCAACCCAATAATAAATTCAATCAAGCCCGTTTTAACTTTGAAAATGTAGCCCTAAAGGAGGGTTAATCTCGGAGTCAATGGTGCGGCTTCCTGAACGGTAGCCCATTCCAAAGAGATTCGGCAATTCCCACAGTGTCAGACTGATTATCAAAACACTGAAGCTGGGAGTAACGGGAAAACGGATTTAAGTCAAAATCTAAGTAGTTCTCTAGCCAATTGCCCAAGAATAACGAAAGTGAACATCCGGCTTGAACCGTCGTCATGATTAAGTAGCGAAATTGACTTGACCACGCTGCGTTCAAAAGAACAAGGGGAAAAGGTAGAGGATTTTACTGCTCTCTATAAGGTAAGGTTATGTGTTTAACACTCACTAAGACTCCCAAAAGTACCCCGGCGGATAGGATGATTCTAAAGGCAATAAACCCATTTTCAAGGAACGTTAAAACCCCTCATATACTCCTACAGTGGTCGAATACTGTTAGGTAGCCACAAATCTAAGGCGGATGTTATGAGGGCGAGAGATGGAGTCAGAAGCCAAAGCCTAGATGTAATGTCTAGGATACGCTGATAGATTCCGGTTTAGTTGTTAGGTAAGGTTTCAATTAGCAGTTAAAACGGTGAAAACGAGTATAACCAAGACTACGACTGCATGGAATTCTATCAATTGGGCGAAAGTTCAAAGGGTAGTATTTAAGCTGCAAAAGAGAATTTACCAGGCATCCTTATCGGGACAAAATGCGAAAGCTCGGAAGCTCCAAAAACTTCTAGTCAAGTCATATTACGCCAAACTCTTATCAATAAGAAGGGTTACTCAAGATAATCAAGGCAAGAAAACAGCCGGGGTAGATGGGGTTAAATCCATCACACCCAAACAACGACTAGAACTTACCGAAAACTTGAGTATATACCAAAAGGCGAAACCACTTCGGAGGAAATGGATACCCAAACCCAACGGAGAAAAACGTCCTTTAGGAATCCCTACTATTCACGACAGAGTGAGGC